>JANXCY010000029.1 GCA_025060135.1 Anaerolineae bacterium | reverse complement strand
CTGCACTGCTTCTACGTTCAGAACATACGTCCCTTCCGGGTCCGGCTCCACAATGTCGGTGCCGCGCAGATACCACAACCGCCAGTCCTGCCGAATGCTGTCCGGGATGTTATTGTTGAGGTTATTGTCATCATCCGGAAGCCAAGCGCCCTTGGGATAGGTCCGATCGTACCGAAGGTGAAACTCGTACCAGTCGTGGTTGTCAAATCCGGGGTTATGGAGGGAGGCCGACCCAGCAGCGATCACGTCCGCTGCGGCAGGAGGTCCCGTTTTCGCCTGGGACATCCCGGAAACGACCAGCACCGCCACGACAGCCAGGAGGGTCGGCCCAGCCAGCATCAGGTAGCGCCTTTTCATAGTGACCTCCTGTGCATAGGATGGACTGTATATGGGTTCGGGACCGGGGACCCGAACGCGGAGTAAGTGTACCGGAAAACCCGAGGTTGTCAAGGCTGGCTCTGGTTCCTGCGAGAAGTATCAGATGCGAGATAGCAAGGTTCGGCTTCTGTTCGGTGTTCTTATCGTTGCTCTTTTTACCCAATTAATCGTCCATGCTCGCGCCTCCTCTCTCACTGTGGACGAAGGCCCCCACATTGCGGCGGGGTATGCGTATCTGCGCACCGGCGACCGGCGGTTGCAGCCGATCCACATCCACCCACCGCTGGCCAACGTCCTGGCCGCTGCGCCGCTGCTCCTTCAGCCAGATCTCCCCGACCCGCGCCAAATAGACGGTTGGGAAATTGCCAGCCTCTCCGCCGTTACCGACACGGTGGTCTGGCAGTATCCTCACCCGGCCCGGATAGCGCTGGCGACTCGGCTCCCTATCATCGGGATGACTCTTCTGCTGGCGGCCCTCGTCTACCGCTGGGCCGCCGATCTCTGGGGGCCGCGCGGTGGCCTGTTGGCCCTTTTCCTGCTGGCCTTTGATCCCAATATCATCGCCCACGGCTCGCTGGTAACCACTGACATGGCAGTAACATGCTGGGGGACGGCGGCGCTCTTTCTGGCCGCCCGCGCGTTGCGCCGCCCGCGCTGGGGCTACGCCGTCGGCTCCAGCGTCGCCCTGGGGATGGCCCTGGCCTCCAAAGTCTCCGCTCTCTCCCTGATGCCGGCCCTGCTGATTCTGGCTCTTCTGGCACCAGTCCGCCTCCGCCACCGGCTGGCGGCCGCTCTGAGTGGCCTGGCCCTGGCCGCGCTGGTCCTCTGGGCCGTCTACCGGTTTGAGGTCCGCTCTGTCTCCGGAATCCCGTTCCCCCTCCCCGCCGCAACCCATGTGGCGATTTACCGCGCGCTCCAGGAGCACTATCGGCTGGGCCACCCGGCTTTCCTGATGGGCCAGAATCGGGATCACGGCTGGTGGTACTACTTTCCCGTCGCGTTGGCTCTGAAGACCCCATTGCCAACGGTTCTTTTGGTTCTGGTCGGCTTCATCGGGCAACCCCGGTTCGCTCCTCAGGCCTTGCGCCGTTGGGCGCCTCTCGTGGTTTTCCCGTTGGTCTACCTCGCCTCCACTCCGTTCAGCACCGTTAACATTGGCTACCGCCATCTCCTGCCGGTCCTGCCGTTCCTGTTCATTCTGGCAGGCCGGGCGGTACGGATTACGGAATGCGCAGTATGCACTACGTATTCTGTATTGCGTATTCCGTTGTTGGCCTGTTTAGCCTGGCTGGCTGCCGGTACCCTACGGGTTGCCCCGAATTACTTGGCCTTCTTCAACGAACTGGCAGGCGGCCCGGCCGGAGGATACCGCTATCTGGTGGATTCCAACCTGGATTGGGGCCAGAACCTCTGGCAATTGCGCGATTGGATGCAGGAAAACGGCGTGGAACGGGTCTTTTATGCCCACTACAGTTCTGCGCGCCCGGAGGTCTATGGGATTTCGGTGGACTGGCTGCCGCCGGACTGGCGCGCCATCCCCTTCACGCCACTGGACCCGGCTCCGGGTATCTACGTGATTGGCGCTACAGTCCTTCAGGGCGTCTATACTCCAGACGTCAACACGTACGCCTGGTTCCGGGCCCGAGAGCCCCTGGCCCGACTGGGGGATGCGCTTTTCCTGTATCGGGCGGAACCTCGGCCCGCGCCCCGCTGGGCCGTTATCTGCACCGAAGCGGCGGCCGTGCTCTCTCCCGATGCCCTGCGTGCCGGTCTGGGCTGCCTGGACCTGCGGGTGGTCAGCGTGGATTGCTCCCAGACCTGGGTGTCGTTGGCTTCCGGGCCGCCCGGCGTCCTGGTCCTGCCGCCGGAGACTCTGCCACCACCTGGCGCCCTGCTGGACGTTCCGACCCGCCGGGCTGATGGCCGTCCCCTCTACAACCTCTACCGTCTGGAGACAGCCCTGACATCGGAGCATCCGCTGACGGCCACGCTGGACGGTCCGCTGGATTTCGTGGGCTACTCCGTATTCCGTGCTCCGTCCCCGAAGACGGTGGAGGTGTGGACGTTCTGGCGGGTCAAAGAGGCACCCACCCGTCCTCTTTCGCTGATGGGGCACCTTTTGGGGCCGGACGGGATTCCTGTCGCTGGGGCGGACGGTATGGGATTCCCGCCCGAATTCTGGGAGCCAGACGACTTGATCATCCAGCGGCATCGGCTGTCCATCCCGGCCGACGCACGGCAGGAGACGTACACGCTGGCCACCGGCGCCTACTGGCTGGATACGATGGAGCGGTGGAGGGTCAGCATAGAGGGTGAGCCAGCGGGAGACCGGATTCTTTTACCGGCCATAACGGTGGAGTGAGAGTGGAACGGAGTACGCAGGACGCAATCCGTCATCCTTTCAATTCCAGCGGAATCCCTGCCACCATCAGCACCACCCGGTTGGCCCGGGCGGCCAGCCACTGGTGGGCCCGTCCCAGCACGTCCCGGTAAACCCTGCCAGCCGGGTACGGGGGGACCAACCCCATCCCTACTTCATTGGAGACGATGATCAGGGTCGCCCTCCGGGCCGCGCACACCCTCAGTATAGCCTCCAATTCATCGGTAACCCGCGCCTCCAGCCGGTCTTCCGTTACCTCGGTCCCTTCCTCCATCATCAGGTTGGAGACCAGCAGGGTCAGGCAGTCCAGCAACACGACCTCGTCTCCGGTGATAGCCGCTTCCAGTGCCTGTCCCACATTCACCGGCGCCTCCAGTGTGCGCCAGTGAGCGGGACGCGCGGCCCGATGACGGGCAATCCGTTGGGCCATCTCCGCATCCCCGGCCGTCGCCGTGGCGACGTAGAGGACCGGCTGGCCGGATTCCGCTGCCAGCCGCTGCGCATAGGCGCTCTTCCCGCTCCGGGCACCGCCCAGGATCAGGGTCAATCGGGTTTCCCATGTTTCCCCGCCCCAGGGCTTATCCATGGCCAGCGCAGTAGGCTGTCGCTTTGGACTGAAAAGTAACGATGACGAAAGTGTTAAATGTAAATGATTGATGATGACCGCAGGCAATAGTAGCGGTGTCAATCTCTCTCAGGCTAACAGCCTGTGCTCCATAGTGATCCGTGTCCTTCCGTGCCCTCCGTATTTTCCGGGTCCTGTGCTACGGCAGCGCCGGGACGACCGTTGACACGGTTTCTATGTCGGGTCCCCAGATAACGGTAACGACGCGGCCGGTGCGGAAGAGGTAGGCTGCTCCTGCCGGGCCGCTCCAGAACTGCCCCTTCAAGCCCAGAGGCGGGCTGGTCGCAATCAGCGGCGGGTTGCGGAACCGGGGCACCAGCAGGGCATAGGCGCGCTCAAACTCTACCGCCTCCTCCCGGCTTTCCCAGGCCAGCCGCCAGACGATGACCTCTCGGCCCGTCTCATTGGTCCAGAGGGTGAAGGTATCCCCGGCCCAGCCATCGGCGGCGCGGCGGGCACGCTCGTCGTCGTCCAGGTAGGCTGCCAGATGCAGGCCGACCAGGAACTCGCCAACGGTATCCTGTCGGGCCCGGCTCCAGCCTTTGCCCAGAACGGGCGTCAGGTCTGGGATGGCTGGCTCCAGCGCGGGGCGACGGGCCCGGTACCGCTCCGGGTGCAGAATCTCCTGGGTGCTGCAAGGCGGCGCAGCGTAGGCGCGGTTGACAGCATCCCAGCCGCCGTCGGCGTAGAGGGCGGCGGCAAAGCGGGCCCCCTCCCGATACGGGAAGAGGCGGACCGCCTCAAAGGCGACGGCGCTGGCCAGCGGCGCGTACGTTGGCTCCTCGGCCCCTGCCGCCAGGCCCGCCAGACGGTCCACCTCCTGTGGGTCGGAGGCCACCCCGGCGTAGCGGGCGGCGGTGAGGACGGCGTCTCCCTCCAGCAGCGCGCGCAGGGCCAGCGCAGCGTCCGTCGTGGGCCGACAGGCGGAGACCAGGGGGACGCGCGGCGGCTCGGCATCCGGGCCCAGTCCGAACGCGTTGTCCTGCAGCGCGTGGGCCAGGGTGTGGACCAGGGCCAGTTCATCGTCGGGTGTGGCGGGCCCCCGGCCCGCCACCAGCAGAATCTGCCGTCCTGCCGGAGCGTAGAGGCTGAACACCCGCGCGGCCTGCGCAGTTACGTCTGGCAGCGGCGGCGCATCCAACCGGGGGATCAACCCCAGCAGCCCGTAGAGGGTCAGCGCTTCCTGCGGGCGGATCTCGCCATACCGCTGGAGAAGGTACAGCGCGATCTCTCGCTCCGATGGGAAGGAGACAGGGAACTGCTCTACCGGCGGGAGGTCGCGCACCCGGGCCAGAATACGGGCTACCTCGTGCACCGCGCGGGCACTCTGAATCTGGGAGAGGGGAACCACCCGGGTGGGTGTAGGAATGACCGTCGGAGAGGGAGAAGGCGACGGTTGAGCCGTTGCTGGAGCGGTCGGAGATGCCACCGGCGCAGACGGCCCCTGCGGCGAGGGGAGCGGGGAAAGGGTCGCCATCTGCCGCGTGGTGGTAACGACGACGTAGCCGAAAAGGCTAAAGACGGCGACGACTGCGGTCGCCATCAGGGCCAGGATCCATCGCTGGCGAGGAGTGAAGCCCCTCACCGGAGGGCCTCCTCCTGGGCCGCGATGAGCGCATCAATCCCCCGACGGGCCAGGCTCAGCATCTGATCCAGCCGGTAGCGGGAGAAGGGGGATTTCTCCGCCGTGCCCTGCACCTCCACAAACCGCCCGTCCCCGGTCATCACCACGTTCAGGTCCACTTCGGCCTGACTATCCTCTTCGTAGCAGAGGTCCAGCCGGACTTCCCCCCGCACGATGCCGACGCTGACGGCGGCAACGGGCATACGGATAAGGTCCGGGGGGACAACTCCCCGCGCGGCCAGGCGGCGCAGGGCCAGGGCCAGCGCGACATACCCGCCGGTAACGGCGGCGGTACGGGTGCCGCCGTCGGCTTGAAGGACGTCGCAATCCAGGATCAGGGTCCGCTCCCCCAGCCGGGCCAGGTCCAGGCTGGCGCGCAGGGAGCGGCCGATGAAGCGGCGAATCTCCTGGGTTCGACCACCGGTTAGGCCGTTCTCGCGCGGCGTGCGGGTGTGGGTGGAGCGGGGAAGCAGCGCGTACTCTGCCGTCAGCCAGCCCTGCCCGGAGCCCGCCAGCCAGCGGGGCACCCCTTCCTGGAGGGTCAGATTACAGAGCACGCGCGTCCGGCCCCACTCTACCAGAACCGACCCCTCCGGGTAGTCCACGTAGTCCAGAAAGAAGCGCACCGGTCGGAGTTCATCGGGCCGCCGTCCATCGGGTCGGGAAGAGAGAGCGTTCATTGTTCACCACGAAGGCAAAGACGCAAACCACAGGACACCGGCGTAGCCCAGGCTGTTAGCCTGCTCCAGCAGGCCAGCGGCCTGCACTACGAAGCGGCTCTCGGGCAGCGCTTCCCTGCGTTCCGTGCCGCTCCGAACGGACGGGCTACGGGGTAACCGGCTGGGAGGGCTGGAGTTGAGCGATCAGTTGTTCTATCGCCGGTTTCTGCTCCTCTGGCGCCATCTGGAGCGCGGTCTGGGCCTCCGCCAGCGCCATCTCCGGGGCCCCCATCTGGTAGTAGGCAATCGCCAGCAGCCGGTGGGCGTCCCAGGCCCAGGGGCCGGTCGGTTCCAGTTCCAGGGAACGGCTCAGCGCCTCCACCGCCTGGTCGTTCTGTCCCTGCTGCAGGTAGACCCGTGCCAGCGCGTTCCAGACCTGGGGCATATTCGGCACAATTTCCAGAGCCCTCCGGTACGCCTCCGCCGCCCCTGCCAGGTCTCCTTTCATCGTCCGCACATCGCCGATGATGAGCCAGGTCTGCTCAAAGCCGTCGTCCACCTCCAGCGAGCGGTTGATGCGCTCCCAGAAGCCCTCTTCGTCTCCCATACTGTAGTAATGCAGGGTGGCCCATTGGTTCCAGAGGATGGGGTTGTTCGGGCTCAACGACGTGGCGGCTTCGTAGTACCGCGAAGCCAGGGAGAGGAGGGTTTCCCGCTGCGCCTGTCCGGCGGGGAGGTCGGCCCAGCGCTGATACATCCGGGCCAGGTTGGCCGAGTGGTCGGTGTTAAGTGGGCTCAGCGCCTGCGCCTGCAGGAGTACCCGCTCCGTTTCCCGCAGAATCGCCTCCTGCTGGGTCGTATCCTGGGTGACCGTTGCCGCTTCCAGGAGCGCGCGGCCCAGGTAAAGGAAGTAGAAATCTTCGTGGGGGGCCAGTTGGACCGCCCGCTGGTAGTGGGGAACAGCCGCCCCCCACTGCCCGCTCCGGTCCCACGGGTCGGCCTGTTTGTAGATGATGTCGGCCCGGATGGGGCGCAGGTTGACCTGCACCGCGCTGAGCGCCGCCAGCGGGAGCAGGACCGCCAGCATCACCGGCCCCCAGGCCGTCCCCCAGGTTTTGGGCATCGGCCGCTCCCCCGCCAGCGCCAGTCCGCCCAGCAGAATCACCACGGCCAGGAAGCCGTAGTAGGCCCCGATCTGACCGGAGATGTATTCCGCTATGCGCAGGAGGTCATTGACGTTCTGGACGGTCATCCGCAGGACGGCGGCGTGGCGCCCGGCCAGCAGCAGCCCGAAGGTCAGCCCCACCGTCAGGGAGACCAGGAGGACGACAAGGGCCGCTGACCACAGGTCTCCTGACCGCCCGCCGAAGACCCCCCGGTGGGCCATCTGGGTGACGGTCAGCAGGGCAGTCATCGCCCAGGCCATACCGAAGACCAGCAGGATGCCCAGGGACTGGCGAGGGGGGCCGCCGATGGCGATCACCGTCAGGGAACGCCAGAAAATCTGTGCCGGGTTGCTCAGCCGCTCCACGTTGTTGACGAAGTCATAGGAGAGAGTCCCCAGGATGAGCGCGCCGATGAGCGCGGAGCCCAGCGCGGGCCAGAGCCAGGAGGGGATGGCGGAAGACGGCGCCGGCGGAGGAGTTACGGGTCGGCGCCGCCGCTTTTTCCCTTTGGGTTTGGGAGACGGCGCCGTCTGCGGCGCGGCGGGCCGCTCCTCCCGTTCCACAATCGCCTGGGTGCCCAAAAGGACAAAAACCGCCGCCAGGGCCCAGAACGTAGTCCGGGTGGAGGCGATGGCGATGCCGAAGTTAATCTCCACCAGGTGGGCCACAAAGGCGGCCAGGATGCCGATCAGGAAAATCTGGTGGGGATGGGGCGCGGGAAGGGACTCCGGAGCGAAGAACCCACAGACGACCAGATAGGCCAGCATGCCCAGGATCATCCCCACGGGAATGGCCAGTCCGAAGAAGTGGGGACCAACGGTGGGGATCACCACCGCGACGGCCGCCAGGGCGCCCGTCACCAATAAAATGAAAAACAGCCGCCGCCGGGAAGAGTCCGGAATCCACCCCAGCCAGGAGAGGCCGTAGTAGAACAGACTGCCAAAGAGCCAGAGGTAGGCCGCGAATCCCAAGAGTCCCGTGTTGACCAGCGAGTCCAGCGTCTCGTTGTGGGAGCGGTCGGGGGAGGCGGTTCGGGATTCGTAGTGGCCCAGGAGGGGCGGGTAGAAGCGGTTGTAGGCCACGTACATGGACTCCGGCCCATAGCCGACCAGCGGGCGGATGAGGTTGAAGGGATCGGGACGGCCAGTGGGGTCGGTGGCTGTGGGAGGGTACCGGATCGGTTCGTGGGGCAGAATCAGGCGCAGGGCCCCCTCCCAGATGAGGGAGCGGACCTTGCCGGTTCCGGTCTCGGCCTGGAGGACATCGTCCAGGCGGCCCATCCAGGGTTGCTCCTGGGCCCAGGCGTTGACTGGCTCGGCCAGGTTAACCGTGAGGAAACCAGCGGCAAACAGGAGAACGATCATCACTGCGCTGGCCCAGAGCCAGCGCCAGCCCCGCCCGTTGAGGATGAAGGTCAGCCAGGAGCCAGCGATGACCCCCAGGGCGCCGACCGCGGGGACCCACCGCAGGGACGGGTTGGTCTGGGCGGCGTCGTGCAGGGCCAGATAGAGTCCAACCCCCACCATTCCAGCCCCGACGAGGCTCCCCAGCCCGAAAAGGACCCCGGCTCGGACGTCTTCCAGGAGGTCTGTGGCCGGATGGGACACTTCCCGCAGGGCGGCGCGCCGTAGTGCCAGTAACCCCAGGAACGCCCAGACCGCCAGCCCCATCACCAGCCCCATCAGCGGCCCCCGGCTGTGGGTATACCAGATGCTGATGACCTGGACCAGGAAGATGAAGATGTAGGCGGCGGCCCGCAGAACTTCGGTGGTCCCGGCCTTCTCGTCGGTCAGCAGGGAGCGGAACGCGTCCACCGCGCGGGCCAGGGTGGGGAACGCGGCCATAATCATATATGCGGCGACGAAGATAGGGTTGCCCATGTTGGAGGCCACCCGCTGGGTTACATCGCCGCCCCAGGGGAGGGGGTCCCGGCGGGCATGCTGGACGAAGCCGTAGAGAGCAATGGGCAGACTGTTCAGGATCAGCGTGGTGATGAACCGGTCCACCTGGGCGCGGGTGCGCATCCGCTCCAGGATGATGAGAAAAATGACGATGTAGGAAAGGGTGGTGAAGGTGCCCTGGAGCCGCTGGTAGGAGCCGAAGAAACTGGTATAGGGGACCACCGAGAAAGCAGTGCTGATGAGGTAGACTAGGACAGTGAACAGCGTTGGCAGGACCAACGGGGTGCGCCAGGAGAAGCGCAGGCGGCCTCCTCCGGCGGCCCGTTCCTCTACCCACCGAGCCAACCAGACGGCCGCCATCACCAGGGCAATGGAGCGCAGGGTGGTCAGTTTATCCGGTTCAAAAACGCGGCTGGAGTAAATGTTAAAGAAGAGGGGGGTAACGATGATGGCGGCCAGCCACCCGGCCTCCAGGATGCCATCCAGAATCGCGCTGAATCGGGTGGTGTTCATTGACCGCTCCCGGTACCTGATTCTACCAGTTCACCGTAGGAGAAGATGATGTGGAACCCCAACTCCCGGATCCGTTCCTGCACCTCCGGCCGGGCCCGGTAGCAGAAACAGACGGGGAAGATTTCCCCCTCCAGGTTCCGGCGGGCCATATCCACGGTCCGGGCGAATTTCTCTACTTCCCGCATGGTCAGGTTGTGCTTGGCCTCACCCATGATCCAGAGCAGTCCGCCGTAACTGGTTCTCACCTCCTCATTTCTTTCGCCCGCCACCAAAGATGGGCGGGCAAGGAGAGGGGTGAAATAAAAGAATTGGTTAAACTGCAAAATCTTGCTGTGGTGATCCGTATTCATCCGTGCGTATTCGCGTCCTGCTCCGAAACCACTCCAGCGTCCGACGCAGGCCCTCTTCCAGCGGCGTTGTGGCTTCAAAGCCTAGAATTTCCCGAGCCCGGCGTACATCGGGCACCCGGCGGCGGGTCTCCTCAAAGTCAGGGCCGTAGGCGGAGGCGTAGGGGATATGAACGATTTCCGACCGGGAGCCCGTCAAAGTCAGAATCCGCTGCGCCAGGTCGGCGATAGTGATTTCCCGATCAGAGCCAATGTTGAAGATCTCCCCAATGGCCTCCGGCACCGTCCCTGCCAGAATCGTTCCTTGCACCGTGTCGGCCACGTAGGTGAAACAACGGGTCTGCTGACCATCTTCGTACACCGTCAGTGGCTCACCCCGCAGCGCCTGGGTGAAGAAACGGGCAATCACGCTGCCGTAGCCACGCGGGTCCAGGCGCGGGCCGTAGGCGTTGAAGTACCGCACCACCGTAACTGGCAGCCCCTTTTTGGCGTAGGCCAGGGCGAAGTACTCATCTATCGCTTTAGCGTCCGAGTAGGACCAGCGGGGAACGGTGGTGGGGCCCAGGAGCCGATCTCCGTCCTCCCGCAGCGGCACGTCGGTGGATTTCCCGTAGATCTCAGAACTGGAGGCGATGACAGTGCGTACCCAGTACTTGTGGGCCAGTTCCAGGACGTTCTCCGTCCCCCGGACGTTGACGATGATGGCGTTCAGCGGGTCTTCCACTACATATTTGACGCCGACGACGGCGGCCAGGTGGAAAATCAGGTCGGCCCGCCGAACCAACTGCTCCAGCGCGGCGGTGTTCAGGATGGAATCATTGATAAACCGGAACCGTTCGCTTCCCAGGTGATGGGCGATGTTGATGACTTTGCCTGTGAAGAGATTATCCAGGACTGCAACCTGATGTCCACCGGCCATCAGGGCATCTACCAGATGGGAGCCGATAAAACCCGCTCCGCCAGTAACCAGAACCCTCATAGCCTGGTCTCCAACGGGGGTTGTCGCCGTACGGGTTCCAGGATTGGCCGGGCACCCACCAGGGCATTCCGGACCGGGTCCGCCGTGTACACCGGATAGGACCGAGGGCCGCCGCCGGGCCTCATGGAAATGCTGATCCCTCCTTGGAATCGGTCCGATGTCCAGCGCCTCGTAGCCTGCTCTGGGTATAATCTTACCCTGAATTGGGGAAAAACGCCAGTTATGGGCGACCCGGTCGTCTGGCCTGAATAAAAAGAAGGGCCGGGCGGCCCTTCTCTGGGAAGATGGAACGGGATGGGCGTGGGCCTATGCCTGCCGCGCCATCTCGGCCAGCCGGGCAAACGTGGGGGCATCCCGCACGGCGATATCGGCCAGGATTTTCCGGTCCAGCGCCACGCCAGCCCGTTTGAGACCAGCAATGAAGCGGTTATAGGAAAGGCCGTGCTGGCGGGCGGCCGCATTGATGCGCAGGATCCACAACCGCCGCAGGTCCCGGCGCCGCTGTCGGCGGTCCCGGTAGGCATACCACATCGCTTTCATCCACGCCTCGTTCGCGCGACGCCAGAGGCGATGGCGAGTACCATAGTAGCCCCGGGTCTGGCGGATAATTTTCTTATGACGACGACGGGTTCGGAATCCTCCTTTAACTCTCACGGCCTCACTTCCCCTTCTCGCGCAGATACGGTGCCAGACGACCCACCCGCTGGCGGACCGCTGGAGACTCCACCACCAGCATCTCGTCGTAGAGTCGCCGGGCCCGCGCGCTCTTCTTCCGGCGCAGGTGGGATTTTCCCAATTTGGTGCGCATCAGTTTCCCTTTGCCGCCCTGACTGATGCGGAATCGTTTGGAAGTAGATTTATGGGTTTTGATCTTCGGCACGCGTCACCTCACCCGGATGGCTTCCTGTCCCTTTCTTCGGTTTGGGCGCCAGAATCATTAACATGGTCTGCCCTTCCATGTTCGGGGCCTGCTCCACGACCGCGATATCGCTCAACCCCTTCACCACTTCCTGCAGTTGCTCTATCGCCAGTTCGGGATAGGTGATTTCTCGCCCCCGGAAGCGGACCCGCACTTTGACTTTCATCCCCTCTTCCAGCCAGCGGCGGGCGTCCCGTACTTTGATGGCCCGGTCATGGGCATCCGTTTTGGGACGAAGACGGATTTCCTTGACTTCTATCAGTTTCTGAGAGCGTCTTGCCTCCCGCTCCTTTTTGGTCTGTTCATAAATGAACTTCCCGTAGTCCACGATGCGGACCACTGGCGGGTCGGCGTTCGGAGAAATCTCCACCAGGTCCAGGTTCGCCTGGCGGGCCCGTTCCAGGGCCTCCTGGAGCGAGACGATCCCGATATGCTCCCGATTCGGGCCGATCAGCCGCACCTGCGGCGCCTGAATCTCGCGGTTCACCCGGTAGGCGTAGCGCAGGTCCCGCTTAAATTTTTTGGGTGGTCTTCGTTTGATCTTGCCCTCGCTTTCGTGGGTTTCTTGGATTCTGGCGTTTTTCGCAATGTGGCGTTATCATAACATAAGATGGCGAAGGTGTCAAATCTCTACGTCAGGGATTCCCTGTATATTCCTGCACCGCCAGATAGATGGGCTTGGGGCGGAAGTCTTCCGTCACAAAGGTAGAGTAGTCCTGGAAATTCCGGAGAGGAGCAGGATAGCGGAAGGCCCAGAAGGCAACGGCCCGGCACCAGGGCCAGTGCTGACGGGCCCACTCGTAGGCGCCGATGGTGTAGGTGATGCGCTGAGCCGGACGAACAGCCCGTGTCCAGCGGGGATGGTCGTTCCATCCCCCTTCGGTGATGTAGACGGGCTTGTGGCCGTCCCCGTGGGCTTCCATAATGGCCCGCAGGAGTTCGGTCCGACGAAAGTTTATCACATCCGGCGCAGGTTCTGCCTCCGGGGGGAAATGGGTCCCGTAGGCGTGAACGGCCAGGGCGTCAAAATACGGCGCGGCCCCCGCCGCGTACATCCCCTCCAAGTAGTCCAGGTCGTTCAGGCCGGCCGGACTCCCGGGCGGTTCCAGTGTCGGGGCCAGGGCGCCAGCCAGCACCACCACGTCGGGGTTGGCCGCATGGGCCGCCCGATAGACGATCCGCAACATCGCGGTATAAGCGGCAGGGTCCACTGGCCGATAGCCCCACTCCAGGCTCAGATTCGGCTCGTTCCAGATGATGACATGGTTCACTTCTCCCCGATAGTGGCTCAGGAAGGCCGCGACAAAAGCGGCAAATTCATCGTAGAATTCCGGGTCAATGTGGTTGAACGTGGTGTCCTTCGGGCGTGCCCACTCCGGTACAAAACCGAGTCGGGCAATGACGGTCAACCCCTGCGCACGGGCATGGCGGATGACCATATCGGAGTGAGTCCAATCCCACTGGCCCGGGCGAGGTTCGATATAGGCCCAGGGGAAGAATTCCACGATCCATGGGGCACCCATCTCCCGGACCATCTGAAGGGTGCGCTGAATCTTCCACTCTTCCACCTCATCGGTAAGGCGGGTATGGACGCCCACCAGAGGGTTGGTGGTGTGCACTCGCTGCGGCGGCCCGATCACCACTAGGACACGCGGCGGTCGAAGGGCTCCGAGGATCCACAGAACCAGGACCAGGCGAACCACCAGGCCAACCGGAAAATGGCCCGACGGTATCCCAAAAGTCCCTTTCTGGCCTGCCCGCTCCCACCCGGCCCGAAGCAGAGCCCGGAAGAACCGCCAGGCCCCTATGGAGTGTTGCTCTTTCTCACCCATCCTCGCTTGCCCGCCGCCGATTTCCAGGTAGAATATCCCCGCTCCGTCGGCGCCAACATGGTACCCCCTTCGGACAGAGTTGTCAAAGAAGAGACGGGGCAGGGCTTATCAGCACGCCAACCTTGTGGTAGAATAACTCCTGGAGGATTCGGTCGTGTAGGGTACGAATGCCACGAAGAAGTCCCCCCTTCATACCTTTTCGTGCCGTTTCAGCTAAAACGAGTAAGGAGGAGCGATGAAGACGAAAGCACAGGTTACCTGGATCGGTCCGGGATTGCGACTGGTGGGCGAAGCCGGAGGGCCTGCCATCATTTTGGACCACGTGTTGGGAGAGGAAGATCGACCAGAGAGTGGCCCCACCCCGATGAAAGTGGTACTGATGGGCCTCTGCGGCTGCACCGCGATGGACGTGATTTCCATCCTGCAGAAAAAACGACAACCCTTCACCGGCCTGGAAGTGCATGCCACCGCCGAACGCGCCGAAGATCATCCCAAAGTCTATACCCGGATTCACTTGGAATACGTGGTGAAGGGGAAAGGGGTGGACCCTCAGGCAGTGGAGCGGGCCATAGAACTCTCCCAGGGAAAATACTGCTCTGTCTCGGCCATGTTGGCCCGGACCGCGACCATCACCACCTCCTACCGGATTGAGGAATGAGCCGGAATCCCGCTCCTGACCTCGTTGGGGAGAGATAGAGCGGCGCATCGGGGGCCTGCGTGCCCGCCTGGCCAAGCATTCCATTCCTCCAACGATGCTCCATGAACGGGCAGACCAGGAAGAGGAACAGCCTGCTGGACCCGTGAGGAGGGGGAAGATGCGACTGGGTGCCCATGAATCCATCGCCGGTGGTCTCCATCGGGCCTTTGAGGACGCCCGCGCCGTCGGCTGCGACGCTGTCCAACTGTTCGTCAAATCCAACCGCGCTTGGGCCGTCAAACCGCTGACCGAAGAGGAGATCCGCCTCTTCAAGGCAAAGGCCGCCGAGACTGGCATTGGTCCAGCCGTGGGGCATGCATCGTACCTGCTGAACCCCGCCGCGCCCGACGAGGACCTCTGGCGGCGATCCCGGGATACCCTCATTGTGGAACTGGAGCGGTGTGAGGCGCTGGACATCCCCTACCTGGTGCTCCATCCTGGCTCTCACATGGGCGCCGGGGAAGAAGAGGGGTTGCGGCGGGTGGCCCGGGCCCTGGGAGAAGTCCACGCTGCCACGCGCGGCTTCCGGGCCCGTATTCTCCTGGAGACAACCGCCGGACAGGGCACCAACCTGGGCTACCGGTTTGAGCAACTGGCCTGGCTGATAGAGAACACCCTGGAAGGCGACCGTCTGGGGGTCTGTCTGGACACCTGTCATGCCTTTGCTGCAGGCTACGAGTTACGAACCCGGGAAGGGTACGAGGAGACACTGGACGCGCTAGACCGCATCATCGGCCTCTCCCGTCTCCTGGTGATCCACCTCAACGATAGCAAAAACCGCCTGGGGAGCCGGGTGGATCGCCATGAGCACATCGGCCAGGGGGTACTGGGACTGGAGACATTTCGTATGGTGGTGAACGACCCCCGCTTTGCCGACCTGCCGGGCCTCCTGGAGACTCCCAAAAGCGAAGACCTTCATGAAGATAGAGAGAATTTGGCCGTCCTTCGCTCCCTGATCCAGAGATCCGGTTCATAACAACTTGGGGCCCAAGATGGATCTGGAGGCACTGACGCTACCAGCGCTATGTATGGACACCGCCAGACCGGCAGGCACGCGTCCGGCGCGTGGGGGCTCGCTCCAAACGATACTGCGATGTTCGGCCGCGTTACCGGCTGGCTCAACCCGATAGCCATAAAGACAATCGGTGAAGACTCCTTGTTCACGGTCGGTCGTCTGTGGTCAACATAGAGATTCCCCCGTACTGGGAACAACTGGACCTGGAGGGCCTTTCCGGTGTCCTGATGGTCATTGGGGCCCCGGATACAGGTAAGACCACGTTTGCCCGCTATCTGTACACTCGCCTCTGTGGGCGCCATGAACGGGTGGCTTTCATAGACGGCGACATCGGGCAGTCCAGCCTGGGACCACCCACAACGATGACGCTGGCCCTGCGCCAGCCCGGGGAGACGGGATTTCCGCCCGGAGGCCCGCGCGTGCGGGTATTTGTCGGCGCCACCTCCCCGCGCGGGCACATGCTCCCCACTCTCATTGGGGTCCACAAACTGGCCCGGCGGGCCGCCGAACTGGGCGCCACCGCGACCGTTCTGGACACCACCGGCCTGGTTGCACCGGAGCAGGGTGGCCCGGCGCTGAAACATGCCAAAGTGGACCTGCTGGAGCCGACGGTGGTCTTTGCCCTTCGGCGGGGGAACGAACTGGAGGCCATCCTGGAGCCGTTGCGCCATTCGGGCCGCACACGCGTGGTGGAACTCCCGCCCGCTCCGGCGGTGTGCCCGCGTGATCCCCCCACCCGTCGGGCCTACCGAGCCCGTCTCTTCGCCCATTACTTTGCCAATGCCTACCCGCTGGAAATCTCCTGGGCTCGCCTGGCCGTTTTCCCGGCTCCTCTCTTTGACCGCAACCGGGTGGTGGCGCTGGAGGACCGGCGAGGCTTCGCTCTGGCGCTGGGCATCGTCCTGGAGGCCGACCTGGCCCGGAGGACGGTTCTTCTCCTGACCCCGGCCCATTCTCTGAACGAGGTGGACGCTCTTCGCCTGGGGGACATCTGGATTCACCCGGAAACGGGAGAGGACTACCGGATGGGAAACGTCAGCGACCGGCGCTCGTGCGGCACCGGTTGCGGCTAAATGGGGCTTTTTGTTGCGCAAACAGCCGGGCTCCGTTTCCCCTATGCGCATTCCCCGTGACGGGGTCAAGCAGGGACGGCTTGACAATGCCCGTACCATCGGTTATCATTCCGCCAGAATGCGCTACTACGAAATTGTGGGCAATCTCCATGTGCATACCGTCTATTCGGACGGGACCGCGTGCCACCGGGAAATCGCCCGGGTGGCCGCCCAGGCCGGTCTGGATTTCGTCATCACGACCGACCACAACGTCTGGGTGCGCGGGGTGGAGGGATATACTGACGGTGCTTTGCTCCTGGTGGGGGAGGAAGTCCACTGGGTGCGCCGATACCCGCCGGTCAATCATCTCCTCATCTATGGAGCGGAGGCCGAACTGGCCCCCTTCGCTGCCGACCCCCAGCGGTTAATCCGCGAGGCCGCTGACCGGGGTGGCCTCTGCTTCCTGGCCCATCCCTATGAACGAGGAAGCCCCATCAGCCCCGACCTGGAGCCCATCCCTTGGGTGGACTGGGATGTGGAGGGGTACACGGGGTTGGAAATCTGGAACGGGATGTCCGAATTCAAGGGGTTACTCTGGAGCCGCCTGGCGGCGCTCTTTTACGCGCTGTTTCCGGAACTGGGGATTCGGGGGCCGTTCCGCGCCACGCTGCGCCAGTGGGATGCGCTCTTGCGAGAGGGCCGGCGGGTGGCCGCCATCGGCGGGTCGGACGCGCACGGGCATACGTACCGGTTGGGCCCCCTCCATCGGGTGGTCTTCCCGTATGAGACCCTCTTTCGCTGGGTCAACACCCATGTCCTGGTGGAGCAACCGCTGACCGGCGACCTGGAGGCAGACCGACGGCTGATCTACGGGGCGCTGCGGGCCGGGCGCACGTGGGTGGGGTATGACCGGCTCGCCTCCACGCGCGGCTTCCGGTTTCACGTCCGCAGCGGCTCGGCTGTAGCCACGATGGGGGAAGAAATCCAGCGCGCCGGTGCCCTGGTCTTTGAGGTGGAAACCCCCAGACCAGGGACTATCCGTCTCCTGCGGAATGGCCGGGGGGTGGCCCGTGCCTGGGGCCGTACCCTGCGCTTCACGACCGCCGAACCCGGCGCATACCGGGTAGAGGTCTGGCGGACCTTTCGGGGGCGGCCGCGCGGCTGGATTTTCAGCAGTCCCATCTACTGCCGGTAGGGGGGCCTGGAAGTTGTGTTCCGGTCAGGCGATGGGAATGCCAGCGCGCGCCCGTTCCTGCCGGGCCCGCTCCTGTAACTGGGCCCGCAGGGCCTGGATATCGCGCGGCACCCGATAAGCGGCGGCGAAGAAGAAGAGGGCGCAGATGATCCAGGTGGAAACGCAAATCCAGAGGATGGCGTCGTGGAGAGTGTAGCGGTCGGCGATGATGCCCGCCAGCAGCGGCGCCGTGGCCGCGCCAGCCGACTCAATGAAGTACTGCACCGCCGCTGCCGTGCTCCGCACCTCCGGCAGCGTTACGTCGTAAATCGATGAGGTAACGTTGGGCGCAGCGAAGGGAATAAAGAGCGCGGTGATGCAGAGCATGATCAGAAATAAGAGTTGATCCTCCGCCGGGATGCCCATCGTAATCCACAGGAGCAGCGCGCCGATGAGCACCGCCGATGAGGCTACCAGCATCCGGCCGCGCGGGGTCCGCCGAAAGAAGAAGTCCCCCAGTAACCCTCCGACCAAGTAGCCGGAGGCCAGCACCAGGACCGCCGGGGCCATCGTCATCAAGACGGCGTCCGGGGAGTAGCCCCGCTCCGTCTCCAGGTAGTAGAAGAACCAGTAGGTGATGGTGTTCCAGGGGAAGACGCCGAAGAAGCCCTGGATAAAGAGCAGGACCAGGCTGCGGATGCGAAAAAGTCCCAGCGCCGTTCTCCAGTTGAAGCGGTAGGTACCGATCTGCTCCAGGTCGGCCAGTTCCGGCTCGCTCCGGCCGCGCGGCATCTCTCGCACGCCGAGGAAGATGACGATCGCCAGGAGGACTCCCAGACCCCCGGTAATGTAGAAGACGCCTCGCCAGCCGATAATGTCTCTGAGCATCAGGGCCATCACCATTCCCAGCAGGTAGCCAATGGGTCCGGTGAGTTGGAGGATACCGTAGACCCGGCTCCGCAAGTGAGGACCGAAGTAATCGGCGACGAGGCTATAGAGGCCGGGGTAGGAGGAATCGTCCACGCCGGTGGAGGCCCGGGTGATCAGAAAAGTGGAGTAGTTCGGCGCAACCGCGTTGAGCCAGGTGGTGGAGCCCCAGATCAAGGACGCCAGGGCCAGCAGTTTGGAGCGGGCGTAGCGGTCGTAGAGGTAGCCCCAGACCGGGTAGAGGATGGCACCAACGATCAGCGCACCGGTGGAGACGGCACCCATCTGGGTCTTGGTGATGCCAAAGGTCCGCATAATGGGTTCGGTAAGGGGGCCGATGAGGAGTTTATCGGCCTGGTGGAGGAGCATAAACAGGAAGAATACGGTAACGACGAACCAGGCGTAGCGGGAAGGTCGGGACATCGGAGGCCTCCCGGAAAAGTTGCGGCGCTCGCTGAGGGCCGCCACAATATCCCTAGCACCGGATCACATCTGGCCGCTGAGCACGTTCTGCCGGACCTCCCGGTATATCTGGCCCAGTCGGTCCTGAATCGCCGGAAGGCTCATGGCCAGGCGGGTGTCCCCTTCCAGACGGATCTGACCGCTCATCGCCGCGCGCATTGCGGGGATGCGGCCGGTGAGGATTCCATCCAGTATATCGGCCCGGGTCTGGAGGCGCAGGTGGGCGCGCTCAGGTGGCGCGCCGGTATCCGCGACCACCTCGCCGTCAACAAACCGCAGGTAGAATTCCAGATCGGGCTCCTCCAGCACGTAGTGAACGATGAGGTCCCGGTTCTGGGCAAAGGCGCAGAGGTCCGGGTTACCCGGCAGGCGGGCCAGGAAAGCCTGAACCACCAGAGGTACCTCTGCAGAGTACAGAGGGCGCATCTGTGAAGTGTCAGCCTGCTCCTCCATCCGGCCTGCCAGCAATCTTCGCAGGCGATGGACGGCTTGCTTCCAGCGGGGAGGGGGCGCCTTCCGGGGAGCCGATGCCTCTGGCCCGGCTTCCATCAGGTGGACCACTGGGGGTGGGGTGTAGGGCATGGCTCTCCGCAGTTCTTGCTCCCAGCGGTAGATCGGTTGTTGCCGGGCCATTTCCCGCAGCGCCTGGAGGGTGGGATATCCCGCCGCCTGCTCCGCTGCCCATTCCCGGGCAAATTGCCCGCTACGAATCTCTTCCAGTCCCTGCCGCATCCGCTGGCGCAGTTCCGGCATCATGAAGCGCATGCTGCGCGAAAGGGAGCCATACTGACTGGTGCGGGAGTGGAGGGATGTTTGCTCGATCAGGCCCATCTCGGCCATCTTGCCCAGCGTGTATGCCAGTTCGCCCGACATATAGAGTTCCAGCAGTACGGCCTCTACCGGATACCCCTCTTCCACCAGCAGGTCCACCGCCGTCAACAGGACCTGCCCGAAGGCCGGCCCGAAGCACTGCTCGGTGAAGAGGTCCAGTTCCGCCTCCTGCGTGAAGGTGACTTCCACCACCCCGGCCCGGGTGGAGCCGATACCCTTCGCCAGTGCCAGTGCCAGGTCCCGGGCATGGCCAGAGGCATCCTGGGCCACGCCGATGAACGAGGGGAATCCCCGTCCTGCCAGATAAAGGTCGCGCACGCCAGCGCCGATCATCCGGGGAGCCACCAGAATCACGTCCACGCCGGGAGGAGGCTCAATGAAGCCAAATGCGACATTGAAACCGGAGGCAAAGACCAGGGCGTCTCCTGGGCTCAGCGCGGGCGCGATGGCTTCCCGAAAGACCCGGGGGGCCATCTCGTCGGGGATGAGGAGCATCACCACATCCCCCTGTTCGGCAGCCTGGGCTATCGGAAGGACGGTGAACCCGTCCGCCCGGGCCTGCTCAGCGTAGGCGTCCTCCGGATTTCCGATAAGGACCTGGAGACCGCTATCCCGCAGGTTCAGGGCCTGAGCCCGTCCCTGATTCCCGTAGCCAATGACAGCGATCCGTTTCCCCAGAAGCAGTTCCAGGCGCGCGTCTTCGTCCCGGTAGATGCGCATGACTGTTCCTTAAGTTTAGGGAAAGATATGGACTTTTGGCAGGGTCGCCAGCACGATGCCGGTGCTACGTTTTCGGCTCCTCCCAGCGCAGGATCAGTTCCTTCGCTGCCCGCACTTCATCCAGCCGCCGGACGGGGGCATTGTGCGGCGCTTCGTGCAGGAGTTGCGGATTCGTGCGGGCCTCCTCGGCGATGCGCAGGAGCGCGTCGGCGAAGGCATCCAGCGTCTCTTTGCTTTCCGTCTCCGTTGGTTCAATCATCAGCGCTTCGCGGACGATAAGGGGGAAATAGTTGGTCGGCGGGTGGAAGCCATAGTCGATGAGCCGTTTGGAGATGTCCAGCGCCCGCACATCCGGGGCATCAGGGATGCGCCCTTCGCAGACGAACTCATGCATGCAGGTGCGGTTGTAGGGGACATGATAGATGTGCTGGATACGGCTCTTAAGGTAGTTGGCGTTGAGAACCGCGGTCTCCGCCACCCGACGCAGTCCCTCCGGCCCCATCATCCGGATATAGGTGTAGGCGCGCACCAGAATGCCGAAGTGGCCGTAGAACGCCTTCACCCGGCCGATGGATTTGGGCGGATGGTAAAAGGTAAAAAACGGGCTATTTTCGGTGGAGCGCTGCGGGTCTATGGCGACGATGGGGCTGGGGAGGAAGTCGGCCAGTTCCGCCGAGACGCCCACCGGCCCTGAGCCGGGCCCGCCGCCACCGTGCGGGGTGCTGAAGGTCTTGTGGAGGTTGTAGTGGAGGACGTCAAATCCCAGGTCGCCGGGGCGAGCAATCCCCAGGAGAGCGTTCATGTTGGCGCCATCGCCGTACATCAGGCCGCCATGCTCGTGGATAAGGGCGGTGATTTCCTCCAGGTGCTCATCAAACAGCCCCAGGGTGTTGGGGTTAGTGAGCATCATCCCCACCAGCCGATCGCCGTACTCCCGACAGGCGGCCTCCAGCGCCCTCAGGTCCACGTTGCCCCGGTCGTCGGAAGGGACCTCCACCATTTTCAGCCCGCTCATGGTCGTGCTGGCGGGATTAGTGCCGTGGGCGGAGTCGGGGATCAGGATAACGTCCCGGTGGGATTGCCCCCGGTCGCATTGCCAGGCGCGCATCATCAGCACGCCGGTCAGTTCGCCGTGCGCTCCCGCCGCCGGCTGCAGGCTGACGGCAGCGAAGCCGCCAATTTCTTTGAGAAACTCCTGCAGGAAGTACATCAGCGCCAGGGCACCCTGCACCGTCTCTTCGTCCTGATAGGGATGGAGGTGGACAAAGCCGGGCAGACGGGCCAGTTCCTCGTTAATTTTAGGGTTATACTTCATCGTGCAGGAGCCCAGGGGGTAGAAACCAGTATCCACCCCGTAGTTCATCTGGGAGAGATGGGTGTAGTGGCGGATGAGGTCGGCTTCCCCCACCTCCGGCAGGTGCAAGTCGTCTCGCAGGAGATCGAAGGGTAGGTCGGCGGGGGGGACGTCCAGTTCGGGGAGAGTTACTGCGCAGCGGCCGGGGCGAGAAATCTCAAAAATGAGGGGTTCGGGCGCGATTGGAGGTTTCATCCACAACTCCAGCACGAAATTCGTTTCTTTGTAATTGTAGCACAAGTCTGAGTAAATGCCAAATGCCCGCGTTCTTTCACGTAAAATGTTACCGGGAGGTCAGTATGCATCCGGAGGAATAGCCGCCGCCATAGGGATTCCCGGGGACACTAGCGAGCCCGGTTACCTGGAGGTGGGGCCGGGCCCATCGCTGTTGGCCTCCAGTGCTTCAGCGGAAGATGTCTGCACGCTGCAAATCATATATGACACTGAAGGACAGAAAAGATAGAAGCATCCGCGTTCATCCGCGTTCATCCGCGTCCTATTACATCCTCTCCTTGGGCTGCGCGAAGAACACGGTGGATTCGCAGGGCATGGCGACGTTGCTGGCCCGGGCCGGATATCGCGCCACCGATCACCCTCGCCGGGCCGACCTGCTCATTGTCAATACCTGCGGCTTTATAGAGCCAGCACGGGCGGAATCCCTGGCCGCGCTGCGGGAACTGGCCGCCGCCAAACAGCCTGGGCAGGTCCTCCTGGTCGCCGGGTGCTGGGCCCAGCGGGACCCGCAGGCCATCCTGGAGGCCGTCCCGGAGGTGGACGGACTCCTGGGCACCCGCCACTGGACAGAGGTCGTGGCGGTGGCCCGGGAACTCCTCCGCCCCGACCGGCAGGGTCCCCTCCTCCACGTCTTCCCGGCCCCACCCGAAGACGACGCCCCGGACGTCCCTCGGGTCGCCGTCCAGGGTGCCAGCGCCTACATTAAGATTGCCGACGGTTGCAGCCGTCCCTGCGCCTTCTGCGCCATCCCGCTCATTAAGGGCCCTGCCGTCAGCCGCCCCCCGGAGCGGGTCCTGGAGGACGCCGCGCGGCTGGCCGCACAGGGCGTCAAAGAAATCGTCCTTATTGCCCAGGACACCACCACCTACGGCCGCGACCTGGGCCTGGAGGACGGCCTGGCCATCCTTTTGGAGCAATTGGTGGAACGGGTGCCGCAGGTCCCCTGGATTCGGGTCATGTACGCCTTTCCGGGCGCCGTTACCCCCCGCCTGATAGAGGTCATGGCCCGCTACCCGCAGGTCCTGCCGTACCTGGACATCCCCCTGCAGCATGCCCATCCGGCGGTCCTGCGCCGTATGCGCCGCCCCGCCGATGTGGACTGGGTCCGGCGGACCGTCGCGACCCTGCGGGCGCGCATCCCGGAGATTGCCATCCGCACCACCTTCATCGTCGGCTTCCCGGGCGAGACGGAGGAGGAGTTCTCGGCCCTGCTGGACTTTGTGGAGGAAATGGCTTTTGACCGGGTGGGTGTTTTCACCTACTCCCACGAAGCGGGCACCCCGGCGGCCGCGCTTCCTGATGACATCCCGCCGGAGGTGAAGGAGGAACGGCGGGCCCGTCTGATGCAACTGCAGCAGGAAATTTCGCTGGCGAAGAACCGCGCCCTGGTAGGCCGGACCTTGGACGTCCTCATAGAGGGCCGGGGCGACGGCCTCAGCGTGGGCCGCACCTATCGGGACGCCCCCGAAATTGACGGACTGGTGTTGGTAGAAGAGGAACTGCCGGTCGGCGAACTGGTGCCGGTGCAGATTACCGGAGCGCTGGAATATGACCTCTACGGAGTACGAGGTACGGAGGAAGGCTCGGCAAAAGGGGCGATTGACCGGCAACGAAACTAATGTATAATCCCCTTTTGAACTGTTGACTTCACCGGCTCGGGTCGCCGAAGTACGGCGCGCGGGGGAAGTCTGCACTGTAGAATTTATCCTATGGATGAGAGGTAGAGAGTGGAAGCACTTCAAACCGCAATTCAGATTGCTCACGAGGCTGGTGAAATGGTGCGGCGGGCGTTCCCGCGCACCTCGCTTCCGGTTATCAACTTCAAGGGAGATGTCAACCCCGTTACCGAGACGGACGTCGCGGTGGAGCGGCACATCGTAGGGCGGCTGCGGGCCGCGTTCCCCGACCACCGCATTCTGGCTGAGGAAGGCGGTGGGGATGCCTGGCAGGCCCCCGGCCCGCCCATCTGGCTGGTAGACCCGCTGGACGGGACCAACAACTTTGCCCATGGGTTTCCGCACGTGGGCATCTCTCTGGCGATGGTGGTGGAGGGCGAGCCGGTCCTCGGGGTGATCTACGACCCTCTGCGGGATGAGACGTTTGCGGCGATCGCAGGTGGCGGAGCGACATTGAACGGGGAGCCCATCCGCGTTTCCACCGTCTCCCATCTGGGAGACGCGTTCCTGGCTACCGGTTTTCCCTACGACCGGCGGACGGCCCCAGATAACAACACCGAGCGTATGGCGCGGTTCGTGCGGCGCGCGCTGGGGGTCCGGCGGGCAGGCGCGGCCACCCTGGACCTGGCTTATGTGGCCTGCGGGCGGTTTGACGGCTTCTGGGAAATCCGGCTGGCTCCCTGGGACGTGGCAGCGGGCATCCTTCTGGTGCGGGAAGCGGGCGGCCGCGTCACCGCCTTTGACGGCGTTACCACTCCTCTCTCTGGGGCGACTATCGTTGCCTCTAACGGCCTCATTCACGACCAGATGCTGGAGGTGGTTCGGGAGCCGATTCGCGGGCTGGTTTGAGTGGCGCTCGGTTCTCCCTTTCTCTGCTCTGGCGCATAGTTCGGGACCGATCTGTGTCCTCATCGCCACCCGTAGAGCGGTGGAGATAGCCGTCCACCAAGCGAGGAAGAATATGCTGGCCAAAGTTACCAGTTGTGCCCTCATTGGCCTGGAGGGAATTCTCGTTCAGGTGGAGGTGGACGTCGCCCCAGGCATGCCTTCTCTAACCATTGTCGGGCTGCCGGATACAGCGGTTAAAGAGTCGATAGAGCGGGTGCGGACGGCCCTGAAAAACACGGGTCTGCATTTTCCTCGCAACCGGCTGACGATCAACCTGGCCCCCGCCGACATTCGCAAAGAAGGCCCTGTCTATGACCTGCCCATCGCTGTGGGCATCCTGGTCGCTTCGGAGCAGGTCTGGCCCCAGGAGGTAGAGGGCGCACTCTTCATTGGCGAACTCTCGCTGGACGGCTCCGTCCGCCACATCCCCGGCGTCCTGCCCATCGCCGCGCTGGCCCGTCAGGAAGGGCTGCGGCGGCTCTTCGTCCCGGCGGTGGACGCGCCGGAGGCAGCGCTGGTGGACGGGCTGGAGGTTTATCCGGTGGAGAATCTGGGCCAGTTGGCCGCCCATTTGCAGGGCCTGGCCCGTATTCCGCCCTACCGTCCCACTGAAGACCTGACTATCCTGCCTCCGCCCCTCTACGCGGCGGATTTCGCCGACATCAAGGGCCAGGAGCACGTCAAACGGGCGCTGGAAGTGGCGGCGGCAGGCGGCCACAACGTCCTGATGGTCGGGCCGCCGGGCGCCGGTAAGACCCTGCTGGCCCGCTCCGTCCCCTCCATCCTGCCGACGATGACGTTGGAGGAGGCGCTGGAGGTAACCAAAATCTACAGCGTGGCGGGCCTTCTGCCATCGGATACGCCCCTCATCCGCCACCGTCCCTTCCGGGCTCCCCACCACACCATCAGTTATCCAGGGCTGGTGGGCGGCGGGCACTGGCCCCGTCCCGGCGAAATCTCCCTGGCCCATCGGGGTGTCCTCTTCCTGGACGAACTCCCGGAATTCAACCCCCACACGCTGGAGGCCCTCCGCCAGCCGATGGAGGACGGCGTCGTCTCTATCGCCCGCTCCACCGGGACGCTGATGTTCCCCAGCCGCTTTATGCTCATTGCGGCGATGAACCCCTGCCCCTGCGGCTACTATGGCGATCCCGTGCGGGAGTGCACCTGCAGTTCATCGGTCATCGCCCGCTACCAGAAGCGCATCTCCGGGCCGCTGCTGGACCGGATAGACATCCATGTGGAGGTGCCCCGGGTGGACTATAACAAATTAACCGACGACCGGCGAGGAGAGCCGTCGGCGGCCATCCGGGAGCGGGTGGAGCGGGCACGGGAGATGCAGCGGCGCCGTTTTGCTGGCACCCCGCTGACCTGCAACGCCGATATGGGCCCGACGGACGTCCGGGAGTACTGTCGGCTGGATGAGAGCGGGCGGGCGCTGGTGCGAGCGGCGATGCAACAACTCCAGATGAGCGCGCGGGCCTTCCACCGCATCCTGAAAGTCGCCCGGACCATCGCCGATCTGGCCGGCAGCGACCGGATAGAGACGGCCCATCTGGCAGAGGCGATACAGTACCGGCCCAGGAAATAGATAGAGATGCAATGGAGGACAGACGCAGATTTTCTTACAAGAGGTGAACGATGGGTAAAGCGGTGTATGTAGAATCCCGGACGGCAGAGGTAGATGTGCAGCCAACGGAGCATCCCTATATTGTTCGGGTGGCTGGCGTCGTTGGGGGCGAACCGGTGATTCGGGGAACTCGCGTGCCGGTTCGGGCGATCGCGCTCCACTACAAAGCAGGAGAAACCATAGATGAAATTCTGGAGGCCTATCCACACCTTCCTCCAGCAGCCGTTGTGGATGCTATCAGTTATTATCTGGACCATCAGGAGGAGATAGAACGGCTGATAGAGGAGAATCAACCGGAGCGAGTGTTTGAAGAATACGGTATGAAAGTGGGCCCGAAAGGCCAGCGGATTTTCTGCGCCTCTCCTGATCGGGAATGACTGCACCAGGCGTATATAGGGCGTATATATAGCGGTGCGTTCCCATTTGTAAGAGCCCTGATCAGGAGAGTGGAGTATGTCCAAGATTCGGCTACTGATTGATGAAGATGTGTCCATGGGTTCCCGGTTGGCCGTCGCCCTGCGGCGTCGGGGTTATGATGCGGTAGCGGTTCAGGAAATTGGCAGAGTCGGGCTCTCGGATGAAGAGCAGTTGCACTACGCCGTTCAAGAAAGGCGGACCTTGTTGAGTTGCAACGCCAAGGACTTTATCCGGCTCGCCGAGAAATGGTACTTCTCTGGAAAAGAACATCCTGGCATTGTGATCGCCAAGCAGTTTGAAAGCCGCCAGTTTGGCGCGATACTGCGCTCTACCTTAAATTTGCTGGCTTCATTAGATGCAGAAGAGATAAGGAACACCATCCGATACTTGCAGGAATTCCAGTGATCGGCCAGTTGGATCGGGCTGCACAGTTGTACGCTGAAGGAGCCCGTCTATCGGCCCGGGAA
>JANXCY010000028.1 GCA_025060135.1 Anaerolineae bacterium | reverse complement strand
TACGGGAGCGCGGAGCCGGTGAAGGTTTCCTTCCTGAGCCGGGACGAGGCCGTCTGGCTCATCCGCCGCCCCACCGACGACTTCGCGCTGGATATGGAGGAGCCGCTGGCGGAGGAAATCTACCGGCTGACGGGCGGGCAACCGTACCTGGTCCAGCGGCTCTGCTACGAACTGGTGGAGCGGTGGAACGACCGCTTCGGGCGGGAGGGACGGGAGACGCCCCGCCGCCTGACGGTGGAGGACCTGGAGGCGATGCTCACGCCGGAGTTCTTCCGGGAGTTTTTCCTGACTGCCGACTACTACTTCAGCGGCGTCTGGGAGGAGGCCGGGGCAGAGGGACGGCGGGTTCTGCGGGCCTTCGCCGCGCAGGCCCCCTCGCCGATGGAGGTTCTCCCCCGCTCGGCCCTCATCCGGGCCGCCGGGCTGGAGCCGGAGGCCGGGGAGGCGGCCCTCAGCACGCTGCTGGTGCACGACCTGCTGGTGGAGGCGGAGGGCGGGCTGCGGCTGGCCGTGCCGCTGCTTCACCGCTGGATTTTGAGCCAGGCGTAAAGCCACCCGTTGCCCGCTTCCCCTTCTCTCCCGCCGGGGACGAGCGGGAGAGCCCGCCCGGGGCAAGAGGTGGGTTCTTCAAAAATATAACGAATGCCTCCTACGCCAGGGGCTAATTGCAGTTTAACAAATTATGGTTCTTTGGGAATTCGCATGGGCGAGGAGCAAATCGCCCACAAAAATGGCTGCTGTGGCGTAGCGTAGGCTTTAGCCTGCGTTGCGCAAGATGAATCTTGCGCCACATTGCCCACAAGTGGATAGCCTGCCACGCAAACTCCCAAAGAGCCCAAATTATAGTATCCTGCGCAACAATTTGTAATCACCTGTTCGTAGTAAGGCACGAAACGAAGTGGAGTGCCGTCTCAAACGCCACTTCGCTTCGCCTCGGCGCGAGCGCCGGATGTCATTGCGCCACGCGCCGCCACGCGGCGAGGGCCACGCCGAGGGCCACGGCCCGAGCCTTCGGCCCCGAGGCCTCAGGCCGAGGGGGCTTCCTCGCCCCGTGGGGCTCGCCCGAGGTTGTCACCCCGAGGCCCCAGCCGAGGGGGCGCCGCTCGCGGCGTGGCCGAAGGCACTCACGCCGAGGCGAGGGCACAAGGTGCCCGAAGCAATCGGCGCGTGGCGCTCCGTGGCTGACTACGAGCCCTTTTGCTCCACTGCGGCATTTTTCAGAAATGCTCTCAGATGCGAAGCCTCCGAAGGGGGCTTTCAGATAGCCCGATAGGGCTTTGCAAACTGAGCCCGCCGCTTCAGCGGCGGGCGGAAATGTTAGAGTAAAATTGTTGAAAAGCCCTGAGAGGGAGGGGCAAAAGGAGGGTAAAAGTTCCCTCCCGGCGTAAAATGCTCTTGTATCCGTTTCCGGAGGCCACTGGATGAAAAACGTACTGACCCTTCGCTGCACCATCTGCGGCGCCGAGTATGGCGCGGATGAGGTGGACTACGTCTGTCCCCACCACGGGAACGACGGCATCCTGGACGTGGTCTACGACTACGACCGCATCCGGCGGGAGGTCTCGCCCCGGGAATTGGCGGCCCGGCCGGAGCGCTCCATCTGGCGCTATCTGTCGCTCCTGCCGGTAGACCCGGAGGTGGCCCGGCGGCTGGCAGAGGGGACGGTCCTGGGGAGCGTCGGCTGGACTCCCCTATATCCGGCCCCCCGCCTGGCCCAGGCGCTGGGGCTCCGAAATCTCTGGGTCAAGGACGATAGCCGTCAACCCACCGCGTCTTTCAAGGACCGCGCCTCGGCGGTTGCGGTCGTCAAAGCCCGGGAGCGCAGGGCGGAGGTGGTAACCACCGCCAGTACGGGCAACGCCGCCGCCGCCCTGGCCGGGCTCTGCGCCGCCGTCGGCCAGCGGACCGTTATCTTCGTCCCCCGCACCGCTCCAGCGGCCAAAGTGGCCCAACTCCTGGCCTTCGGCGCCACCGTCCTGCTGGTGGACGGCACCTACGACCAGGCCTTTGACCTCTGCCTGGAAGCGGCCGCGGCCTTCGGCTGGTACAACCGCAACACGGCCTACAATCCGTATATGTCCGAAGGAAAGAAGACCGCCGCCTACGAAATCTGTGAGCAACTGGCCGCGCAGACGGGCAGTCCGGCCCCCTTCCGGCCTCCGGACGTTATCCTCATCCCGGTCGGCGACGGGTGTATCATCGGCGGCATCCATAAGGGACTGCGGGACCTGGCCGCGCTGGGCTGGATAGACCGCATGCCGCGCCTGATTGGCGTCCAGGCCGAGGGCTCCTCTCCATTGGTGGACGCCTGGGAGCGAGGGCTGGAAGGCTGGGAGATGACGCCCGTGGAGGCTCATTCGGTGGCCGATAGCATCGTCGCTGGCCTCCCCCGCGACCGCATCAAGGCGCTGCGCGCGGTGCGGGAGACGGGCGGCGCCTTCCTGCGCGTGAGCGACGAGGAGATTCTGGCGGCCATCCCCGCGCTGGCCCGGGGGTGTGGGGTCTTTGCGGAACCGGCGGCAGCGGCGGCCTACGCGGGTCTCGTGAAGGCCGTGGAGCGGGGACTGGTGGGGGCGGAGGAGCACGTCGTCGTCCTGGCCACCGGCTCCGGCCTGAAGGACGTCGCCAGCGTGATGAAGGCAACAGGCCAGCCCTTCACCGTTGCCCCCAGTCTGGAAGATGTCCGACGGGCACTAGCCAAGACCGTTTGACAGAATCTTCCCTATCGGCTATAATCCCCACCGTTAACCTCACCCGCGAACGGGCCTGAGCCTCACTCGGAGGTCATCCGGCCCGGGCGGCTGGGCTGGAATCACCACAGGGAGGTAGAGGTTTCAGGAAAGCGAACAGTCGTCAGCCGT
The DNA here is from genome assembly GCA_025060135.1 of Anaerolineae bacterium. Classification (GTDB taxonomy): domain Bacteria; phylum Chloroflexota; class Anaerolineae; order B4-G1; family DUEL01; genus SpSt-77. The sequence goes on along the minus strand of JANXCY010000028.1, from coordinate 24,565 downwards.
AACCCTATCTTTATCCTGTAAACCTGCTATCCGCTACCTTTCCGGGGTGGAAAAAAGGAGCCTATGGAACGACGCGATTGGATTCTGCTTATCGCCATTCTGGTGGTGGCGATGCTGGCCGTCTATGTGGACCTGAACATCGACCATCCGGCCTGGCTGGAGAACCTGCTGATCTGGCAGCCGGAAGGGGCGAGGCGGATCGCCCTCCGCTACGGCCTGGACCTGCGCGGCGGCCTGAAGGTCTCCCTGGTCGCCGACGTTCCGGAGGGCCAGGAGGTGGACCGGATGAGTATGGAGACCTCCCGCCAGATAGTGGAGAATCGGGTCAACGGCCTGGGCTTGGCTGAGACCATTGTCCAGATTCAGGGTGGTCGCCGGATCATCGTAGAGTTGCCGGGGGTGGAGGACCCCGAACTGGCGATAGAAATCATCCGGAGCACGGCCCTCCTGGAGTTTGTGGATGCCGGGCGCTTTCCTCTGGAAACGGGGACTGTGATAACGACCACCCTGGGCGGCCCCCGCCTGAGCGAGGTTCCCGTCGAGGGAACCCCGGCCAAGCCGGAGGCTACTCCCACCCTTTCTCTGGGCCCTGCCCCTCCTCTGACGGAGACCGCTCCCATGACCCCCACCATCACCCCTGGCGTGTATGAAACCATCCTCACCGGCGCCGACCTGGACCAGGTGGGCCTGGACCAGGACCAGCTGGGGCATTATTTTATCCCCTTCCGTCTGAAGGCGGAGGCGATAGACAAATTCGCCCGTTACACCGCTGGCCACGTCGGGCAGCACCTCTGCATTGTCCTGGATAAAGAGGTCATCTCCTGCCCGCAGATAAAAGAAGCCATCCCCAGGGGCGAAGGACAGATCACGCTGGAAGATGCCACTTATCAGGAAGCGCACGGTCTCTATATCCAACTCCACTACGGCGCGCTGCCCATCCCCCTGCGGGTGGAGACGGCCACCACCGTCGGCCCCACCCTGGGCGAAATCTCGGTTCAGAAGAGCGTTCGGGCAGGCATCATCGGTCTTTCCATCGTGTTGTTTTTCATGCTGGTATACTACCGCGTTCTCGGCGGCGCGGCGGACCTGGCCCTGTTGCTCTACGCCGCTCTGAACCTGGCCCTCTACAAACTGATCCCGGTTACGCTCACTCTGCCAGGCATTGCCGGGTTCCTCCTTTCCGCCGGGATGGCGGTGGACGCCAACATCCTGGTCTTTGAGCGGATGAAGGAAGAACTCCGGGCCGGGCGCAGCCTGCGGGCCGCGATGGAGGCCGGATTCAGCCGGGCCTGGACGTCTATCCGGGACTCCCAGGTCTCCATTCTGATAGCCTGCGCGGTTCTCTACTTTTTCGGCACCAACTTTGGTGCCAGTATGGTCAAGGGCTTTGCCATTACCTTGGCCATCGGTACGGCCATCAATCTCTTCACGGCGATTGTGGTAACCCGTACGCTCCTGCGGACGCTGCTGCGCCTGGCCGGGAACTGGTTGCAGAACCGCCGCTGGCTGCTGAGCGTATGATTCTCCCCCCAGAGGTGAGGAATGTTCAACCTGGTGGAAAAACGCCGCTGGTTTTTCATCGCCTCCGCGATTCTGATTCTCCTGAGTATCGGAATGCTGGTCCTGACCCAGTTCCGATTCGGGATGCCGCTCCGGCTGGCCGTGGACTTCACAGGTGGGAGCCTCTTTGTCCTTCACTTTGAGGGCCCGGCTACTGAGACGGCCATTCAGGCCGTCTTTGCCGCTAATGGGCTGTCGGAGACCATCATCCAGCGCCTGGGCCGTCCCGAGGACAACACCTGGCAGGTCCGCACGCGAGAGGTAACCCCTGAACAGGTTCAGGCCATTTTCAGCGACCTGGCGAAGCAGGGGATGCCGGTGGACCGGAATCTGAGCACATACGAGAGTGTCTCCCCCATTGTCGGCGGGGAGGTAACCCGCGCGGCGGGGATCGCCATCGCCGGGGCCGCCTTCATCATCGTCGTCTTCATCTGGTGGTCATTCCGCCGGGTGCCCCACTCGGTCCGCTATGGCGTCTCCGCCATCGCCGCGATGTTCCATGCATTGATCATCGTCATCGGCTTCTACGCGCTGATGGGGCTCTTGCAGGGCTGGGAAGTGGATGCCCTCTTCCTGACCGCCGTCCTTACGGTAACCTCCTTCTCGGTGCAGGACACCATCGTCATGTTTGACCGCATCCGGGAAAACATCCATCGTTATCGGGATGAGCCCTTTGAACGAATCGCCAATCGCTCTATTCTGGAGACCATCCACCGCTCTCTGGCGACGCAGTTGAACGCCATTTTTGTGATGATTGCCATCATCCTGTTTGGAGGAACCACTATCCGACCCTTTATCTCCGCGATGCTGGCCGGGATGCTGGTCGGTACCTACTCCTCCTTCGGCGTCGCCGTACCTCTGGTGGTGGCCTGGGAGCAGAGAGCGAGCCGGCGCGCGAAGAAAGGTGCATCATAGGGGGAACATATGCCTGCCGTACGGAAAGCGGCGCTACGGGAACTGGCAGCAGCGGCCTATGAACTGGACGCCCGGGTGGTAGAAGGAGAACTCCATCGGAGCCCGCAGGGGGAGTGGGCAGTCGGGGATACCTCATTGGCCGAGTGGTTGGAAGGACTGGTCGGTCAGCGGGTGTATCTGATTGTGGCGCCGCTGGAGAACGACCGCCCGCTACCGGCCAAACTCTGCCGCACCTGTGGGACGGAGTACACTGGCGTGGAGTGCCCCCGCTGTCGGGAGGCCCGGATTCGCCTGCGCGGCCGGTGAGCCATGGGAGCCTCTGGGACGTCGGCGGCCTCGCCGCCGAGCCCGATGGGTTGGTGTGAACCCGGGAGGTGGCGATGATTATCGGCATCCCCAAGGAGCGGCGGGAACTGGAAATGCGGGTGGGACTGACCCCCTATGGAGTGAACCTGCTCACCCGGGCCGGACACATCTGCTATGTGGAAAAAGAGGCTGGTGAGGGTTCCGGCTTTTCGGATTACGACTACGAGCGCGCCGGTGGACGCATCGCCTACTCTACCGAAGAGGTCTACCGGCGCGCCGACATGGTGCTCAAGGCTGTCCGCCCTACCCGGGAGGAACTGGAATGGACCCACGAGGGGCAGATCATCTGCGGTTTTCTGCACCTGGCGGCCGCCCGTCGGGAGACCGTCCAAATGATGCTGGAGAAAGGGGTTGCCGCTATTGCCTACGAGACGATAGAAGAGGACGACGGTACCCTCCCGGTGTTGCGGACGATGAGCGAAGTGGCCGGGCGGATGGCCCCCCAACTGGCGGCGACATTCCTCCAGAGCAACTGGGGCGGGCGGGGCGTACTCCTGAGCGGTGTCCCTGGCGTTCCGGCCGCCCGGGTCGCCATCCTGGGCGCAGGCGTCCTGGGCACCAACGCCGCTCGCGCCTTCTACGGCCTGGGCGCGACCCTCTACGTCCTGGACCAGAACCAGGAAAAACTCCGCCGCATAGATGATATGTTTGAGGGCCGGGTTGCCACGATGGTGGCCTACCCCTTCAACATCGCCCGGGTGGTCCGCTTCGTGGAAGTCCTGGTCGGTGCCGTCCTGGTGCCGGGCGCCCGGGCCCCGGTCCTGGTCACCCGGGAAATGGTCCGCACGATGAAAAGGGGCGCCGTTATCCTGGATTTCAGCATAGACCAGGGCGGGTGTGTGGAGACCAGCCGGCCCACCACCCTGCGGGATCCCGTCTTCGTAGAGGAAGGGGTCGTCCACTTCTGCGTTCCCAACGCCCCAGGCGCGCTCCCCCGCACCTCCACCCACGCTTTCAACAACGCCGCCTGGCCCTATATCCGCCACCTCGCGGAAGTCGGGCTGGATCAGGCAGTGGTGGATATGCCTGCGCTGGCCCGGGGGTTAGCGCTTCGAGATGGCCGCATCGTCAACGAAGCTCTGGCCGCCGCCTTCACTGCCGCCCGGCCTCAGTGAATGCAGGAATCCTCCATGCCCACCGGATGGAGCCGGATTTACGAAAGCAAAATAACGACAGCCGAAGAGGCGGTCCGGGTGGTCCAGCATGGGGACCGTATCTTCCTGACGGGTAACTGCAGCGTCCCCCAGGTCCTGCTGAAAGCCCTGGTGGAGCGGGCCCAAGAACTGGAGAACGTGGAAATCTGCCACGCCCTAACCATTGGGGCCAGCGACTACGTCGCTCCAGAGATGGAGGGACATATCCGCGCCAATGCCCTCTTCATCGGTCCCAACGTCCGCCAGGCTGTGCAGGAAGGCCGGGCCGACTTCACTCCTGTCCTCCTCTCCGAATTTACCCTTCTATTCCAAAAGGGCATTCTGCCCGTAGACGTCGCCTTTGTCCACCTTTCTCCACCTGACGAGCATGGCTTCTGTTCCTACGGCATTGAGACCGGCCTGACCAAGACGCCTGCCGAATCGGCTCGGGTCATCATCGCTGAGGTCAACCCCCATATGCCTCGCTGCCTGGGCGATAGTTTCATCCATGTGAGCCGGATCGATTGCATTGTTCCGGTGGACTACCCCCTACTGGAACTGCCGATGGGCAGCGGCGAACCCTCGGACGTAACCCTGCGCATTGCCCAGCACATTGCCGAGTTGGTCCCCGACGGCGCGACGATGCAGATGGGTATCGGCGAGATTCCGGACGCGGTGCTCCGATTCCTCCGGAACAAGAAAGACCTGGGGGTCCACACCGAACTCTTCTCCGATGGAGTGATAGACCTGGTGGAAGCAGGGGTCATTACCAATGCCCGCAAGACCCTCCATCCGGGCAAGATTATCGCTGGGTTTATGCTGGGCACGCGGCGGCTCTACGAGTGGGCCAACAATAACCCGATGATAGAGTTGCGCCGCACCGAATATGTCAATGACCCCTTCGTCATCGCTCAAAATTACCGGCAGGTCGCCATCAATTCGGCCATAGAGGTGGACCTGACAGGACAGGTCTGTGCGGATTCCATTGGCCCCAAACTCTACAGCGGTGTCGGGGGACAATTGGATTTTATCTACGGCGCGTCCCGCTCCGAGGGTGGGGTGCCCATCATCGCCCTTCCCAGCACGGCAACGCTAAAGGACGGTACCCAGGTCAGCCGTATCGTGCCCATGCTGCGACCAGGCGCAGGGGTCGTTACCACCCGCTACCATGTCCACTATGTCGTTACCGAATATGGGGTGGCAGACCTCTACGGTAAGACCATTCGTCAACGGGCCCAGGCCCTGATCCGGATTGCCCATCCGGACTTCCGGGCTGATCTAACCCGGGCGGCGAAGGAGTTGCGTTATATCTGACTCCAGAGAGGGTCGACGAAAGCCGACCAGGTGGCAAACGAAGGGAAGCCCCCCTGGCCGCAGGCCCAGGCAAGGGCAACTTTCGCCGGCGCCCAGCAGCGGCGGACCGACGCCCGACAAAATTGGGACACACCCAATAAAAGAATAAAAGCGCGGGCTTGTCAAAGGCACGGAATAGTGGTACAATATAAATTACTCTGGCCCGCTAGCTCAACACGGTAGAGCAGGGGACTCTTAATCCCTTGGTTGCAGGTTCGAGTCCTGCGCGGGTCACCTGTCCTCCCGATATGGCCCTGGCTGGAATGACACCCCCAGCCTCTTCCAGCGCCCCCACCAAGTGGGGCATTTCTATTTTGGGTCAACCGCATTGCCAGTTTGGGAGGCTGCTTTGCCGCTCACTCCTAACCTGCCGATCCACTCCAGCAGTCAACTCGCTTTATCCCGACTTCTCTATCGCGCTGGTTTCCCCTCCTCGGAATTGTCCCAAGGCTCGGACATAAGTTGGACAACTGGCCCGGGCCCCCGGTTGTGGCAATGGAAGGGAAGCCCACTCTACTGTCAGGAGGTGCCTCGTTCCGTTCAAACCGAAATGGGCGCTTTCGGCCCGAGATCGGGAGCAGTTGTGGAGAAGACCCAGACCACCTTTGCTGCCATCGTTCTCCCTGTTCCGACCCTTGTCTGAACCCCAGGCTCACAGAGGTTGGTCTTTCTCCTTGACAACATACCCTGAGATGCTATCCTATCTCCCAGCGCGTTTCTTTTCTTGCTCTCTCCTGGTTCTTTTCCTGCTGGCTTCCTGCGCTTCCCCGACGGGGCCATCACCTGCCTCGCCGTCGGCAACGGTGCGTTCTCAGGAGGCCCCTTCGCCTGCGCCCTCTTTCTCCCCGACCCCTCCGGCTCCCGTCGCCACCGCGCCGCCTGTGCAAGGGTTGGCCGGCCCGGCCGCGCCGCCCGCACCGGAGACAGGGTGCGCCAACCGCATCGTTGCCGAAGGGGACTCCTGGGTCTTTGAATGCGCCGCCGGGAACGATGTCCTGCGCTACCGCTACACGCCGGCGACCGGCTCGCTCCACGACCTGACGGTTGAGACCGACGGTCTGCCGCCCTTCTGGCCCAGTTTCTTCGGCGGTCCGATTTTCCTCTTCGGCGACGAGGAAATCCCCATCTGGAGTTCGGAAACCCTCACCTGGTCTCACACCGAACCGCTCCTGACCGCCGACGGGCTGGAAATCACCTGGCGGGCCGGGAGAGGCGAACAGCAGGTCGCCTACACGTACCGCTTCTCTATCCACGGCCGGACCCTGCGCATCGCCGTGGACGCGCCGGGTCGCCACATCCACGCCTTTTCCCTGGACCGCACCGAAGCAACCCCGGGAGCGCGCATCCTCCCCATCCCGTACCTGGCGACCTTTGACCTGCTTTTCTACGAGGGCCTTTTTGTTTCCCTGTATTTTGACTGGACTCAGTCCAGCGCCTCGCGCTATGAAAAAGTCAGCCTGCCCTACTCGGACCAATCGTTCCACTTCAGCCAGATCGCCTTCTACGAGCCGGATACGGCCGGGGCGCGGCAGGCCGTGCACGAGGTCATCTACCTGACCCTTTCGGACCGGCTGTCCGACGTCCTGCCCGTCGTCCCCAACCCTGCCTCGCCCTACCGTTCGGCGCTGGCCGGGCGCACGCTGGTGGATTTGTGGACCGAAGGGCCTTTTGCCGAAAGTCAGGCGCTGATAGAGGCGCTGCACCGGCGCGGCGTGCAGGACCTGCTGGTGATCCGCCATACCTGGCAGCGCTGCGGTTACGATGACTGTTATCCCTCGGTTCTTCCGGCGAGGGCCGAATGGGGCGGCGATGAAGCGCTGCGGAATCTGGCGGAGGCCGCCCGGAAGGCCGGCTACCTGTTCGCCGTCCACGAAAACTATACCGATTTCTACCCCAACGCCGACCTGGGTTCGCCGGATGACCTGGCGCTGGACCCCGAAGGCCGTCCGCGTCCGGCCTGGTTCAACCAGACGACCGGCCTGCAATCCCACCTGCTCAGCCCCTTCCGCGCCCTGGACTTCGCCCGTCAGACTTCCCCCGACATCCACCGCCGCTACGGGACGACCGCCGCCTTCGTGGACGTGCTCACCGCCGTCCCGCCCTGGGAAAAGACCGATTACAACGCCCGCTACGAAGGCCGGGCCCGTTTCCAGCCCGTCTTCCGGGCTTACGCCGACCTGCTGGCCTTCCTGCGCACAGCACACGAAGGGCCGGTGGTGGGCGAGGGCGGCGCGCATTTCCTCTACGCCGGTCTGGTGGATAGCGCCGCCGCCGCATATCAGCCCGACCTGAGCGAGGGCGGCTGGCGCGTCCCGCCGCTGGTGGACTTTGCCCTGCTGCGCCTGCATCCCTTAATGGTCAGCCACGGCGTGGGCTACTTTCCGTACTACTTTGCCCAGGACGGCCAACCCCGCTGGTCGGGCTACACGCCGGAAGACCACTACCACTACATGGCCACCGAAATCGCCTTCTGCCACGCCGGGTACGTGGACTCGCCCGAACTGTTTGACTCGTCCGAATTCTGGCTGGATTGGGCCGAACGGGAAGCCAGGCTGGTGGCGCCGATCCACCGTCTCTGCGCCTCAGCGTGGCCGGTGAGGATTCGCTACCGCGTGGACGGTGAACTCGTCCCGGTGGAGCGCGCCGTCGCCGCCGGGCAACTGGAGCAGGTCTTTGTGGAATACGACAACGGCCTGCGGGTCTACGTCAACCGCCACCCCGCGCAGTCCTGGCCGGTGGAACTGGACTTTCGCCCTTCCTGGGCCGATTTCAGCGCTTTGGCCGACGGCGCGCGCCGGGACTTCGTCGGCGCTCCGCAAACCACCTCCTTTCTCCTGCCGCCCAGCGGCTGGCTGGCGGTGATGCCCTGAAAGCCCGCCGAACTTCGGACACACCCGGTGGAACGATGAAAACGACAAACCTGAATCAGTCCGCTATCCTGTTTCTGGCCCTTCTCGCCGGGATCGCGTGGCTGGGAGCGTCTCTATGGGCCTGTTCTGACTGGGCCGCTCCCGTCCAGGCACAGGAAACGCTCCCGCCGCGCCTGTGGTTGCCGCTGGTGGCGCGCAACGCGGCGCCGGGCCCATCGCCAACCCCTGGCCCCACCAGCACCCCCACGCCCCCCGGCACTGCTACCTACTCGTTGCGCTTCTACGGCACCGGCAGCGGCGACATTGACCGCGTGAAAATCCCCATCCGCAGCGCCCACGGCGCCTCCCTGCCCGTCAATGTCGGCGCGACCGACTTCACGATAGAATTCTGGATGCGCTTTATGCCAGGCGAGAACACCAGCGGTTCCTGCACCGAGGGCGAGGACACCTGGATTTACGGCAACATCCTCTTTGACCGGGACATCTTCGGCGCCCCCGACTACGGCGATTTCGGCATCTCCCTTTACGGCGGACGGGTCGCCTTCGGTGTGCACAACGGCGCCAGCGGCTACACCATCTGTAGCAACACGGCCCTTTCTGCCGGCCAGTGGCACCACATCGCCGTAACGCGCCGGACCAACGGCGAAATGCATATCTTTGTCAACGGGACGCTTTCGCGCAGTGCCAGCGGCCCGGCGGGCAACATCTCCTACCGCGTTGGGCGACATGCCTCCTGGCCCAACGAACCATACCTGGTGGTCGGCGCAGAGAAGCACGACTACGACCCGGCTACCTACCCCTCCTTCAGCGGCTGGATAGACGAGGTGCGCCTCTCCAGCGTCGTCCGCTACACCGGGAATTTCACACCTCCCGACGCCCCCTTTGCTCCGGACGCTCATACCGTCGGCCTGTATTCCTTTGACGAAGGGAGCGGGACGACCGTGCTGGACCGTTCCGGCGCGCCGGGCGGCCCCAGCCATGGCGAGCGGCGCGTCGGCGGGCCCAATAACGGCCCGGCTTACGACCGCGCGATCAAGCGATTCTGAGCGTATGTCTGCGAAACGCCCGAAGGTTGTGTAGCGCAGGCTGTAAGTTCACTACATCGGTAGGGCATCCATCCCGGCCTGGCGGGCCAGTCGCTCCATCATGTTTCGCAGTTCTTGCTCTGCCTCCGGGTCCATCGGCGGGCGCTCATAGGCGGCCAGAAGTTCCCGCACGCGCGCTTTGGCCCGCGTAAAGGTGTCCAGACGGCCCCCCTCTTCCCAGGCGCGGATGGAGCCCCGGTCTAGCACCGCTGAGGGCAGGTACTGCTCCTTCGGGAACAGGTGACGGGTGATTTTCTGCTTCAGGAAGTCTCCCTGGAAACCGACCGATGCGAACATCTCCAGCGCCAGAGTATCGGTATGGACTTTGAGTCCTTCTACCAGCCGTAGGGCCATACCAATCGCCTCGGCATCTATCACCAGTTTCTCCGCACTCTGACAAGCCAGAAAATCCAGCATCCCGGCACCGGAAATCATGTTGATGCCTCCTAATGCGCCGATAACAGCGGTAACGCCGCTCTCCAGCCCGGCCTGGGCGTCCACCACCTTGGCGTCGCTGGCGCCCAGGTAGGCGTGGGTGGGCAGGCCCAGGGACTTGCCTACCTGCGCGTAGGCGACGTCTATCATCGCCGTCTCTACCGCGCCCATGGGGGTCGTGCCGTGGCGCATATCAAAGATGGCCGGCGCGCCGCCCCAGACGATGGGGGCGCCAGGCCCGGCCAGTTGGTGGATAGCGAGACCACTGAGGGACTCCGCCGCGTGCTGGACAACGGAGCCCAGGAGGGTTACCGGGGCCGTCGCGCCGGCCAGGGGCATGGAGACCATTTGCGCCGGGACGCGCGCGCGGGCCAGGTCTATCAGGTTGCGGGCACCGAACTCGCTCCAGATGAGCGGCGGCGACGGGCAAACATCAAAGACCGCCAGGGGCTTCTGAGCCAGTTCTTCCCGCCCACCGGCGAAAATGGCCAGCATGTCCAACATGTAGTGGGCCGTGGGGACGGAGAAAGCGCCGGTAACAATCGGTTTGGCGGAGTAGAGCAGGACGATGTAGAGCCGGTAGAGGTCGCCGATGGCCTTGGGGACTTCGTTGCAGACAACGGCGGTGGACTGGGCGGCGTACTGGGGGAGCATCTCCGCCACCTGGACCAGGCGGACCAGGTCAGCGGTCTGGGACGGGCGGTGCTCCAGTGTCTCCGGGTCCAGGATGTGGACGCCGGAGGAGCCAGGGTCAAAGTGGACGGCGTCGCCGCCATAGCGGACGACGGGCTCCCCGAACCGGTTGTAGAGGTAGAACTCCCGGGGGACCGTCTCCAGGGCCCGTCGGACGACGGCCTCGGGGATGCGGACCACCTCGCTGGCCTCGTCCACCCGCGCGCCCGCCTCGCCCAGCAGGCGGCGCGCCTCGGGGTCCTGGACTTTCACGCCGTGCGTTTCCAGCAGATAAAAGGCCTCGCCCAGGATGTGGTCTATCAGGTCGGGGGTGAGCAATTCCAGTTTGGGTTGCATAGGGCTCCTTTTAACAAAACCACAAAGGCACAAAGACACGAAGGAAATTAACGATTAAAAAAATTAACAATTAACTTCTCTTTGTGTCTTCGGGGTAAACCTTACGCCGCGTGGATGATGCGCTCCAGTTCGGCGGAAAGTTGCGGGTCCAGGGGCTCCGGCTGGTGGGTCTCCAGAATTTGCCGGGCCATGGCGCGCGCCCAATCCCGGGCGTCGTCCCGCTTCGCCTCCCACTCTTCGTAGGGACGCCGGTCCATAAACTTCGGCACCCAGAGGTCCCGCATGTGCTTGCGGGTGTGCTTCTGGGCCAGGAAGTTGCCGCCCGGCCCCACCGCGCGGATGACGTCCAGGGCCAGCGTCTCGTCGTCCACGACGATGCCCTTCATCATGTGGTAGACAATGTCGTAGATTTCGCAGTCCATGAGCATCTGTTCGTAGGACCAGATGCGGCTGCCGTGGAGGAGGCCGACACCCAGGAGCATGTCGGACATGACGACGCAGGCCATAAAGGTGGAGAGGCTGTTCTCAATCCCGGCCTGCCAGTTGGGCTCTTTGGCACCGGTGGCGAAGGAGCCCATGGAGAGGGGGACGTTGTAGAAGTCGGCCAGGACGTTGGAGGCCGCGCCGAAGAGGAAGTCCTCCGGGCCGCCGCCGGTGTAACCGCCAGTGCGCAGGTCCATCGCGGTCTGGGCGGCGGCGTAGAAGACGGGCGCGCCCGGGTAGGCCAACTGAATCATCGCCAGCGCGCTGATGACTTCAGCGTTGCCGACCACCAGGTTGCCCGCCAGCGTCGCCGGGGCGGTGGTGCCGCAGGAGGTCATGGTCATAAAGCCCACGGGGATGCCGGCCTCGGCGGCCACCAGCGCCGCCTCCAGGGTGCCGGGGTCCTGGCCCAGGGGCGGCACGGTACAAAGGGCATAGGAGAGGACAGGCCGACGGCGCAGTTTCTCCCGCCCACCGGCAATCAGGGCGGCCATTTCCACCGATGCCCGGGCCTCTCGCTCCGAGTAGATGCTCTCCGTCTGAACGTGTTTAGTGGTGTTCTCCCAGGCCGCCTTTAGTTCGTAGAGGCCCCGGGTCTCAGGGGGGCAGTCCTGGGCGGAGACCGGTACCCAGATAAACGCGACCTCCTCCAGGTAGTCGGCGACGCGGACGATTTCGGCCACGTCCTTCAGCGCGGAGCGGCGCCGCTCGTGGGTGTAGAGGTCGATAATCTGCACACCGCAGCCGTCGGTGCCGACGTAGACGTGGTTGCCGTCCAGCGGGAGGTCCTGGGCGGGGTCGCGGGCGGCCAGGGTGTAGACGGGCGGCGCCTTCTTCAGGGCGTCCTCAATCAGGTGGCCCGGGGCTCGGACGATTTTGGTGTTCCAGTCCACCTGGGCGCCGTGGGCCTCCCAAACCTCCAGTGCTTTGGGAGACGGGAAGCGGACGCCAACGGTCTCAATGACTTCCAGGGTGGCCGTATGGATGCGCTGGACGTCCTCCGGACTGAGAATCTGGAGGGCCAGGCGCGGGTTGGTGATGGATTTGATGGGTCGGGGCATGGGACTCCTTTACAGCGCCGACTGGACGTCGGCCTCTCTGGGCCGGCGGCCAGCGGTCAGCCTGCGCTGACTGCATGCGCTGATCGGAAATCAGCCTTCCCTGGGCACTCCGTGCCCAGCGTCAGCCTTCGCTGACGGTTCGCGTGATTAGAAATCAGCCTTCCTGGGCGCTCTGGTTGCTTCACTGCGTTCGCAACAGGCGCCGAGCGTCAGCCTTCGCTAACGCTTTCTCAATGGGGCATCGGGCAATCAGCCTGCGCTGACCAGTTGTTTGGCGACGGAGACGGCGCCGATGGCATCTTCGCTGTAGCCGTCCGCGCCGATTTCCTGGGCCCAGGCCCGAGTGACGGGCGCTCCACCGACCATGACCTTGATCCGGGAGCGCAGGCCAGCGTCCTCCAGGGCCTCAATGACATCTCGCTGGCGGACCATGGTGGTCGTCAGCAGGGCGCTCATGCCGACGATGTCGGCGTTCACCTCGCGCGCTTTCTCCACGAACGTCGTGATAGGCACATCCACGCCCAGGTCGTAGACGCGGAAGCCGCCGACGGAGAGCATGGTCGCCACCAGGGTCTTGCCAATATCATGGATGTCGCCCTCCACGGTGCCGATGACGACGGTGCCCAGGGTCTGGCGCTGGCCGCCCTGGCGGGCAATCTCCGGCTCCAGGACGGCAATGGCGGCCTTCATCGCCTCGCCCGCCAGGACCAGGTCGGGGAGGAACATCTCGCCTTTGCCATATTGTTCACCGACGTAGTCCACGCCGGGGACAAAGCCTTTGTTGATAGCCTCCAGGGGGTCTATGCCGGCCTCTATGGCTTTGCGGGCCAGGTCGGCCGCAACGTCGGGGTCGCCGTCTATGATGCTCTGGGCCATGGCACGGAAGAGTTCGTCGGTCATGATTGCCTCCGGGTTGCGTATTCCGTATTCCGTTTCAATATATCACAGGACGAGGCGGATGTCAAGCCAGAAATTGAAAAGCGAAGGAAAAGGGTTGCTGAACGTTGAAAATTGTGGTAAAATTAGCAAAAGATGTTGAGAATCGTATAAACGGATTCAAAACCACGAAGGCACGAAGGCATAAATAAATTATAAAAAATTCGTGTCTTGGTGTCTGCGTGGTAAGAAATATCAGGAGGAAACAGATGGTGGATAGAGGTTTTCCCAATCAGTTGGCGGTTCTCCCGGGGCCGCAGGCGCGGGCGGTCGTGGAGCGAAGTGAGCGAGTGGTGTCGCCGTCGCTACCGAAGGCGTATCCGCTGACAGTGAAGCGGGCCTACGGGTGCGTGGTGGAGGATGTGGATGGCTATCAGTTCCTGGACTGTATGGCCGGGATCGCGGTCTGCTCCACCGGCCACTGCCACCCGCGCGTGGTGCGGGCGATTCAGGAACAGGCAGAGCGGTGGCTCCACATCTGCGGCGCCGACTTCTACGACCCCCAGTACATCGCCCTGGCGGAGCGGCTGGCGGCCCTCGCGCCCGGGGAGGAGCCGAAGCGGGTCTTCCTGGGCAACTCCGGCACAGAGGCAGTGGAGGCGGCGCTGAAACTGGCCCGTCATCACACGGGGCGCCCCTACGTCATCGCCTTCTTTGGCGCCTTTCACGGCCGGACGATGGGCGCGGTCTCCCTGACCGCCAGCAAACCGGTCTATCACCGGGGCTTTATGCCGCTCCTGCCCGGCGTCGTCCACGTCCCCTACGGCTACTGCTACCGCTGCGCGTACCACCTGACCTATCCATCCTGTGCTCTGGCCTGTGTGGACTTCATAGAGCAAACGGTGATGGGCCAGTCGGTCCCGCCGGATGAGGTGGCAGCGATTTTCGTGGAACCGGTACAGGGCGAAGGCGGCTACGTCGTCCCACCGGATGGGTGGATGCAGAAACTGCGCGCGCTCTGCGACCGCTACGGCATCCTGCTGGTGGCCGACGAGGTGCAATCGGGGATGGGGCGGACGGGGAAGTGGTTTGCCATCGAGCACTGGGGCGTGGTGCCGGACATCCTCTGTGTGGCGAAGGCGCTGGCTTCGGGGATGCCGGTCTCGGCGATGGTGGCCCGGGAATCGGTGATGACGTGGCGAAGGGGGGCCCACGGGACCACTTTTGGGGGTAACCCGGTTGCCTGCGCCGCCGCTCTGGCGACCATAGAGGTCATTGAGCAGGAAGGGCTGATGGAGAACGCGCGCCGGGTCGGGGCGCGGCTCCTGGAGGGACTGCGCGGGCTGGCCCGCGAGGTAACCCAGGCCGGACGCCCACCGTTTATCGGCGACGTCCGGGGCCTGGGTCTGATGATCGGGGTGGAACTGGTCCAGGACCTCCATACCCGGACACCGGCCCACGACGAGGCGGAGGCAGTGATGCAGGAGTGCTTCCGCCGGGGGCTTTTGGTGCTGACCTGCGGGGCCAGTTCCATCCGTTTCGCACCGCCGCTGGTCATCACGGAAGCGGAGGTGGACCGAGCACTGGCGATCTTCGCAGACGCGCTGAAGGCAGTCTCGCGTTGACGATGGCTCAGGCCCGGGCCCGGGCTCATCCCGATGGCGGAGCTCCTTCTTCTACTACTACCTGCACCGGCGGCTGGACCGCCCGCAGCGTCGGGTTGTAGTAGTCATAGACGGTCGCGGCCGGAGACCAGGCCCGCACCGGGAAGCGGGCCCGCAGCCGGTACGAAAATTCCACCGTCCCGCTCAGGTTCTCCAAGTAGAGAATGACCTGTCGCCCGGTCCACTCGTACCGCTTGACCCGCGTCGGCGCGTCGGCCGTGCGGCGGATCAGTTCGTCCAGGTCCTCCGTCCGCACGGCAAACCCCGGCGGCACGCCCAGGTCCACAATGGCCCACTGCGCGCGGCCCTCCCGCAGCGTTACCTGCACCCGCTGGATGACCGTCTCATTGACCTCCAGTTCGGTCCGGTCGTAGGAGACCCGAATCTCTATCGGGCCCGCCGTCGTCTCCTCCTTCCAGGGGACGTAGTAGACGGCGGTTACCTGGTAGAGCAACCCGCGCATCCCCCCAGAGGTTTCCAGGGAGACGGTGTTCCGCCCCACCGGCACGTCGTCAAAGTAGAGGGTGTGGACGACGCCCGCCGCTTCGGGCCGGAGTGTTACCTCCTGGGTTGCCCCGCCGTTCAGGGTTACCCGGACGGTCCCCTCCACGGGCTGTGCACCTCCTTGCTCCAGAGAGCGGACGAAAGCCTTCAGGGCCAGGACGGTCGCCTGGGTGGTCTGCCAGGTGCCGAAGGTGTCTTTGGCCCGCACCAGGTAGGTGAGCCCCCGACCGATCAGGTCCGGGTTGCCGCCCGCGCGCATCAGCGCGTAGGTCGCCAGCGCGGTGGTCTCCAGACTGGCGCTCTCGCCCTGCGCGCCGGTAAAGGATTCCACGCGGCTTGTCCAGTAGGCGGCGTCGTCTTTGATGATGGCGGCCTGCTCCAGCCGCTCCACCAGAAACTGGGCCTGGCTGCGGGTGCGCTCGGACGCGGAGAGGGCGTTGACCATAAGCGCCAGGACATAGGGGTCATCGGCCTCGGACGCGTGGGCCAGCAGGTAGTCCAGCGCCTGCCCGACACCGGGGTCGTCCTCGTATCCGGCCTCCACCAGCGCCCAGGCGACGTAGGCGGTGATGGGGAGCCGGGCATTCGCCAGTTTCTGCCAGGATTCAAAGTGGACGCCGCCGTAACCGGGGTCCCAGGAACCGTCGCCCTTCTGCTGGGCCAGGAGCCAGCGGGCGATGCGTTCGGTCAGCGCCGGGTCCACCGGATAGACGCGGGACATGTCCGCGAACTCCATGAGGCCATAGGCGGTGTGCATCAAACTGGGCGGGGGGTCGCCAAAGAGGGAGAAGCCGCCGGGTTCGCCATCCACCTCAAAGGTCAGCAGTCGCTGGTAGCCGGTCGCGATGTACCGTTCGGCGGTCATCTGAATCTCCGGCGTCGCCTGCCCGGAGCGGACCAGGTAGTCCAGGATGAGGACGTTGGGGTAGGTGGCGGACGAGGTCTGCTCAAAGCATCCGCTGGGCATCCGCAGGAGCCCCTCCAGGCCGTCCACCAGTTGAGCCGCCGGCCCGGGGTAGACCTTGACCTCCACGCGGGCGGTGCCGGGGACAGCCTCCTCCGGGATGGTGATGGGGATAGTGGCCTGGCTCTCCCGCAGCCAGTCGGATTCCGAAACCCGCTGTTCGGTCCCGTAGGGGACGACGGTGATTTCGCGGGCGATCGCATCGGACATCTTCCCGCCCCATGCGGTTACCTGCAGGGAGAAGCGGCCAAAGCGCTCGGCACGGATGCGGAAGTAGGCGACCTCCACGTCGTTGGGGCCGACGGTCAGGGTCTGGCGGTTGTCGGCAGCCAGCAGGGTGTACCAGGCCGCCGGTTCCAGTTCCAGTACGACCTCCTGTGCTTCGGGCAGGTAGTTGTAGACGGCGACGGGGATGCTCACCTCATCTCCCTGGGTGAGCGCTACGGGCAGGTCCAGGTCCACGAAGAAGTCCTGGAAGACGCGGATGGGGTAGGTCGTGGCGCCCAGTTCCCCCCGCTGGGTGCTGGCCAGGACTGTCAGCCGCCAGGTGGTGATGGAGTCGGCCAGGGGCACTTCCAGGCGCAGGCGGCCGTTCTCGTCGGTGAGCGCCTCCGGATTCCAGTAGAGGGTCTCCGGGAAGTACTGGCGCAGGCGGGGGCGCTGGGCCGGGGCGGCCTTCCCTTCCTCCAGCCGGGGGGCCAGTGCAGGGGTTGCAGCAGGTAATGGCGTAGCCCGAATCTCCTGAACCTCTCTGGGCGGGGCCTGGGTCGGGGTGGCGGCCTTCGGCGCGCAGCCGGTGAGAACCCCGGCAGGGAAGGCGTAGACGACGGGATTGCCCAGCGCGCGGGTCAGGGGAGAAGCGGTCGCAGGCGCCAGGGCCAGGTAGATGACGACAGGGATCAGCAGGAGTGCCAGCGCGACCGTCCGCCAGCCCGCGCCGCGCCGTCCCTCCAGTATCCAGCCCACGCCCAGAGCGGCCACGCTCAGAACCGTCATCAGGAAGCCCAGAAAGACGAGGGCGATCCATCCCTCCCGCAACTGCGTGCGCGGGGCCAGATAGACCAGAATTCCGCCGAGGACCACGTAGACGGCCAGGAGCGCGGCGACCAGTTGCGCCCGAGGCTCCCGCTCCCGCCAGCCGTGGACGGCCAGCGCCCCCCAGAGGACCAGCCAGGCCGCCAGGGTCAGCCCGAGGGCTCCGGCCCGCAGAGCCTCCCAGAGAGTGTACATCACAAAGCCGACGGGGATGGCGATGACCGGAGAGAAGACCATGAAGAGGACAAACCCCACCGAGACCCGGCCCACGGCCCGTCCCAGGACGCCGGTGGACGCCAGGCCCCAGCCGACGACGGCCATTAAGAGCAGGGGGATGAGAACCAGCGCCCAGGCCAACCCGTTCCCCACGGCCTGGAAGGCCAGCCGCTGTTCCTGGGCCAGCCGCGCCAGTTTTTGGGTGTAAGTGCGGACGAAAAGGGAAAAGTCGGAGACATCCGTCCCGGCCCAGGCGGCGCGGGCGGCCGTATCCTGTTGACGGCGGATTTCCGCCTCCGTCTCCCGGTCCAGGAGGACGGAGGGCTGGAAGTCGTGGATTTCGTAGCGGGGCTCCAGGAGTTCCCGCTCCAGCAGGAAGTAGAGGCGGGCAAACCCCGGCGCTTGCTCTTCCAGTGCGAAGACCGACTCGTCCACAATCGCCAGGCCCAGCGCGGAGCGGACGGGCTGGCCGTCCACCACCGTACGGAAGTCCAGGGTGGCCGTATCGCCGGGGCGGTAGGTTTCGGCGTCGCTGGAGACGGTCAGGTCCACCTGGCGGGGCAGGTCCACCACGACGACGCGGGTATCCCGGACCAGCGTGCCGTCCGGGAGGACCCGGTAAGCGTGGAGTTCCAGCGTCCCGAACATGGTCTCGTCCAGGTCCACGGCGAATCGGGCGCGGCCCTCCTCCACCGGCGCGGCGCGGGTACTGACCGTCTGCCCTTCCCGGACGATGTCCAGGTAGACGGTGCCCGTTCGGTCCGTTGTCAGCGCCTCCAGGCGCATTGTCTCGCCCACCTGGTAGGCGGCCCGCTCGGCCCGCAGGAGGAGGGTCTCTGAGGTCTGGTCAGCATCCAGGTAGACGGTCCGCCACGCCTGGTCGCCGCGCGCGGTCCGGGCTTCTATCTCCAGTTGGGCGGGGCCGGAGGGGATGTAGCGGAATTCGGCCAGGCCGTAGGGGCCGGTGGGGAGTCCGTAGACGCGCCCGTCCACCCGGATGGAGAGGTCGGCTTCGGCGGGGCGGCCGTCCGGGTACGAGGTGAGGATGAAGAGGATGTTCTCCACGCCCGGCTTCAGGACGCCGCTTTCGGGGATGACCTCTATCTGTAGCGGCTGTTCGGCCACGGGGAGCATCCGGCTGGTGGCCTCCCGGTGGTCCGCGCCGTCCACAACCTCCACCTCCAGGGCAAACTCGGCCCGTCCCTCCTCCGGCGCGCCGCCAACAAAGAAGGTGGGCAGGTCAAACTCAAATTCAAAGACGCCCTCGTCGTCGGTCGTGCCCTGGATTTCCACCTTCTGGACCCGTTCCACCTCGTAGGTGTAGCCGCGAAGGGTTACCTTCCCACCGGCGACGGGTTTGCCGAAGAAGTACTCCGCCCGGACGCGGCCGGAGACAGTCTCGCCGGGCCGGTAGAAGGTCCGGTCGGTCTCCACGCTGACGCGGAATTTGGGCAGGACGTAGGGCTGGACGGTAACGGTGCGCTCGGAGACGGTGTCGCCCAGGACGGCCTGGATCGTGTAGCGGCCGTGGGCGGCGTAGGGAGAGAGGGGGAAGTCCAGCGCGGCGATGCCGAAATCCGAGGCGGCGACGGTCCGGCGCAGGAGTTTGTCGCCGTCGGGGTCTGCGATGATGAACTCAATCTCCCGCCCGGCGGCGGGCTTCAGGTCGGCCGCGCCCAGCGCCAGCGCGCGGATGTGGACCGTCTGGCCGGGTTGGTAGAGGGGTTTGTCCGAGGAGACGAAGAGTTTGTACTCCCGGGCAATCTGGATGGGCCGTTCCACGAGGTCCTTTCCGGCCTCCGAGCGGGTTTCCACGGTGACGCGGGCCTGGCCCTCCACGTCGGCGGGGACGGTGAACTCCACGTTGGCGGTGCCGTGGGCGTCGGTGGTGCCCTGGAAGAGGGTGAGGGCCTTGCCGTCGGGCCGGTTCAAGCGGACGGTGACGTCGGCGCCGGGGATGGGGTCGCCGTCGGCCGTGGAGCGGACGAGAACGCGCAGGGCGGCGCGGCTTCCGGGGGCCAGTTTCTCTTGTCCCAGGACGATGGTCTCTTGCTGGTCGGCCCGCTGGGGCAGGGTGGCGGCCCGGTAGGTGGCGGCGCCGAAGAACAGAATCAGCAGGGCCAGCGCGACGTGGAGGACGGGGCTCAGACGCAGAAGGAAACTCCACTGCCCGGATTGCCGCTGGGCCCCTGCGCGCAGGCGCGCGCGGACGCGCTCATCCGCCGCCGTGGGCATCCGGACGGGGTCCAGCGCGGCATGGAAGGTAGTCTCCAGGCCGGCGCGCAGGGCCTTCAGGCACGCCAGTTCCGCCTGGCACTGCTCGCATTGGGCCAGGTGCTCCTCCAGTCGGGCCCGCTCCTGCGGGCTCAGTTCGCCGTCCAAGTAGGCCAACAAATCCCGTTCCACGTGCATATCACACCTCCTGTAGCGCAGCGCAAGATGAATCTTGCACGACGCTTTGCAGGCGGGCCTTCAGCGTCTGGTGGGCCTGATGGAGTCGCGATTTGACAGTGCCAACGGGCAGGTTCAAGGCCCGCGCGATTTCCAGGTAGGAAAGGCCCAACTGATAGCGGAGGAGAATAACGATTCGCTGCTGTTCGGGCAGCCGGTCCACTGCCTGCCAGAGGAGAAGGGCCTGTTCGCTGGAGAGGGTAACGATCTCCGGGTCATCCTCTTCGGGGTGGAGAGAGGGTATCCGCTCCAGGCGGTCTTCTAGCGCGTCCCAGTCGGCAGAGGGAGGCGGTTGGCGGCGCAGGTGAGCACGGCAGCGGTTGACGGTGAGGCGATACAGGTAGGTCTCAAAGCGGGCTGGTCCCTCTATCCGGTACGCCGGGAGCGCGCGCAGGAGGTCCAGGAAGGTGTCCTGCACCACCTCTTCGGCGTCGCCGCTGTTGCGGGTGAGGAAAAAAGCGATGCGGTAGACGTAGTCCCTGTACCGGTCGTACAGGGCCTCAAAGGCCAGGGGCTGACCACGCTGGAAGCGCCGGATGAGGTCTTCGGTAGAGAGGGTCATCTTCCCTTCCTCCTGCGAGCAGTGAACCCGGGGCGGCGACCTGTTCGAATGGTTACATGCCGGGATGGGGTAAAAGGTTCGTACACCGAGGCCGAGTTTCAGAACGGGTGTCCGAGCCTTCAGGTTCTGGGGCTGGAGTGGCCGGATAGCGCGGGCCCCGGGCCTGGGGGCAAAGTCACAACCTGCGTTTAGCCGCCTTCGGCGTTTTGCCGATCTGCTCCAGGGACTATTATTCGGGTCCTCGACGCAGGCGGGGGCCTTCCCGGGTATCCTCCACGATGAAGCCATGGGCACGGATGCGCTCCCGCAGACGGTCGGCATCGGCCCAGCGGCGCTCGCGCCGGGCGACCTCCCGTTCCGCCACCATCCGGAGCACCTCCAGGGGGACGGCTTCCGCCGCCTCTTCTGCCCGCAGGACCGCCTCCACCACTGGCGGGGAGAGTCCCTCTTCCAGATCGGGGATACGAACCGGGCCCAGCGCGTTTAGCGGGAAATCAGAGCCGCTGGGGTATACCTGCGCCGCCCCAGAGCGGCGCACGGTAACCGTCCCCCGGCCCTCCACGCGTGCCACTCCGGCTCCAAAATCCAGCACCAGAACAGTGTGCTCGTCAATCCCCACCAGGGTGGCGGTGGGTGGGAGTATCTCCATCAGGTGCGCCATCCGTTCCACACCCATAAAACCACATCGGGTATCCAAGTGGGGCCCACCCTCTGTGTTATCCCAATGGGTTACGATGGCCAGTTCCAGCCCGTAGGGTCCCAGGAGGTCCAGACCATCGGTCCAGTGGGGGTCGGCACCAACTTTGTAGATTTCGTAGACAGGCAAGGTATACCGGCTAACGGCGATAGCCATCGCGCTGGCCAGGGCCAGGACGGCTCCCCGCCGCTGGCGGGCGCAGATGACCTCCCAGGCCCATGTCCCCCTCAGATGACGCACCGCATAAGTTGGACTGCCAGGCCCCATAAAAATGTAGTTGGCTGTCAGCAGCGGAGCGTTCAGGTCCGGGTCATCCGTACTGTTCGGGCCATCCCGGCGCCGGGCCGGAACCACGGTTACCTGAGGGTGGAAGTTCTGCAGCCGGTTCTGGATAAACTCCGCCAGCCGGCCTGCTACCCACGGGGAATTGGGCTGAAAACCCGCCGGTGTCTCCAGGACTGCCACGCGAATCGGCGAGCCCAGTTCCCGGAAGAGCCGCTCATGCACCCGGCGCCCCGCCGGAGCGGTCTCCCCGGAGCCGAACAGGGCAATAGGGCCGGGCCTGGTAACCATTGCACTCTCCCTGATTGAGAGTTAGTATTCTGGGCCGGTTTTTCATCTGGGGTCCTCACCAGGGCCTGCCTGAGAGGGGGGCTCTGCCGCCTCTTTTCCCAGCGCGCGAGACTGGCAGAAGACCTGCGTGGAGCCTCTGTGCCCGGTTCCTGGCGGGGACAGGTGGAAGATACCGGATCAGATTATCTCCCCGGGGGTGAAGAAGAAATGGCTGGTTCGGGAGCATCGGGGAGACAGCCTGGAGGGCACCGCCATCTCACTGGAAGTGAGGCCAAATTTGACCATCGGGCCCTTGGGAAGATGGTGGGGTACGACCCAAGGCCGAAGCATGAAAAAGATTATGGAGAGCGGATGGCGCTGAAAAGAGCGGTTCTACAAATACTCTTTGAGTTGGCGGCTGCGGCGAGGGTGGCGTAAGCGGCGCAGGGCCTTGCCCTCAATCTGACGAATCCGTTCCCGGGTTAGGCCGAATTTCTGTCCTACTTCTTCCAGGGTGTGACTGCGGCTTCCTCCCAACCCGAAGCGAAGGCGCAAAATGCGTGCTTCCCGGGGGCTGAGGGTAGAGAGCACCTCTTCTATTTTCTCGGCCAGCATCTTATGGTACGCGCTCTGAGGGGGAGTGGGCGTGGATTCATCTTCAATAAAGGCCCCCAGTTCATTGTCCTCTTCTTCTCCGACCGGATGTTCCAGGCTCAGGGGTCGCCAGGAGACGCGCATCATCCACTGCACCTTACGCGGTTCCATATCCAGTTCGGTCGCGATCTCCTCGGGAGTGGGGGGGCGTCCGTATTCCTGCTCCAATTGCTGAGCCGTCCTGTAGAGCCTGCGGATTCGGTCGGACATATGGACCGGGACGCGAATGGTCCGGCTCTGGTCGGCCACGGCCCGGCTGATAGTCTGGCGAATCCACCAGGTCGCATAAGTGCTGAACCGGTACCCTCGCCGATAATCAAACTTTTCCACCGCCTTCATCAGGCCGAGATTGCCTTCCTGAATCAAGTCCAGAAAGGGAACCCCGCGGCCGATGTATTTTTTCGCGATACTGACGACCAGCCGGGTGTTGGCCTTGATCAGGTGCTCGCGCGCCGTCCGGGCCTGCTCCACCAGATTTTCTAGCCGGGCGCGCTCCACCGGGTCTGTGCCGTTGTTGGCCAGTACTCTTTCTGCCTCGCGACCAAGTTCTATGAGGTGGGCCAACTGCGTTTCCTCTTCCAGTGAGAGCAACGGCACACGGGCCATTTCCCGCAAATAGAGACCGACAGTGTCATCCGCTGCCACTCCGCTCAGATCATCCAGGTCCCCATCAATTCCTTCTAGGTCTTCCGTTTCCAGAGGAGGCAGGTCGTCGTATACTTCAATACCCGCTTCACTTAACAGCGCGATCACCTCATCCAGTTGCTCAGGCGAGCTTTCCGCCTCCGGTAACAGGTCCAGAATATCATTGATGTTGAGGTACCCCTGGACTTCCGCTTTCTCCAACAAGTCTTCCAGAATGTTCATCCTCCATTGCTCCTTATTTCTCCAGGAATTGAGCCAGGGGAGCCAGACGAGGGTCGATCTTCTTCTCACAGCGACAGGGTTCCCGGTTCAAATTCGCCCCGCAATCCGGGCAGATGCCCCGGCAATCGGATCGGCACAACAATTTCATAGGGAGGTTCACCCATATCTGTTCCCGCAATAGGGGAAAGGGGTCAAACCAGCCCTCTTCGGTCAGAGCGTACGAGATACCAGGGCGCGCTCGTCCACCCAGACCAATGATTTCCTCTAATTCCAGAACGGTATCGTACAGGAATAATTCCAGGCACCGGGAGCACTCCACCTCCACACGGGTCTCGACCCAGGTTTCCACCAAAATGCCGCCCTGGACACGGGTGAACTGGATGAGGCCCCGGAGGAAGGCCACGGAAATATCATCCAATTGCTGAGGGCCTTCGTCCAGAGTGAAGGATAGGCGCTCGCCCGGACGCGCCCCAATGAGCGGGGAAAGATCCAACTGAACCATACAACACAAAAGTACCAGGCACTACCTCAGGCCCTAAAGGGGTCCGGGGAATGAGGAACACAATAGACGAATCTGCCGGGAGAGTGCCTGGTACCTACTCGTTTTTGCCGCCTGTATTCAAAGGATTTACGCATATTATAACAGAAAAGAAGGCTTTCGTCAAGGGTGCGAAGGCGCCAAACTTGACAAAAAACGGGATTGGGGTATAATAAGAATCCCTCATCAGTGATTTTCATGAGATGGATTTGCCAGCCAGGGAGCAATGCCAGGGAGGATGCATGATTTGCCAGTGAGTGGTTGGGCGGATGAGTGGGTTTCAGTACCTTGACAAAGCGCACAGGATGTAGTATACTATTCATGCAATCTGGACCTTAACAGTTGAAGAGTGGCAGATAAGGGCGCGCTGAGGGGCCCTATGTTCACTGACGGTCTTCGGACCGTAGTCCATTGCTTGACGGAGAGTTTGATCGTGGCTCAGGATGAACGCTGGCGGCGTGCCTAATACATGCAAGTCGAGCGATGAGGCCCTTCGGGGCACATCAGCGGCGAACGGGTGAGTAACACGTGGGTGACCTGCCCCGAAGAGGGGGATAACCCTGGGAAACTGGGGCTAATACCCCATGTGCTGGGCGATTCGGTTCGTCCAGTAAAACGCGGGGCTTCGGCCCTGGCGGCTTCGGGAGGGGCCCGCGGCCCATCAGCTAGTTGGTAGGGTAATGGCCTACCAAGGC
>JANXCY010000027.1 GCA_025060135.1 Anaerolineae bacterium | reverse complement strand
CCTCTCAAAGAAGGTCAAAAGCCATTCTGGCGGTTCCTGTGGGAGGTTGCCTTATGCTCACCCGTATTTTACACCCATCTTGGCAGTACGTCAAAGCGAGAACCGCTTGTGTCGCTAACATGTAAGATTGACACTTGCAGTATAATACCCTATGTGTGGCAATGGCCTGCCTGAACAGCAAGATTCTGACGTTCCTCAGAAATGTGTCAAAATGGGAGTCGTTGATTTACTGAGAAGAGAGGACCATCCCGGTACGGGGTGATAAAATAACCGCGAACCACCTTTGGGGTACTGAAACGAAGTTAGCAGAGCCTGACGTGAGGTCTAATTTTCACGGCGGCATAGCCGCCGCACTGCCCCTATTCCGAAGGTGGACCCGGAGGGACTCGAACCCTCGGCCTTCTCAATGCCATTGAGACGCGCTCCCAACTGCGCCACGGGCCCTCAGGTGGAGCTGAGGGGATTCGAACCCCTGGCCTCTTCAGTGCGATTGAAGCGCTCTCCCTACTGAGCTACAGCCCCTTAATTATTGTACCGCGATCTGGAAAGATGTCAAGACCAGAGCCCGCTTGCCATTTTCACGAAAGATGATATAATCTGCCTGATGAGGGAAGTCGGATGGTTCGTCCGATGGTAGTGGATCACAATAACCGCTGGCCGGGCCCGCCCCAGGGGCGGCAGCCGTGGTTGCCGCGCGGTTAATGTACCGATTGCTTACGGCAGGCCGCCCTGATGGGGCGGCCTGTCGCTTTATTTGAAGAGGGCCGACTTATCCCCAGGAGGCTTCTATGCTCAAGACCCATAACTGCGGCGAATTGCGCTCTCACCACGTCGGCCAGTCCGTTACCCTGGCTGGATGGGTTCACCGCCAGCGGGATCATGGTGGTCTGATTTTCCTGGACCTGCGCGACCGGTGGGGGATTGTCCAGGTAGTGGCCGACACCTCCCACGCGCCTCAGGCCCACGCCGTGGCTGCCCGGGCCCGGCAGGAATACGTCCTCCAGGTGCGGGGTACCGTCTGCGCCCGCCCAACAGAACGGGTGAACCCCCGCCTGGAAACCGGCGAGATAGAGGTCCTGGCCGACGAAATCGTTGTCCTGAACCCGGCCAAGACACCTCCCTTCCCCATTTTTGAGGACACTCCAGTGGACGAAACCCTGCGACTGAAATATCGCTACCTGGACCTACGGCGGCAACGGATGCAACGCAACCTCATCCTCCGCCACCGCGTGGTCAAATACATCCGGGACTTTCTGGACGCGCGTGGGTTTCTGGAAATTGAAACGCCCATCCTTTTCAAGAGCACCCCGGAGGGCGCCCGGGATTACCTGGTGCCCAGCCGTCTCCACCCCGGCAAGTTCTACGCACTCCCCCAATCTCCCCAGCAACTGAAGCAACTCCTGATGGTGGCCGGGTTTGAGCGATACTTCCAGATCGCCCGCTGCTTCCGGGACGAGGACCTGCGCGGCGACCGACAGCCAGAGTTCACCCAACTGGACTTGGAGATGAGTTTCGTCACCCGGGAAGACATTATGGCCCTCATCGAGGAACTGATGATCGGAATTGTGGAGGAGTGCTCCGATTGCCGCCTGGTAACCCGACCGTTCCCTCGCCTCTCCTACGCTGAGGCCATGGCCCGCTACGGTACAGATAAACCCGACCTCCGCTTCGGGATGGAACTGGTGGACATTTCCGATCTGGTTACCAGGAGCGGCTACGGGATTTTCGCCCAGGCGGTCGCGGCCGGTGGACAGGTCAAGGGCATCCGCGCCCCTGGCTGCGCCGGATATAGCCGCCGTCAGATCGACGAACTGACCCTGCTGGCCCAGAAAAAAGGCGCGGGGGGAGTGGCCTGGCTGGCCCTGGGTGCCGAGGGCGAGGTCCGTTCCTCCTTTGCCCGTTTCCTGACAGCGGATCAGGTCCAGGCCATCATCGCCCGGATGGAAGCCCAGCCCGGCGACCTGTTGCTCTTTGTGGCCGACCGGCCCCCCGTGGTGGCAACCGCCCTCTCGGAACTACGGCTGGAACTGGGCCAGCATCTGGGCCTGCGCGACCCCAAAGCCATGGCCTTCTGCTGGGTTATAGACTTCCCCCTCTTTGAGTGGAACGAAGAGGAACAGCGCTGGGACCCCAGCCACCATCTCTTCACCGCGCCGATGCCGGAGGACCTGCCCCTCCTGGATACCGACCCCGGCGCGGCGCGCGGCCAACAGTACGACCTGGTCTGCAATGGGGAAGAGATCGCTGGAGGGTCCATTCGGATTCACCGGCGGGAGATTCAGGAGAAAATCTTCGGCCTGATCGGACTGAACGTGGAACAGGCCCGGGAGCGGTTCGGCCATATGCTGGAAGCCTTTGAGTACGGCACCCCCCCCCATGGCGGCATCGCCTCCGGCATTGACCGAGTGGTGATGCTCCTGGCCGGAGAGGAGAGCATCCGGGAAGTCATGGCCTTCCCCAAGACCGGACAGGCGGTGGACCTGATGGTCAATGCCCCTTCTCCGGTGGACCCGGAGCAACTGGCGGAGCTGCATATCCGGGTGGTGGAGGAGAAGCAGGCCATCACTGGCCGGAACGCGTGATACTGGACGATTTTCTAAAGGAGGAAAGATGACCCGCGAAGAACTGATTGCCCGCGCAAAAGAGGATGATGTCCGCTTCATCAGTCTGCAATTCACGGACATCCTGGGCACCGTCAAAAGCGTTACCATTCCGGTGACCCAGTTGGAAGAGGCTCTGGAGCATGGCGTCTGGTTTGACGGTTCCTCCATAGAGGGCTTTGCCCGCATCTACGAGAGCGACCGCCTCCTGGTGCCCGATCCGGACACGTATCGCGTGCTCCCCTGGAGCGAACCGGAGCGGCGGCGCGCCCGGATCTTCTGCGACGTCTACGACCCGGACGGGAAACCTTCGCCCAGCGACCCCCGCTCTACCCTCAAACGAATGCTTCAACGAGCAGCGGAAAAGGGGTATATCTACAACGTTGGCCCGGAGATAGAGTTCTTCCTCTTCCGGCGCAACAACGACATCAGCCTGCGTCCCGTCCCCCACGACGTGGGGGGCTACTTTGACTTCTCCCCCCGGGACGAGGCCCAGCAGGTCCGTAGCGAGATCGTCGTCATGCTCCTGGCTCTGGGCATCCAGGTGGAGATGAGCCATCACGAAGTCGCCACCGGCCAGCACGAGATCGATTTCCGTTACGCCGACGCACTCACCAGTGCCGATAACGCCGTTACCTTCAAGTATACGGTGCGGGCTATTGCCGCCAGCCACGGTATCTACGCCAGTTTCATGCCCAAGCCCATCTTCGGCATCAACGGCTCTGGCATGCACACCCACCAGAGCCTCTCCGACCTGAACGGGCGCAACCTGTTCTACGACCCGGATGACCCGTACCATCTCTCCCGCCTGGCGTATCAGTTCATCGCCGGGCAGATGGTCCATGCCCGAGCCCTGGCCGCCGTTGTTGCTCCGACGGTAAACAGTTACAAACGCCTGACCCCCGGCTACGAGGCGCCGGTCTACGTTTGCTGGGCTCACCTGAACCGGTCGGCCCTCATCCGGGTACCGGCGGTGCGGGCCGGGCGGGAGAAGGCGGCGCGGATTGAACTGCGCTGTCCCGATCCCAGCGCCAACCCATACCTGGCTTTCGCCGCGATGCTGGCTGCTGGACTGGATGGGATAGAAAAAGGCCTGACCCCGCCTCCACCCGTCAACGAGGACGTCTATCATTTTGACGAAACGGACCTACGGGAGCGCTCTATCGGCACCCTGCCTGGTACTCTGGCGGAAGCGCTGGACGAACTGGAGCGGGATGAGGTCATCCAAGAGGCCCTGGGGCCTGCGATTGTAGAGACGCTCCTGCGGGCCCGACGAAAGGAGTGGGAGGAATACCGCATCCAGGTTACTCCGTGGGAACTGGAGCGATACCTGGAGACAGCGTAGCAGGGTTGGGACGTCAGGTGTTCCGTCCGGTGCAGAAAATCCAGCAGGCGCCCCCTTCTCTGGGGGCGCCTGCTGAGGCAGCCCGTCGGCGTCCAGGCCCTTACCGGGTCACAATACATATCCCCAGCGTCCCCGGTCCCGTGTGCGTGCCGATTACCGGGCTCACCTCCGCCAGATAGAGTTCCTCCGGCCTTAATTGGGCCCGTACTTCCTCGGCCAGCGCCTGAGCGTCTTCCAGCGCATTCGCGTGAACCACCGCCGCGCGAAAGACTTGTCGGGCCCCAGCCTTCTCCCGAAGGATTTCCAGCATTCGGGCCAGGGCCTTTTTCTTCGTCCGCACCTGTTCCACACCCTCAATGACGCCGTCCAATCCGAGCAGCGGTTTGATCTGAAGCGCAGTGCCCAGGAATCGTTTTCCTCCACCGATCCGGCCACCCCGATGAAGGAACTCCAGCGTGTCCACCATAAAGAGGATGTGTAAATTCTGTTGCACCTGACGGGCCGCTGCGACAACCTCTTCCAGCGGCGCGCCCGCCTGTGCGGCCTCGGCAGCTGCCATTGCCTGGAAGCCCTGGCCCATAGATGTGGAACGAGAGTCCAAAACCTCAATATGCAAATCTGAAAGAAGGTCCTTGGCCGCTTCCGCCGAGGCAACAGTCCCGCTCAACTGGGAAGAGATGAACACGCCTACAATGGTGTTGGCCCCCTTCTCCTCAGCCACTCGACGGAAGAATTCCACAAACTCTCCTGCCGAAGGCTGAGAAGTGGTGGGCATCACCTTGGCCGTCTGCAGGCGGCGATAGAACGTTGGAGGGTCAATATCCACCCCGTCTTTCAGCACTTCTTCTCCCCAGAGGACGTTCAGGGGGATTACCGGGATGTCCAACCGTTCCCGCACATCCGGAGGCAGGTAAGCAGTACTGTCGGTAACGACAGCAATCGCGCGCGCGCTCATCCTCGCAACCTCCCTGGCTGGGCTTCATTATAAAATAACACCGGGGAAGCGCAAACGATGCGCTCTATCGGCACGCGGCACACCAGAAGCCTTTAGACCCACCCGGAGCGGACTCCGACCACTGCCGATCCCCCGCGCTGGTGGGGGGCCACTGTCTCTTTCGGGGTCAGTCGCCGAAAATCCAAGGGTCGGTCGCGCGCGTGTAGGAGAGGATTTCGTCTTCAGTGAAGAATAGGGGAATCTCAAAAGCCGCCGTTTCGGGACTATCGGAGCCGTGGACCAGGTTCCGACCCACCTCCAGACCGAAATCGGCCCGGATGGTACCTGGAGTGGCTTCCGCCGGAGCCGTCGCGCCCATCGTCCGGCGGGCGATCTCTATGGCGCGTGGGCCCTCCAGGACCATCACCACGACAGGGGCCGAGGTGATGTAGCGGATCAACCCTGGGTAGAAGGGTTTACCTTTGTGGATGGCATAGTGTCGTTCGGCCAGTTCTTGGGGAATCTGCATCATTTTCATCGCGGCGATACGCAGACCCCGCCGCTCAAAACGGCGGATGATTTCGCCAATGAGGCCCCGCTGTACGGCGTCGGGTTTGATGATGATGAGGGTACGCTCCACGATGGTGCTCCTGTGGGAGGGATCACGGCGGCGGCCGAAGGGCCGCCGCCCAGGGCATCATTCCAGCAGTTCCAGCGCTTCCCGGTATGTCGCCAGGGCTTCCGCCAGCCGTTCGGCCCGCATGTAGGCATCGCCCAGCACCCGCCGGACCGCCGGGTCTTTGGGCCGACTGGCGGCATAATCCTCCATATCCGCCACCACTTTGTCCATCAACTTTCCGGCCCTCAGCAACCGGGAGTAGGCTTCCAGCGCCTCGGCATGGAAACCGGCCTGCCGCAGCGCGCGGGCCAGGTTCAACCGGGCCTCATAGTCTCTCGGATGAGCCCGTACATGGGCCCGCAAGGCATCCACCGAGACCCGGACCTCCTCCGATGGAGGCGCTTCCATCCAGACTGGCGCGACCGGCGGCGTTATTCCTTCCGGAGGTACGATGGTCGGTGGGGCCACTTCCGGTGCTCCCTCCGGCGGAACCATCGGCATCTCCGCTTCCTCAACTCCAGTGGGAATCCTGGACGGCACCTCCGGGGCCATCACCTCCTCACCGAACGCAGTCCAGCCAAAAGGCTCTCCCGGCGGGGAGATTTCTTCCCCAGGCAGAGGGGGCTGAAGTATCTCTTCCTCGGCCCCGAAAGCCGTCCAGCCGAAAATTTCGGGCTCTGCGGGAGGCACTGCGGCCCGGGGGACTTCCGGAGGCATCATGGCCCCCGCCGATTCCAGGATCACCTCCTCCTCAGCCTCTTCCGGAGGAGGTGTTCCTTCCAACCATTCCGAAAGCACCTCCTCACCTTCCGGTATCTCCGGCATCGGTGTTTCCCGCAGCCACTCGAGAAGGGCTTCTTCCTCCTGCACGGCTACTTCCGGCACCGGAGCCTCCGGCGGCGCCGCTTCCCGAAGCCACTCCGGAATCTCCGCCGGAGCGAGCTCCTGGGGGGCTTCCACCTCCCGCGATGGAGCGACCTCCCGGCCCATAATCTCCGAGATTCGGGCCTCTGCCTCCGCCTGGGCGGCGGCTCGCAGTTCTGCTTCCCGACCTGCAGCCAGCGATGCCAGCCAGGCCAGTGCCTCTTCTCCTTCGGGCATTCTCCCTTCTTCCAGCCAGGATGGAGCGGCTTCCCGGGCAGGAGCCTCCGGCGGCGCCGCCTCCCGAAGCCACTCCGGAATCTCCGCCGCAGCAGGAGCCTCCGGCGGCGCCGCCTCCCGAAGCCACTCCGGAATCTCCGCCACTTCGGGCACTTCAGGGGGAACGGAAACTGCTGGGCCGACCTCTTCCGGCATCAGCCAGGCCGGCACAGTAACCCCTTCTTCTTTCACTTCAGAAGGGGCTCCTTCCTCGCCGAACCCAATCTCTTCCAGCCAGGCTGGGATTTCTATCCTGATAGCCGCCTCCCGCCCCAGGTCTACCAGTGCCCATTCCTCGGAAATCGGGGCTCCAACTGCGGAGGGTATAGTCGGTGCTTCCGGTGCTCCGTATTCCAGATACGGCAGCCGCACTTCGCAGAGTTGGAGGGGGGAAGCATCTCTCAGAACTTCCAGGGCTCGCCGGTTCTCCGGGTCCACTGCTGTGGCCCGGTTCAGATGTATCTGAGCCTCCTCTCGACCACTTCGGGTCCAGATTTCTCCCAGAATCAGGTTGGCCTTCAGGCAATACGGTAACTGATCCAGTATCCGCAGACAGGCTTCCTCTGCCTGGACCCGCTGGCCATCGTTCCAGAGGGCCTCGGCCAGGGCCAACAACAGGTCTACCCGTTGCGGCTCTACGGCCAGCAGGGAGCGGAAGGCCTCCACGGCCCGAGAGAAGAGCCCTCCCCGGATGTACAAACGGGCCAGCGCTGCCGAAGTCAGCGTCACCCGGGAGGGTGGTACCCCGTCTCTCCGGCTATAGAGACGGCGCAGTTCCTCCTGAATAACTTCGTTCTCCGGGGCCAGTTCAAAGGCCCGCTCCATGTGCCAGATGGCTCCGGACAGGTCTCCTTTCCGGTCGTAGATAACACTCAGCCCCACCCGGGCGATCACATCTTCCGGGTCTCCACTGAGCACCCGCAGGAACATTTCCTCCGCCGCTTCATCCTGTCCCAGTTCCAGCAGGGCCTTTCCCAGCAGGCGGTAGGCGATGAGGAACTTGGGGTAGTGTTGCAAGATATGCCGGAGGTGGGCGATGGCTTCGTCGTACCGCCCCTGCTCTACCAGACCGTCCACCCGCTGAACGTATTCCTGGAGGCCGATTTCGCTCATCTTTCCACTCTCCCGATTCGGGCCCAACCGCCGGGCCTCCGGTTACCCATAGTACCTTCGGACCCCAAAGGCCCGGGCACCCAATCCGACGAGCAGACCGACCAGGAAGCCACCAATATGAGCAAACCACGCGATCCCACCGGTGGCCATGGTTGCGGTACCCAGGCTCAGAACGCCGTTGAATAACTGAATGACGAACCAGAAGCCCAGGACAATCAGCGCAGGCACGCGCGCGATGCGCATCATATAGAAACCAGGGACCAGGACTCGCACTGGAGCGGCGGGATACAGCACCAAGTAGACGGCCAGGACTCCGGCGATGGCTCCACTGGCTCCGACGCCGGGGATTCGGGAAGAGGGGGCCACCATTACTTGGGCCAGGCCCGCTCCTACCCCGGCCACCAGGTAGAAGAGGAGGTATCCCAGATGCCCCAGCGCGTCCTCAACGTTATCACCGAAAATCCACAGATAGAGCATGTTCCCGATCAGGTGCATCCAGCCCCCGTGCAGGAACATAGAGGTGAGCAGAGTCAGCGGCGCCCAGGGGTAATGGGTCGGATTGGTGATGAATGCTGGGACCGCTCCCCACGTCATCAGGAACCGTTCCAAATCCGGCCCCAGCATCAGTTCCCATAGGAAGGCCAGAACGTTGGCCGCGATCAGCCCCCAGGTTACCAGCGGGACCCGACGGTAGGGCAACTCGTCACTGACGGGAATCATGCCGCTCCTTATCCCCGGCGGTCAGAGGGCCGCCAATATGCCCGCTGGACCGACCGCGCTTCCGATACCATCACAATCGCTTGAGGGTCTGCCTCTTCGGCGGTGCGCAGGACCGCCGGAAGACTCCGGCGAGGGACGAAAACATCCACAATGCTCACGGAACCAGCCCTTCCCTGCCCAGCCATCTGGGTCACCCCAAACCCGGCCGCCCGAAGGGCAGCCGCCACGCCATCACCGTTGCGGCTGGAGATAATCCGGACCTCTGAGAAGCCCAGTGCCATCCGCTCTTCCAGCAGCATCCCCACCCATGTACCCACTCCAAAGCCGGCCACATAAGCGGCCACGTTGACGACATTTCGTAAATTCGTCACCACCTGGGCAATCGCTACAACGTAAATGAACGTACTGAGACTGCCAGTGAGGACCGCCAGCAGTTTCCGACCCTGCACGGTGAGGATAGTGGCCACCGTACTGAGGGAAATTCCCACCACTCGAAGGGCAAAGATGAGCAGCGCCTGCAAAACAGCCTCCATACAACTTACTCTTTCTCCTTCAAAAAGGCAGAGAGGAACACGGATACGATACTGACAATGAGCGCGCCCCAAAAGGCGGGCCAGAAACCGTCCACGTGAAAACCGATGCCCAGTGCGTTGGCAATCCGTGCAGATAACCAGAGGGTGAGGCCATTGATGACCAGGGTAAACAGACCCAGGGTGAGCAGGATCAGAGGGCAGGTCAGCAACTTGAGCACCGGTCGCACCAGAGCGTTAACCAGTCCCAGGATGATCGCCATCAGCGCGTAGGCCACCCACGCTGTTCCAGAAACCCGGATCCCGGGCACAATCCATGCTGCAACCAGGAGTGCCAGCACTGTAATTGCCCAGCGAACCAGGATTTTATCCAATTCCCCTCCTGACGGAGGCCTTTCCTCCGGATCGTCGCTTGGCCCTGCCCCTCGATTACCGGTAAGACGCCACCTTTTGGGGCCTTCGCAAGTAATTATACGTCAAAAACAGAGAAAGGCAAAACGGCACAGGATGCTTCGCCTATGTCCCCAGAACGGGTGGCCTGTGCGACAGGAACACCGTATAAGTCCTATCAGCGGGGCACCACTTTCAGGATGGTATCCGGGTGGATGAGGTAATCCGGTCCAATGCCGTTGAGGGTAACCAGTTCCTCCACCGTCATCCCGAAACGGCGAGCGATAGAATAAACGGTATCCCGGGGACGGACGTAGTATCCGTATCCACCTCCAGGGGCCGGTACCGGGATGAGGAGCATCGTTCCTGCCGGGACCTCCCGGGGATCCGAGATGTGGTTGGCAGCAGCAATGGCTTCGGCCGTGGTGCCAAACTTCCGACCAATACGGTAGAGGGTCTCCCCCGGGTAAACGACGTAGTAGATCCCTCCAGCGCCCGTGGGGAGCGGGGTGGGCTGATCCGCCGGGCTTGGAGGGGAAGTGGAGGTCGGAGCCGGAAGAGGTGGCTCCTCCGGAGGGGGAAGCGCCTCTCCTCCGCCAATAGTGATCAAACCGTCCGATAAAGCCAAGACATCCATCGGGTTCCTGTTGGCATCCTGAGCCATAATATGCTCAAATCGGAGTGGCGTTACTCCTGCCGCCATCCCTCGCAGTACGAAAGAGCACACCAGCCCCCCCTCTTTAGGGATTTCCCCGGGCAATACGGAGGTACGGTATCGCACGCGGCCTGGTTCTACCCGATTCTCCTCCACGGTTCCCATCAGGTTGCCCGGCGTGATCTGGGCGCCTTCTGCCACCGGGTCCGCATCCTCTATCTGAACCAGGACGGGATCAAAGGTCAGTTCCATGGATAAAAGATGGATGCCCCCCATCCCATCCCCCCATACCCGAATCGCCACCGTTTCTCCGACCTCCAGGGAAACGCTGGCCGGGTCCAGGTAGAGGCTGGGAGGGTACGCCTGTGGAGGTGATGCCGTTGGGGTCGATTCCGCCGGCGTGATGAGCGGAGCCACCGCGAGCGGCACCGTGGGAGACGCTTCTGTCGGAGTGGGTGTAGGCATAGAGGGTGCCGGGCTACATCCGGCAAGAAGAACGGTCAGCAGGATCAGGAGCATTCTTCGGTTCATTGGTTGATTCCTCCCTTATCGGACGGGACACCGGTTATCCCAGGGGTGGTACCTTTGAACAGATTATACAGATGGAATGGGAAATGTCAAATGGTGCCTGCTCCTGGTGATCCATTTCCGATGGAGGGTCCCTCGCCGCCGCGAAAATATATCCCGGAGTCCGCTGGCCGGTTTCACCGCCTCCGGGTTCATTGCCAAACCAGAGGGGAGTGGTATAATCTGTAAGAACATAGTGGAGGTGTCCAAGAAGGCCCACAGGAGCGGTCAGATAGCCCCAAAGGGCGTTCCGAAAGGGGGTAAGAAGCAGGCTTGTCGGCTAACGTTCCTCAACATCTCCTCTCCTGCGGGTGTTTTCCGGGCATATAAGCCACGAAACCCTTATTCGGTCCGCAAAGGCGCATCCAGCACGCGTATGCAACGACGGGGACGAATGCTCATCGGGCTGACGATCAGTGGGGCAGCACTGGTGCTGGCCCTGATCGGTATGGATCCCGAGCAGGTGGCGGCGACGCTGACCCGGGCCGATTACCGCTATCTGGCCCTGGCCCTTGTCGGAGTGGTGCTGTACCCGCTGGCGCGCGCGGTCCGCTGGCGCTTGCTCCTGGGGCCGGGGGTCAGTCTGGCCCGTTGTTTCTGGGTGACCAACATCGGCTACCTGGTCAGCAACATCCTCCCCTTCCGTCTGGGCGACCCGGCCCGCGCGGTGCTCATCGGACGGGGTGGGGCGATCGCCATCGCGCCAGCCCTCTCCACGGTGGTCGTGGAACGGGTGCTGGATATGCTCACCGTGGTGGCAATCCTGGGAGGCGTGGCCCCTTTTGTGGCCGGGTCGGAGGAGGCAGTGGGCGCGGGCATCCTGGCCGGAAGCGTGGCCCTGGCCGTCATGGCCGTGCTCTTCCTGATGGCCTTTCACCCCCAGCGGGGGCGCCAAGCCATCCGGTGGATGCTGGCCCGGGCTCCCCGCCTGGACATCGGGCGCTGGATACGAGCCCTGGTGGCAGGAAGCACATCTCTGCTTTCGGCGGTGGCTCCTCGGTGGGGGCAGCGGCTCGCGCAGCGGCCTCTGCCCCCAATGTCCCGCCCGAACCCCGAGCGTTGGGCCCGGACGCTGGAGGGTTTTCTGGATGGGTTGGCTCCTCTGCGCTCCGGTCGGCGGGGCCTGCTGCTCCTCTTCTGGTCGGTCGTCGCGTGGGCGGTGGTGGTGCTGACCTACTGGGCGCTCCTGCGAGCCTTCCTGAACCCCGTGCCCCCTCTGGCGGCCCCCTTTCTCGTTTGCGTGCTGGGGCTGGGAATGGCGATCCCCTCCTCCCCCGGCGCGGTCGGGGTCTTCCATGCGATCGCCCGCTATGGGCTGACCATTCCCTTCCATGTGCCCACCGACCAGGCGATCACGGCGGCCTTCGCCATTCACACCTTCCAGTACATTGTCAGCGCGGTCCTGGGCCTGATCGGGCTGGCCCGGGAAAGCCTGACACTGGGAGAGGTTACCCGATCAGCCGACGCGCTGACCGGTGGATCCCGATGACAATCCCATAGAGAGTGAGCAGCCCCTATGCGATACCTGATTACCGGCGGCGCCGGATTCATCGGCATCAATTACGCTCATCGGTTACTGCAGCGGGGGGAAGAGGTCGTTATCTACGACAATCTCTCCCGTCCGGGCACGGAGCAGAACCTGGAGTGGTTACGGGCGGAGCACGGCGAATGCGCGTTTCGGATGATCACGGCAGACGTGCGGGATTTTGAAACCCTGTGCTGGGCCGCGCGGGAGGCCGATGTCATCGTCCATCTGGCCGCGCAGGTCGCCGTTACCACCTCGGTCGCCGACCCCCGCACCGACTTTGAAGTCAATGCTCTGGGCACATTTAACGTCCTGGAGGCAGCCCGCCTCTCCGGTCAGATGCCGATCCTCCTCTACGCCTCCACCAACAAAGTCTACGGCGGGATGGAAGACGTAGCCGTGGTGGAGGAAGCGACCCGGTACGGCTACCGGGACCTCCCCTGGGGCGTGCCGGAGACCTGGCCGCTGGACCTGCATTCTCCTTACGGGTGTTCCAAAGGGGCTGGCGACCAGTACGTCCGGGACTACGCCCGTATCTACGGCCTGCCGACGGTCGTGTTCCGCCAGTCCTGTATCTATGGCCCCCACCAGCAGGGAATGGAAGACCAGGGGTGGGTGGCATGGTTCATCATCGCCGCCGTTACCGGTCAGCCCATCACCATCTATGGAGATGGCAAGCAGGTGCGGGACTTGCTCTTCATCGACGACTTGCTGGATGTCTACGACGCGGCGGTTGCCCGTATAGACATCGCCGCCGGACAGGTCTATAATATTGGTGGGGGGCCGCAACATACGCTCTCCGTCTGGGCGGAGTTTGGCCCTATGCTGGAGCGGCTGCTGGGCCGTCCCATCCCTGTCTCCTATGGGGACTGGCGCCCGGGCGACCAGCGAGTCTACATCTCCGACATCCGGAAGGCCGCGCGGGACCTGGGCTGGGTGCCCCGGATCGGAGTGGAGGAAGGCATCCGGCGGCTCTACGACTGGGTCGTGCAGCAATACGGGATACGGCATCCATAGGTGTACCCCGTACGCCGTTGGCGCGGTCGCCATGGACATCGGTGCACTTCTCTGGTTTGCGGGGGGATTGGGGGTGCTGTTGCTGGTGGAGCGGTGGATTCACCGACACCTGCAGGGAGTGGCTCTGTTGACAGTGGGCGATCGAGAGGCCGCCCTTTGGCTCTACGCGCTGCCGCTATTGCCCGGGGTACTGCTCCACGAACTGAGCCACGCGCTGGCCGCCTCCCTGCTGGGCGCGCGGGTGGGTCGGCTCTCGGTCTTTCCGGTCCGTCAGGGAGACCGGATCCAATTGGGCTTCGTACCGGTGGAGCGAACGGGTCCAGTCAAGACGGCACTTATCGGCCTGGCTCCTCTCCTGGCAGGCTGTCTGGCCCTCGTCCTCATCGGCCATCTGGGGCTGGGATTGGGGCCGGTGGGAACGGCCCTGGCCCGGGCGGACTGGACAGGAGCCTGGGAGCACCTGCGGCAGGTAACCCGCGCGCGGGACGTCTGGGTCTGGGTATACCTGGCCTTCTCGGTGAGCAACACCATGCTCCCCAGCCGCTCTGATATGCAGGCCTGGCCTGTGCTGGCGGCCTTCTTCGCGGTGGTGGTGGGACTCGTGGTTCTGCTGGATATGGGGCCGGCCCTGGCCGGCCCCCTCTCGGCCACCCTGCGCTGGCTGGCGGCGGCCTGTACCCTCACTGTGCTGGCCGACCTTCCTTTCATTTTGATCATTGCCGTTCTGGAGAAGGCTCTGTGCCGCCTGAAGGGCGTGCGGGTGGAGTATCACTGACGTGTCCGAAGTCCGGATTCTGGGCATAGAAACGTCCTGCGACGAGACGGCGGCGGCCGTCGTCGCCGATGGTCGGCGCATCCTCTCCAACGTGGTCGCCTCCCAGGCCGACCTCCATGCCCGGTACGGAGGGGTGTTCCCCGAAGTGGCCTCGCGGGCCCACATTGAAGCCGCCGTCCCCGTGATTCAGGAGGCTCTGGATCGGGCCCGGACGACATGGGAAGACCTGGCGGCCATCGCGGTAACCGTGGGGCCGGGACTGGTGGGATCGCTCCTGGTGGGCGTCAACCTCGCCAAAGGGCTGGCGCTGGGACGCGGTTTGCCATTGATACCCGTCAACCATTTGGAGGCACATATCTACGCCAACTGGCTGGAGAGCGACGAGGGGAGCCCACCAGATTTCACCTTCCCGGTCCTGACGCTCATTGTCTCCGGAGGGCATACCGAACTCCTCCTGATGCGGGGCCACGGGGAGTATCGCTACCTGGGGGGCACGCTGGACGACGCGGCCGGAGAGGCGTTTGACAAAGTGGGGCGGTTGCTGGGGCTCCCCTACCCGGGCGGCCCCAGTATCGAAAAAGCGGCGGCCAGGGGGAATCCGGCCCGCTTCCGCCTGCCCCGGGCCTGGCTGGAAGGGACCTACGATTTCAGTTTCAGCGGGTTGAAGACAGCGGTCGCCCGCCTGATTCAGCAGCGGGATATTCCGGGCCCATGGGTTCCGGACCTGGCGGCGGCGTTCCAGGAGGCGGTGGTGGACGTGCTGGCAACGAAGACCGTCGCGGCCGCCCAAGAATATGGAGCAACCGCCATCCTGCTTTCGGGAGGCGTTTCGGCCAATCAGGCCCTCCGGGCCGCTGTTCGGCGGCGGGCCGCTGTGCCGGTATACTTCCCTCCACCGGCGCTCTGTACGGACAACGCCGCGATGGTCGCCGCCTGCGGCTATTTTCGCTACTGCGCGGGCGTCCGGGCGGGCTGGGACCTGGATGTGGAGCCGGACCTGCGGCTGGCGTAACGGAGGTCGCGGGCCCGATATTCAGGGGGCTAAATGGAAGAAACATCCCTGCAATGCCGGTATTGCCATCGTCCCATCGCGGTGCCGGCCTCTCGGTGCCCGTGGTGCGGGCAGACCATTATGGTCATCTGTGCTCGCTGCAAGCAGTACACCGACGACCAGGGAACGGTCTGTCAACACTGTGGTGCTCCGCTGGAGCCGGACCGACTGGAGGGAGTCCGAATCGGCGTTGGCCTGGATGATCAGATGGCCCGGTTGATGGCCGACCGTCGGCGGGCCCATCTGCTGGCCAGCGGAGTGGTGGCCCAGTACATCACCGGCTTCTTTTACGCGGACGCTCAGCGGCGCACTGTGCTGGTGGAACTCTTCGGCTTGCCGATGGACCCCCGTCGGGAGGCAGCAGCGCTGCTTTTTGCGGCCATTGCCTACCTGGTGGAGCGAGACTACTGCGTGCTTCATTTCACCGCTGATGGTGAATCCCCCCTCTGGACCGAAGTTCGGGCCTGGGACGGACAGGAGATCAGTCTGGAAGGAGCGCTGGCCCGACAGGCCGGTCTGGGCCAGACTCTGCTGCAGGCCCTGCGGCGCGTCATTGCAGAGGAGACGGGGGCGGCTGTAGAGGGGGAACCCTTGGCCCGGCCCCGGAGACGGCCTGCAGAGCGGCCCTTCATCCGTCCGGCGGCCGATGCCATCGTGGAAGTGGCCCGCTGGACAGTCCTGCCCGACCATCAAGAGCGGGAGGCCTGCCGGGAGATTTACCAGTTGCTGGTGCAGTTCGTGCGCCGCGACCCGGCCCGGGCCCGCCTCGTCGCCGAAGAAGTTCTGGAAGCCCTGGCCTGGTCCCCCGCCTGACCCTTTTCTTGCGAACTGCGGAAAGCCTTCCAGGACGGATGGAATTTTCATCTCGCCAATCCCGTTCATCCCGCCCATCCTATTCACCCTACTAAACCCATGAATCATATCCATCCTGATAATCCTGATAATCCTGATAATCCTGTTAATCCTGTCAATCCTGTCCATGATCCCCATGAACCGGAATCTGGCGCAGTGCCTGACCCACGTGGACGCGGTGCGGCTGGAGGTACTGGCCCGCCGCTGGGGGCTGGAGGACCTGCCCGAGCGCCGGGCGGAAGCCGTTGCTGTGCTGGAGACGGAGATGCGGGACCGGAGACGGGCGGAGGCGACGTGGGCCTCCCTCTCGTCCGAAGAGCGAGCCGCGCTGGAGTGGCTCCATTCCGTTGGCGGAGCAATGGCCTGGCCCACTTTCATCCGCCGCTGGGGGCCGGTGCGGGATATGGGCCCGGGCCGTCTCCGGCAGGAGCGGCCCTGGGAGTCCCCGGTATCGGTGGCGGAGTCCCTCTGGTACTGGGGGCTGGTGTTCCGCGCCGTGGCCGAAGGTCCCACCGGCCTCTACGAGGTGGCTCTGCTCCCGGAGGAACTGCGGGCCCTTTTGCCCCTTTCGCCCATTCCCCTCTTTCGTCTGGAACCGACGGCCCCGCCTGCCGCTCCCGTTCTCCCTACCGACGCGCTGTTGGACGACCTCTGCACCCTTCTGGCCTACTTCCAGGTCCACCCGGTTCGTCCCACAGCGGGGGGACAATGGCCATCCTTCGCCGAAGCCGACCTGCGGCGCTACCTGCAGGACCCTGATCCGGGGCGATGGGCGTTTCTGAGCCACCTGGTCCGGCGCCTGGGCTGGCTGCGGACGGATCGGGCTGGGCATCTCCGTCCGGCGCCGGAGCCAGTAACCGAGTGGCTGCGAGCCTCTCCGGCCATCCAGCGGCTGATGCTGGCCCGGGCCTGGCGGGAGGACCCGACCTGGGATGACCTCCGGCACGTCCCCAACCTCCGTCCGGAAGAGACCGGCTCCTGGCGCAACGACCCACTTCTGGCCCGGGAGGCCATCCTCCGGCATCTGGCGGCCGGTTCCCCTGGGGAGTGGTACGCACTGGAAGATTTCGTCGCGGCCATAAAAGAGGCCGACCCGGACTTCCAGCGGCCCGATGGGAACTACGACACCTGGTACATCCGGGACGCGGCTACCGGGGAGTACCTGCGGGGGTTTGAACACTGGGACCGAGTGGAAGGAGCGCTGATTCGCTACCTTATCACAGGGCCGCTGGCCTGGCTGGGGATCGTGGCGGCGAGCGTTGAGGAATCCCCTCGTTTCTCCCTGACCCCCACCGGTGCGGCGTTTCTGGGACAGACCGAGCCTCCTCTGGAGCCGCCTCCGCCACCGATGATCGTTCGTCCTGACGGCGTTCTGGAGGTTCCGGCGGGACGGCGGTACGAGCGCTTCCAGGTGAGCCGGGTGGCGGACTGGCTCTTCATCGGCGACCTTTCCCTATACCGCCTGACGCCTGCCTCACTGGAGCGGGCTCGCCAGCAGCGCATCCCCCCGGAGCGAGTGCTAACCTTTCTGGAGGAGACGACCGGAAAACCGGTCCCTATGGCGCTGCATCGGGCGGTGGAGCGCTGGGCCCAGCGGGGACCGGAGGCCCGGCTGGAGTGGGCGGTTCTCCTGCGAGTGCAGGACGAAGCGCTACTGCGGGAACTGGCCGCGACGCCCGTTACCCGTCGCTATATCCGGGAACTCCTTACCCCCACTCTGGCTCTGGTCTCCCCAGACGACGCCGAAAACCTGGCACAGGCGCTGGTGGAACGGGGGGTCTTACCGGATATAGGGAAATAGAACGCGGAAGAACACGGAGGTTCGCGGAAACTCCATCTCGGCCTATCCGTTCGTATACCTCCGTGTCCATCCGCGTTCTACCCTGAAATCGGAACACGGATGAACGCGGACAGCGCGGATTTTCCATCATTCTAAAAGGAGAGCAACATGGACGTGGGAAAAGCATTCCGATTCGTCTTTGAGGACCGGGACTGGGTCACCAAACTGCTCCTCGGCGGATTGATCCTGCTCATTCCTATTTTCGGCATCTTTGCCCTGATGGGATACATGATTACTGTGATCCGCCGTGTGCTGAGCGGAGACCCCAACCCTTTGCCGGATTGGAGGGAACTGGGGCAGAAGTTCGTAGACGGGCTGCTGGTGTGGGTGGCCATATTCATCTATACTCTGCCTGCCCTTCTCCTGTCCTGCCCGGTATTTGCCGTCTCGGTACTCCCCATGCTGGGAGGAGAAAACGAGGACTTGACCGCCGTCCTGACGGGCGTCGCCGGAGTGCTGGTTATTGGGCTGAGTTGTCTGATCTTCCTGTACACCTTCCTGGTGGCGTTCCTGGCGCCGGCGATCTACCTCCAGTACGCCGGGCACGGTCGGCTTGGCGCCTGTCTGCGCGTGGGGGACATCGTGCGGTTCACGGGGCGGAATCTGGGCAGTATTTTCCTGATATTGCTCCTGGCCGTGGTGATAAGCGCCGTGATCAACGTAGCCATCATCCTGATCAACGGAGCTCTCAGCGTGGTTGTTCCCTGTGCGGGATGGGTGGCGGGAGCAGTGATTGGCTTGATCACCCTTCCAGTAGCCGTCTGGCTGACGGTCTTTCAAGGCCATCTCATCGGCCAGATTGGTCGGAAGTCTGGCCTGCCTTCCCTGCAGGGGTAGAAAAATCTTTTGGGTTCTACGGCCCAAACTGACCGCAGAGACCCCGAGAGCGCATAAATAAGTTCTCTGCGGGCTCTGCGCCTCGGCGGTGAAATGGGCTTGGGGCAGCGGGCTCACTTTTGCGAAAAGGTGGCCCGGGGCCGTGGCGTGTGGGCAGCCCGTCATCCTCTTGCCGGATACCACTTCTGAAACCACGCGGTGAAGGCGAAGGCCGGGACCAGGAGCAGGTTGCGGGCCACCATCCAGAAAAGCGCCTGCTCCGGCCGCGCGTGCCCCGCCAGCGCCAGAACGGCCATCAGCAGGTAGACCCATCCCCAGGCGGTGGTGATGATGGCGTTCGTCCGCAGGAAAACGGGAAGGTTCCACAGGGCCGGCGGGTAAGACCATTGGGAATACTCGGCGGTAAGGGGCCGTTCGGCCGCCAGCGTCCCCAGCCAGATGCCCGCCAGGGCCAGATACCCCAGGACGTCCCGGTACTCGGCAAAGAACCGACTTCCCAGAAGCGTCGCCAGTCCCGCCAGGGCCAAGTAGAGGGGCGTCCCCGTCTCCATCCAAGTGGGGCGGGCGAATATCCGCCGGTATCCCCAGATGAGCACCCCCAGCAACAGCGGCACTCCCAGGCTGACCCACGCGCTCAGGCCAGGGATGTCCATCGTGGCCCAGTGGACGATCCAGGGGAGGAAGGCCACGGTGAGCCAGGCCATGCCGGGAAGGCGAATGGGCCCCCGCTGGACCGTCTCCTCTTCGGGCGGCGCAGCGACCGGTGCGGGCGGGCGGGTGGGGCCCTCCGGCCCGGAGAAGAGGTCCCCCAGCCGCAGGAGCAGGCTGAAATCTCCCTCTACCCGGTACATCCCCTTCACGTAGGCGGCCTGCCCGCTCAACTCGTTTCGGGCGATCTTGAGCCATACATCCGACGGGGTGTAGACCGTCATCGTGGGCCGGGAGACTATGCCCTCATGGGCCGTGCAGCGGCCGTCCCGGATGCGCAGGACGTAGTTTCCGGGCTCCTCCCCCGTAACAATGAACTGAATGTCGGCCTGGAGGTTTCCGGCGGCTGCGGGGTTGAAGACCGCCGCCATGCCCAGGACAGCCTCCCGGCAGGTCCGGGGACTCTGACCCGGCTCTCCGGTGGGGAGGACAATGGGTGGAGAAAGGCTCTCCCCGGCGCGGGTTTCCGGCGCTTCTTGCACCGGCACGCGGGGCCTGATCTGGCTATCCCACCACAGGTTGGCCATATTCGCATAGACTTCCGGCTCCGCCAGGGGGGTATCCAGGACGGCCTGGGTCTCCGGCAGGATGTGGCCGTAGCGGACCACCTCCTCTCCAGCCCGACGGGCCGCGTCGGGATACCACTGGAGGCTCTCCCGCAGCGCCTCCTGGGCCAGCAGTTCACCCCCTGCGCAGAGAATCGTCGCCGCCAGTTCGGTGTCGGGGTTGTCGGTGAAGCGGCGGAAGGTCTCCACCAGCGCGGAGAAGTGGTGCCGCTCCGGGAAGCCGCAGTTGGAGAGCAGGACGACCTTCTGCCGGGAAGGGCCGTCGCCGTAGCGGGAAGGATGGATGTAGTGCTCTCCCCGCCGGACAATGTGCGGGTCCAGGTTGGGCAGGCATCGGTCCATAAAGTCCTTCATCAGCCCGCTGACGGTGAAGACGTAGAGGGGGGTGGCGTAGACGACGTCGTCGGCCCGGCGGATTTTGGGGAGCAAGCCCGCCATATCGTCCCTGTGGACACAGACGCCGGGGGTCTTCGTCCAGCAGGAGAAACATCCCAGGCAGGGGTTGATCTTCAGGTCGGCCAGATAGACCGTCTCCGTCTCCGCGCCGGCGGCCCGGGCGCCCTCCAGGAAGGGCTGGA
This sequence comes from Anaerolineae bacterium, assembly GCA_025060135.1. GTDB lineage: Bacteria > Chloroflexota > Anaerolineae > B4-G1 > DUEL01 > SpSt-77. Next base: position 7,604 of record JANXCY010000027.1, on the reverse strand, counting down.
GGATGCGGTCGGTGTTGCTCCGGCGGCCGCGCGGGCTTCCGTTGATGGCGAGGATGTACATTGGGGCCTCCTCACGTTTCACTTTTCACGTATTCCGTATTCCGTGTTCCGTGTTGCGTGTTCCGCTGGGTAGGGTTATCCCTTGATGGCAGTGAACGGGCGACCGTCGCGGCGGCACATCACCTGGACGGCCCAGCGGGCGGTCAACAGCGCGGTGGGCAGGCCGCCGCCGGGCATCGTCCAGTGGCCGGCCATGTAGAAATTCCTCAGGCCCGGAAGGGTGCGGGGGACCTGTACCTGCGCGTTCTGCGGCGTCAGCAGCCAGCCCTCAAAAGACCCCCGCCAGTTGCCGGTATAGCGCTCGTAGGTTACCGGCGTGGCCACGTCCACCATTTCCACCTGGGCCGAGAGGCCGGGGAACCGGTCGTCCAGCGCGGCTATCACCTGGTCGGCGATCCGTTCTTTCTCTGCCCGGTACTGCTCTCGGGTCTCATAGAGCCGCCGCCAGTCGTCGTAATCGGTGTTAAAGAGCACCACCACGACGGTCCTGCCCGGCGGGGCCAGGGTGGGGTCAAAGGAATACAGATGGACCTGGAGACGCCGCTCCTCCCGTCCGATGATGGAGACCGGACGCTTCAGAGGGATGTCCAGGCCGACGACCAGATGGGGCACATCCTCAAAGGTCCGGCGGACGCCCAGGGCGACGCACACCAGGGGCGGGAAGAGGGGCATCTCGTAGAGGCGGCGGATGCGGTCGTCCACATACCGGCCTTCCAGCATCCGGAAGATGGTGGTGTAGCCGTCGGCGGCGGAGATGACAGCGTCGGCGAAGTGCTGGCTTCCGTCCTCCAGTTCCACGCCCACGGCCCGGTCGTCCCGGACCAGAATGCGGCGCACGCGGGCGCCGTAGGTGATTTCGCCACCCAGGTCCCGGTAGCGCGTCTCAATGCTCCGGGCGAAGGCCAGCGATCCGCCGAGGGGGTATCCGGCCTCCCGCTTGTGCAGCCAGGCCAGGGTCAACAGGAGAAAGAAGAGACTGAACTCCGGATACCACGCGCGCAGGAGCATATCCCGCAGGGCGTCGTTTTTCAGACGGGCGGCGAAGTCGGCGATGGAGAGTGCCGACCAGCGGCGCAGCAGGCCCATATAGGGCATCATCTGGCGCGCCATTCGCAGGCCGTCCATCGGGCCGTAGAGTTCCGGTGGCTTCTCCAGGGGTTGCCCGAACGAGAGCAGTCGGCGGGCAGCGGCGACGAATTCGCGGATGGGCCCGGCGTCCTCCGGGGCGAACTCCAGCCAGTGCGCTTCCAGCGCGTCCAGGTCGGTGGGGAAGCGAATCGTTCGCCCGTCCCCGGTCTCGTAGCGGAAGTAATCTTCGGCGTAGAGGAACTCCTTTCCCTGGACCGCGCCCACTTCCTCCCAGAAGGGGTAGAACGGCGAAGTGGGAGAGGAGCCGACGAGCCAGTGGATGCAGCCGTCTATGGTATAGCCCTTGCGGCGCCACGAAGTGCAGAGCCCGCCGGGTAGGGTGTGCATTTCAAAGATTTGGGTGCGGTAGCCGTTCATCCGGGCGTAGCAACCGGCGGAAAGGCCAGCAATGCCCGCACCGATGATGATGACGGATCGGGTGGATTTTTCGCTCATTGTTTCTCCAGATTCCGGATGTTGCGGATGGCCTCTTCGGCCCACTCCAGCGCGGCGCGGGTGAGCCGGATGCCGTAGTCCAGCGTCAGGGCCCAGAAGAAGACCTCGCGCGGGGATTGGATGGCCTCAGCGTAGTGGGCGGCCCGCTGAGGGATTCGGGCGTAGGTCTCCAGCCGGGCCCGGAGGGCGGCAGCGTATGTCTCCAGCAGCGCGATGGCCTTCTCGCTGGGCAACTGCCCGGCGAAAAAGATCCGGATCAGCAGGGGAACACGCGGGTCCTCCGGATCGGCGGGGGTGCCCAGCCAGCGGCGCAGTTCCTCCCGCCCGGCGTCGGTAATGTGGTAGACTTTGCGGTTGGGCCGGTCCTCCTGCGGGACGACCTCCACCGTCACCCAGCCCCGGCGGGTCAGTTCTTTGAGCGTGCGGTAAATCTGGGCCTGGTCGGCGGGCCAGAAGTGGCGAATGGAGGTATCAAAGGCCTTTTTCAGTTCATAGCCGGTCATGGGAGCGTAATTCAGGAAACCAAGAACGGCATAGGGGAGGGACATGATATCTCCTGCTTATATTTGACTTGTCCTATATATGACTGATCAAATTATATCACCGGTTGCGATGATTGTCAAGGACCGGATCTTTTGAAGCGCGAAGGGGATGGGCCCTATCTGGCGCGGAGGGGCCGGCAGAAACTGCTGGCCCGCATCGCCACCTGGCCGCACCGCAATGGTATCGCCAATCGGAACTTCTTCTCCAGGCCCTGGGCGCCCTTAGGAGATGGGTACCGTCAAGTGGGACGCTCCGAGCCGCCCTATCCTCCGGCTATCTGCTGCAGACGCAGGCCATCTTCCCACATAGAGATGTTGTTGAAGAGGACATAGGCAGTCTCAAAGGGACGACACCATTCCAGAATCCGCGCCAGATCGGCATCGGTGAAGCGATAGCGGTATCCGCCGATCCCGTGCAGGCGGAAGTAGGCCGTCCCGGAAGTCAGGGGAGGGCGGACGAAGGGGTCCACGCAGTGGATGAGGTTCAGTTCCCGGCAGAGAGCAGCAACGGTCTCGTCGGGCCAGGGGCCGCGCGGCTCCCAGGCAAAGCACAGGCCCGCGCGGTCCACGGTGGAGAAGAAGCGCCGCAGCGCGTCCGTGTTCTCCGGGGTGGGGGTGAACGTGGCTGGGCACTGAAAGACGACGATGGGGGCCGCCAGGGCCAGCGCCACCTCCCGCGTCCGTTCCCAGGCCTCCCGGACCTCCGGGGTGGGTCGGAATCCGCCGTATCGGTCTCGCCGGTCCGGAGGGATGGAGAGGCCGGAACGCCGGTAGGTCGGACTGGTGGGCGGATGGGTGATCAGTTGCCAGGCCTTCAGGGTGAAGGTGAAATCCGCCGGGGCCTCCTCCCGCCAGCGGCGGGCCGTCTCCGGACGGGGCGGTTTGTAGAAAGTCTGCTGGACTTCTACCAGCGGGAAGTGCTGGAACGCGGCGGCTCGTCCTTTGGGGAAGCCACAGCAGCCGACGAGGAGCACAGGAACATCTCCATGAAAATCTCGTCGTCGTACTGGCCGTCTATCTTCACCTGCCGAGTCAGAACGCCGCAGGGGACAAAGCCCAGGGACCGATAGAAAGCCTGCGCCCGCCGGTTTCCTGCCCGAACGAAAATCACCAGTTTCTCGTAGCCGTGAGCCCGGGCGAATTCCAGGGTATGCCGAGCCAGTGGACGGGCGATCCCCCGCCCGCGCCATTCCGGAAGGATGAACGTGCCCAGCGTTCCTACGTGGTCAAAGGAGTCGGTATAGCGGACCCACCGCTCCAGGGATTGAAAGCCGACGATGCGGCCTTCCACTTCAGCCACAAAAATCCCCTCCCGTTCGGAGAGGGAGGCAATGTGCGCTCGCTCCTGTTCGGGAGTAAAGGGGCGATGGATGGCGGTGTGGACCCGTTCGGCACAGATGACCTCCCAGATGGCAGCGATGGCTTCTGCGTCGTCGGGTGTGGCGCGGCGGATACGAATAGCGGACATCATGGTGCCCAGGAGAGCCGCTGGTTCGGCCAGTGGGGCATCTCGGCCCCCAGGGTAACCAGCGGACGGATGTTGCTCCCATCCGGGGACATCAGGTAAATGCCCCAGGTATTCTCCCGGTAGGAGAGGAAGGCGATGGTGGCCCCATCGGGCGACCAGGCAGGCAGGCCGTCAATCGCCGGGGTGCTCAGCAAGACCTGAACGCCGCCTCCGACACCCAGGAGGTAGAGGTCCCAGTTGCCGGTGTGGTCGGACATATAGAGCATCTGACCGCCGCCCGGTGCCCAGTGGATGCCGGTATCGCTGGCGCTGCCCGTCAGCCGGGTCGGGGGCTGGGTGTCGTCGGGATGGTCCACGTAGATGCCGCAGGCGGAGCCATCGGCCTCGCAGCCGGTCCAGGCCAGCAGGCCCGTGGGGCCCCAGGACGGCCCCCAGCCCGGCGCCACGACGGCGGGAGACCCAGAGCCGTCGGTGCGGGCAATGTAGATGTGCCAGACTCCAGCGCTATCGGGGGCGGCGAAGGCATAGCGGCTACCGTCGGGGGAGAGGGTCGGCCAGGCAGCATCGGCGCCAGGCCGCAGGAGGACGCGGGAGCCGTCGGGTTGCAGGAGCGCGAGGCCCGGCGCCAGGCGGTCCCGGAAGATCAACTGCCCGCCGCCCCACCGCCAGCAGGGCTGGTCGGCTCCTTCCGCCACCCGGCTCAGGTAACCATTGGTCCCGTCGGAGACGAGGGTGTAGATGTCGTATCGTCCAGTTTCCGCGTTGTAGGCAGCATAGGCCAGCCGTCCGCTGGTGAACCCGGGCACCGTGGTGGTCCCGGAAAGGATCCCACTGATGGGGGCAATGGGTGTGGGTGTCGCCACCGCACAGACCCCCGCCGCCTCGTCCCGCTTCTGAACCAAGGCCTCGCTGTTCATCAACCGGAGAGCCTGGGCATACTGTTCAGCCGCCGGGCACATCTCTCCCTGCTTAGCCCAGAGGTCGCCGTAGGCCACATAGGCCTGATACAATCGCTGAAAGACATCCCGATAATTGGGCGCCAGCGCGTAGAGGGCCTCCAACTGCTGGATGCATACTTCCCAGTCCACTCCCCAGTACCCCAGGGCCTTCAGGTAGCGGCGGGCCAGTTCCAATTCCCGCAGGGCGTTATCGTCCAGAGGCCGAATCTGGCGGGCCTGGTCCAGGTAGAAAATCCCTTCCTCCAGCGAATCCCCCGCCAGGGCGGCCATCCCGGCGTTGTAGAGGCTGGTGAAGAGCATCGCTTTCACCGCCTCTGGCTCGTACTCCGGGTCAAAAGCGCGCAATTGGTTCAGGAGACGGGCGGCTGTCGGCCAGTCTTCCTGCTCATAGGCGGCCTTCGCTCGGGTGAAGAGGTCCCGGGCTACCCCCTCCCGGGCCTGGGAAGTGGGAGTGGGGCGGGCAGCCAGACGGGCGCGCGCTTCTGCCAGGCCTTGTTTGGCCAGAGGGTGGTCAGGGACTAGTTGGAGGACGTACTCAAACTCGGCGATGGCCAGTTCATAGTTTCCACCGTCCAGTTGAGCCAGCCCGCGCTGGTAGTGCTCTTCGGCGATGGCGGCCCGCCGCTCTATTCGGGCCCGCTCCCCGGCCCGCATGCCGAAGTAGCCGGAGGCAACCAGGGTTACCGTCAGCAGGCAGAGGAAAGCAATAAAGGAGAGGAGAACCACTCGCACCCGCTGCCAGAGAGTCGGACGAGGAGAGACAGTCTCTACCTCCTCTGAACCGATAATCAGCGGGAGCGTATCCTCCTGAGCGGCCATCCAGGAGAGTGTCCGGGCCGGACGGGAGCGGAGCGCGCGGCGCCCCTTGATCGGCTGCGTCTCCTCCACGTTAGCGCCGCACCGGGGGCAGAGCAGGAGCGGCTCAGGAACATCGTAACCACACTCTGGACAACGCATGGTCAGGAATGATTATATCCAGTTTTACATTGTTGTCCAGTCCGCTGCATCGGAGGATGGTCCCATTTCTATCGGAATCATCCTGGCTGGAGGCGCGGATGGGAATCCGCCTTCCCTGGGCAGCAGAAGGTGTTAGCCGAGAAACTTCATACGGTTCCTCAACAAGAGCAGCGGTCTCTTCCGGGGCCAGGTAGTCCGCTGCAAAAATCTATGGCAGCATAGAGGTCATTTTTGCCAAGCATAATGGCGGGGACCGATGTCTATGCACTCACATCGCATCTCCCCGCCATTCCTCACACTACTTTGCAAAGCGGGGGTCGCGCTTCAGTGTCAGCCGCAGGCCTTCCCACAGGCTGACACGCGGTTTATAGTCCAGGAGGCGGCGGGCCAGGGTGAGATCGGCGCAGAGGCGGGAGACGCCACCACTCTGGGCCGGACTGTGGATGATTTCCCCATCCCGTCCAACCACCTCCAGTACCATCTGCGCCAGCTCGTTGATGGAGGTCTCCTGGCCGGAGCCGACGTTGATGATGCGACGGTCTACATCCGGCGCGGTCGCGGCGGCGACCAGGGCCTCCACCACGTCGTCCACGTAGACGAAATCCCGGGTCTGATTGCCGCCGCCGAAGATGACCAGGGTGCCGCCCCGCACCGCCTGCTGGAGGAAGCGGGGGACCACCGGTGGGTGAGAAGGCGGCAGGTTCTGCCCGGGGCCGTAGGCGTTGAAGATGCGCAGGACGACGGTCTCAATGCCCCAGAGGGCGCCGATGGTGCGGACGTAGTACTCCGCCGCCAGTTTGCTCACCGCGTAAGGAGATTGAGGGTTGGGAGGAGCATCCTCCCGCACCGGCTGGGTCGGCTGTTCGCCATAGACGGCACCGGAAGAGGTCAGCACCACCCGTCGCACTCCAGCGTCCCGGATCGCCTCCATGAGGGTAACGGTGCCACCAACGTTGACTTCGTTGTACTCCCGGGGGTAAAGGATGGATTCCGCCACCAGCACCCGCGCGGCCAGGTGATAGACGCAATCCACATCCTGCAGGAGCGTCCAGAGTTTGGGACGATCCAGGACGCTCCCGCGCGTAAAGAGCACCCGCTCGTCCAGCCGGGAGGGGTCCCCGGCGCTCAGGTCGTCTATGACCCGCACATGGTGCCCCTCGGAGGCCAGGCGGTTAGCCAGCGCAGTGCCCAGAAATCCAGCACCACCGGTGATCAGGAATCGCATAGCCACAGGAGGGAGGTTGGGGCGGGCGGCTTGGCCACCCATCCCAACCCGACGCTCTACAGATACCGCTGCACCACCGCGACGACGTCGGGGTAATCAATTCCCAGCCGCCGCAGCGTCTCCAGTGTGGGGATGCCATCGCGCGTCCAGCCCCGGCGGGCGTAGACCGCATCCTTCAGCCGCTCGTACTGCTCCTCCCGATACTTGCGCAGCGCGGCCAGTTTCTCCTGGGTCGTCATCTTCGTCGGGTCCAGCCCCAGCAGTTCCCGCAACTGCTTGTCGTACCGTTCGGCGCGGGATTCGTACTCCTCCACCGTTACGGGTCCCATGGAACGGTAGGGGACATTGTCATGCTCCCGACGGCCGTAGCCCCGGCGCAGGTTGAAGACCCGCTGGAAGTTGTAGACCCGCTCGGACATGGTGATGAGGTCCTCACGGGTGATTTCTTTGCCCGTTACGCCGGAGAAGAGGTCCACGTAGTTCTGGACGTGAGCCGGGATTTTGGCCGGTTCGGCCGTGTACTTGTTGTCGGGCGGGATGATGTCGTTCCAGGGGAGTTTGCAGTGGCCCACCAGCCCGAACCAGGTCCGGAACATCGGGAAGTAGTGGAGCGCCTCCGCCTTATCCTCAAAGGTGGGCAAGAGGTTGCTGACCATGTCCATAAAGATGAGCCAGGCCTCGTCGTGCTGAGGGCCCTTGTTGGCCAGGCCGTAGCCGCCCTGCTGGGCCAGGGACTCCTTGGAGACGTACTCGGAGTATTCCAGCCCCTTGGCCTCCATCCCGATGTCCTGGACGAACTGAGGGTCGGC
>JANXCY010000026.1:28187-28427 GCA_025060135.1 Anaerolineae bacterium | reverse complement strand
GAGAAGCGGCTCTACAACGGTGTCACCGCCTACGTCCAGACGGAGTACAACAAGGCCTTCGCCGCCGATAAACGCAACGTCGCCTTCGCGCTGCTCATCCTCCAGCGCAGGCTGGCCTCCAGCGTCCGCGCCGTCCGCCGCTCCCTGGAGCGCCGTCGCGCCCGCCTGGAGGAACTGCTGCGCCTGGGCCGCTGGCTGGCCGCGCGTGAGGCGCTGGACGAAGAGGCCCTGGAGGACGCG
>JANXCY010000026.1:0-28179 GCA_025060135.1 Anaerolineae bacterium | reverse complement strand
CCACATCTCCCAGGTGGATCCCCTTCCCCACCAGATAGACGCCGTCTACGGCCACATCCTCCGCCAGCCCCGCGTCCGCTTCCTCCTGGCCGATGACCCCGGTGCCGGAAAGACCATGCGGAAATCCGCACCCTGGACGACCTCATCCGCCTGGCCCGCGCGGCGGAGGCCCGCGAGGTGGAGACCAAACTCAACGAACTCCGCCGGGTGGGGGTAGGGCCGCCGCCTCTTCGCCCTCTACCAGCCCGCCGATGGCGGCGACCCCCGGCCCGTCAACAGTTCTCTCCTCTGGGACCTGCTCCCTCTGCCGCCGGGGGAGCGGGCCGAGGAGCCTCCGCCGGAGGAGCCCGTCGTCGCCCGTTTCGCCGAGACCGTCCTGGAGGACTACTGGGCCGAACTCCTGCGGGAGCGGGAGCGCCACGCCGAGGTCCAGCGGCGCTACGGCCTCCGTTCCCTGGACGGGCTGATTCTGGAATCTCAGGCCCGGCTGATTGAGTACGAGACCCGCCGGGCGCGGGGCGAGGTCGTCCCCGACGTGGAAGGCCGCAACGAGGAGCGGCGGCGGGAGGAACTGGAGGCCCGGCGGCAGGCCCTGGAGGAGATCCGCCGCCAGGTAGCGCTCCTTCCGGCCACGCCGCGCGTCGTGGGTGTGGCGCGCATTGTCCCGCAGGTGCCGGAGCCGGAGATGCGGGAAGACCCGGCGATAGAGGCCGTGGGGATGCGGGTGGCCATTACGAGCGGGCCCAGGGCCGTGTCCCGGAGGACGTCTCCGCCCAGAACCTGGGGGACGACCTGCGCTCCGTGGCCCCCGACGGCGCCGTCCGCTACATAGAGGTCAAGGCCCGCGCGACCACCGGCCCGGTGGTGCTGACGCCCAACGAGTGGCTGATGGCGCAGCGACTGGGAGAGGAGTACTGGCTCTACATCGTGGAGCACGCCGCCACCGCCCCGGTCCTGCACCGGATCCAGAACCCGGCGGCGAAACTCCGGCCCGAGGTTGTACAAACTGTGCGTTTTGTGGTAAAACAATGGATAGAAGCGGCGACGGTGGCCGCTTTGCCGTAGCGAAAGGCTTCTCCTTCAGAGAGGAAAACGACCCAGGGCTCGCCGTCCCGTTCCACGGTGAATGGCTGCTGGGTCTCCGTCACCCAGCGCATCAGTTCGCTGAAGCGGATGCGGGTCTGCGAGGTGCTCACGACCTGGCTCATCTTCGGCCTTCGTCCCGTCCTTTTCGCCACCCCTTACGGGCGTAGGAGAGGGAGCATCCGGATCTCAGCTGCTTGCTTTGCTATTGGGCCAGACTCGTAGTTTGGAAAGGAGGTGCAATGTGAACGGGAGAACGCCGATTTTCGGTCCCATTGTAGCCGCATCCCTGCTGTTGCTGGCTGCGCTGGCCTGTGGGCCGGTGAGGACGATCGTTGTTACGGCGACGCCGCCCCCGGAGGTACCAACGGCAACGCCGGAGGTTGCTGCTCCGGCGACCACGGCTCCGGCCACTCCTGCTCCGCCGGTAGCGACGCCGCCTCCGGAACCGACCACGGCGGCGGGCTGTACCCTGGGTGCCCGCTGGGTGGCCGACGTAACCGTTCCGGATAACACCGTCTTTGCGCCGGGCACTCCCTTCGTCAAGACCTGGCGGGTGCGCAACTCTGGCACCTGTACCTGGGCGCTGGGGACGCGGCTGGTCTTTGTCTCCGGCGCGCCGATGGGTGGTCCTCCGGCGGTAGACGTGCCTGCGCTGGCTCCGGGTGCGCAGACAGATGTGAGCGTAAGCCTGGTCGCCCCTGCGACGCCGGGTACCTACCGGGCCAATTACCAACTCCAAGCCCCCGACGGTACCCGCTTTGGCGCCATCATCTGGGTCCAGATTGTGGTGCCGGGAACTCCCACGACGGCTCCTGTCTGTACGCCCCCGCCATGCCCCTCCGGGGGTATCCTGATGTGCCCGACCCCTGGAACCTGCCCCGGTGGCTGCGGTGTGATCTGTGTGACGCCGACCACGATGGCCCCGGTCTGCACGCCCCCGTCCTGTCCTTCCGGGGGCATTCTGGTATGCCCGACCCCGGGGGCCTGTCCTGGCGGCTGTGGCGTGGTGTGTTTGACGCCCACGCCCGGGCCATGTACGACGGTAGACCCAGCATTGGCGCCCGTAGTGGGCATCGCCAGTACTTTCGGGGTCAATCCAGGATGTCCTACCGGTCCATCCTTTTCAATCTACGGAGCCTTTCAGAAGTTTGAAACCAACCCCGAGAACCCCAACCCTCAAACCCATATGGGGGCCTTTATGATCTGGCGTTCGGATACGCGTAAGATTTATGCCCTGGGCATGGGGAGCGAGTACACTTCGCCGACCCACAACGGGAGGTGGTTGGGGGTGTACGATGATCGCTGGGACGAAAGCCAACCGCCCGTGCATCCTGTCTGTGCCGGAATGAGTGTACCCTCCGGGTTCCAGTTGCCGGTACGGGGTTTTGGGAAAGTCTGGTGCGAGAACGGCCTCTGGGCTTCCGACCGGGTGGGATGGCCCCGGGATCGGGAATGGGGGGTGGACCTGCTGGTCCAACCGACCGAAAGGGGGTTGCTGGTCCGGGTTCGGAACTATCCGGACGGGTACCACTACCTGTTTGCGCTGGACCTGCCCGCCGGGAAATGGGCCTCTACAGCATTCCGGCCATAGAAGTGGAAAGGGAAACGAAAAGGAGCATTGGGCCGGGCGGGCGGCTCCTGGCCCCAGGGTAAGGGCTCTAGGTCCGGGCCATGCTGTCAACGGCCCAGGGACAGATGGCGCCCCGTGCCACTGGGAATATCTCGGAAACGCTCCGGGTGTAACTGAAGCAGTGCAGGCTATTAGCCTGTACAATGTAGCACAGGCTATTAGCCTGTAGGATGCAGGCCAGCGACCTATCATGCTCCTGGAAAGCAGGACTACGGAACCCGGAGGCCCAGCCACAAATAAAGGGCACGAAGGTTGCTGGCCTTCGTGCCCTTTTATATCCACTCAGGGTGCCGCGTCCGGGCCTGCTATGGGATACTCCACCGCCATCTGGCCCACCGAACAGGGCGGAATCCCAATCGCCGCAGGATTTTCGCCGGGGTCAAATGCCGCAGGCGCCGCCACTGCCGCCGTGCCCATCGCCGAAACGCATTCCAGGGCCGACGGCGCTGGCTCTCTGCCATTGCCCACTTTAGAAACTCGTAGTCCTGCCCCCGAATCTTCGGCTCCGTGGGATTCCGCCGGTAGGAGTCGTAATCGGTGATCCGGCTCAGATTGTGTTCCACCACAAAGTCATAGAGATCAGTTCCAGGATGCGGCGTGAAGAAGGCCGGGCTGTAATAGTCCGGGTCAATCTCCTTCATCATCCGCACCGTTTCCATAACTTCCTCCTTGGTCTCCGTGGGCAGGCCCATCATATAATTGGCCCAGATGGCGATGCCGTATTTCTTGCAGATACGGGCCGCCTGGAGATTCTGAGCAACGGTGGTGCCTTTACGAATGAATTTGAGCACCCGGTCGCTGCCACTTTCAAAGCCGATGAAATACCCCCGCAGGCCAGCCCGTACCATTCGCTCCACCATGTCTTCGTGCTTCACCACAATGTCGGCCCGGGTCTGGCAGAAGAAAGGCAGGTTGAACCCTTCGGCCATATACCGTTCGGTGAACTCTATGACCCATTCCCGGTCCTCTGTCAGGCAGTCATCGTGGAACATAAAGGATGCCAGGTGATAGCGATCTACCAGTTGACGCAGTTCTGCCAGGACGTTCTCCACACTGCGGCGACGTACCCGTTTGCCAAAAAGGTAGTCCTCTCCAGGTTTACAGAACGTGCAGTTGTAGATACAGCCCCGTCCGGCAATAATGGTGGCGAAGGGTGGGGGGAGTTCTTCCACGAATGGGACCTCCGGGGAATTCAGATCGTATCCCCATTGCTTCCATTCGTCTAGGAAGAGGTCCCGGTCGCTGAAGGGGATCGCGTCCAGGTCCGGCGGCTCGCCTCGCAGCACCCGGTGAGGAGGACGACGGCCCTCCGCAATAGCCTGGAGCAACTGGGGGAACGTAATTTCGCCCTCGCCGGTGATCAGGTAGTCCACATCGGGGATGCGCAGGCTATCCTGCAGGGCAATGGTGACGTGGGGGCCTCCGATCACAGTGATGACCTTCGGCAGGACCTTCCGGGCAATGGCGAGGGCCTGGCGAGCGGGGTTGTAATCCACGCTCATCATGGTAACTCCGATCACGTCGGGGGCGCGCGCTGTTAGCACCTCCTGGAACTGGTCCCAGCCAGAGAGAGCGCGCAGGTCAATCAGATTCACTTCAAAGCCCCGGGCTTTGGCGGCCGCACTGAGAGACGCCAGGCCGTGGGAAATCCAGCCGGCGTCCATCCCTTGCTTGAGGGAGTTCCAGCCCCGACCCGCGATACCAGGGTAAATCAGGGTAACTTTCAGGGTCATAGCGTGGGATGAGGTTTCAATCTTCGTGGGAAGGGGAGAAAAACGTCCATCGTTGCGGCGGCTGTGCTGCCGCAACGATGATGTTTTCTTTTTCCCTTATGGGAGGTTCAGCCCTCGGGCATGGCCAGACGGTAGACGCAGTGCTCGTCGCCGACCGCAATCTGCTGAACATGCTCCGGCTCCACCCCGGTTACCAGCGCGATCAGGCGGGTGTCCACCTGACAGGGGAGGCCGTGGCGTCGGGCGACCCGCTCGTAGGGGCAGTTGGCCACTGTGATCCGATAACTGCTGTCTTCCTTCTCGGCGGTTGCCAGGTATCCCAGCCCGTTCAGAAATTCCATCAGGGCTCCCAGGCGGGCACTCAGGTCTCCTTCAACGGATACCTGGCGGGCCATCCGTTCGGCGACGCCGTTGATCACCGCGCTCAATTCCTCTGGGGACATGCGGCTTTCCAGTTCCTCCAGAAGAGCATCAGTCAGCCGGTCGTATTTTTTGGGGAAAAATTCCTCGGCCTCACCTGCGAGCCGATAGACGTGTTGTGGCCGACCCGGACCGGCTTTCCGGAGAATCTGGGGTGGGCCAATCAGTCCCTCCCGATGGAGGACGTCCAGGTGATGCCGAATCGTTACCGCTGTCAATCCCAATTCGCGGGTCAGTTCATTGACCGTGGCCTGACCCCGCAACTTGATAATTTCCAGAATACGCTGTCGGGTCTCCTGCATGGCGTACCTCCTTAACACTTATGATACCATATTGTTGAAATTTTGTCAAACTCTAAATCGTGTTTATTATCCGGTACGCGCAGGAGGCTTATCTCACTTCCCGTATCCGTTCATGCTTGCTCTCTGGGCGGGGTTTTTCAAGCGGGATTCTGTTTGACAGATCGCGCCATTCGTGGTATAACCAGAGACAAATTCTGCACAAAGAGGAAGGATGGAAACAAGTAGGCGCGAAGTACGGCTCCAGAGAGCCCGGGAACGGTGGAAGTCGGGCGTAGGGAGCCGGGCCGAAAATCCTCCCGACTGTTGACCGGACGGTGGGGGATGGTAAGGGGTAAACTGGCAGACTGAAATATGAGCCCGTTGACCAATCTACCGAGCACCCATTTATTAGACTCGACCGGGATGTCTTTCGTTATCAGGACACGGCGATCTCGAGTTGCTGGCTGAGGGGCTTTGCGGGTGGAGAGCAAGAAAGGGTATATCGCGGGAACGGAAACTCCCGTCCCTTCGAGGACGGGAGTTTTTGGTTTCAGGCCACCTCTACCACCCAACCCCACAGATCGGGCCGTTCCTGGATTTGAATCTCTTCCAACGCCTGTCGGAGCATTCGGGCCCTGGGACCGGGTTGGCCATCGCCAATGGGATAATCCACCCCCCGGTAGTTGACCACGGTTATCGGGGAGAGAACAGCGGCGGTGCCGGTGTAGAACGCTTCCACTGCATCGTTGATGACTTCTTCTATGGCGAGTTTCCGCTCTACGGCGATCCATCCGAAGATTTCCCGGGCAATGGTGAGCACTGAATCTCGGGTGATGCCTGGTAGGATGGAGCCCAGGGCCGGAGTAACTAACGTTCCATCCTTTAAAATCGCAAAGAAGTTGGCCCCGGAGAGTTCTTCTATATACCGGTCTTCCCGGGCATCCAGATAGAGGGCATCCACGTACCCCAGTTCTTTAGCGATTTTCTGAGGACGGAGGCAGGCGGCGTAGTTGCCCGCGGCTTTGGCGGCGCCTGTCCCGTAGGGGGCGGCGCGATGAGCCGCGTAGGGAACGATGACCCGGTCTCCGCCCATATACGGCCCCACCGGGCAGCCAAATACGTAGAAGAGAAACTCCGGAGCCGGTGCCACGCCCAGGATGGGGCCACTTCCGATGACCACCGGACGCAGGTAAAAACTGCCTTTCTCCGGCGCCGGGACCCAGCGGGCATTGGCCCGGGTAACAGCGATCACAGCCTCCATAAACATATCTACTGAAGGGGCTGGCATCGCCAGACGGGCCGCCGAAGCCTGCAGACGACGAGCGTTATCCTGAGGACGAAAAAGAACGATTTTCCCCGTCCGGGTCCGCCGGGCCTTGAGACCCTCAAAGATACCTTCGCCGTAATAGAGTACGGCCGCGCCAGGAGACAGTTCCAGTTTAGCGCCCCGATGTTCATACAGACGGCCCGGTTCCCAACCCGTCTCCGGTGTCCAGCGAGCCAGCCAGAAGGCATCTATTTCCTTGTACGAAAAGGTGAGATGGTTATCCCACCCAGGCTCCTGAGGGGGAAGGGGCGTTGTGGGGTCAAAGGGCTTTAACATGGGTATACCTCCTGGAGAGACGTTTTTGAAAATTATAGACCAGATTGGTTCAGGATGCAAACGCATTCTCTCGGGGCTGGGCCCCTCTTGTCTGTCCCTGGTACTTGGCTTGCTGGTGGCCTTTGCCCTTCGGGTCTACCGCCTGGGAGACCAGAACATCTGGTGGGATGAGGGGCTGGCCATTTGGGCGGTCCGCCATCATTTCCTGGAGACGACGCTCTGGACGGCAGGGGACGTCCATCCGCCCCTCTACTTCTGGTTGCTCTGGCCCTGGGTGCGGCTGGCCGGAGAAAGCGAATTCGCGGCCCGCTACCTGACGGTGATGGTGGCGATGCTCACCGTCGCTGTGATGGCCCCGCTGGGCCGACGGCTGGGCGGGCCCCGGGCAGGCGCCGCCGCGCTCTGGCTTTTGGCTCTCTCCCGCTTTCACGTCTGGTGGTCCCAGGAGATGCGGATGTACGCCCTGGCCGCGCTGGCCGCAACGCTCTCGTTCTACGCCCTTCTGCGGTGGATTTCTGAACCGCCAAGGACGCAAAGCGCGTCCACCAATGCTTGGAAACCTCTGCCCCTTTTGCGTTCTCGGCGGTTAGAAATTTCCTGGGTCGGTGCAACCGTCGCGGCGCTCTACACGATTTACTTCTCGGCCCTGCTTCTGGCGATTCAGAACCTGTACGTTTTCATCGTGGGCCTGCGGCGGACAGATTGGTGGGCCCTGTGGCGGCGGTGGCTGATAATACAGGGAGCGGCGCTGGCCCTCTGGGCTCCATGGCTGGCTCTGGCTCTTCCCCGAATGCGGTCGTGGTCGGTGGTGCAGGAGCCGGTCTCACCTGGGTTCGTCTTCCTGCTGGATGGGGTTCTGTTGACCCTGGGCATCTCCACCCATGTGGGGGACTACCTGGGGGCGGTTCTGGTCGAGGGGGCGGTTCTCCTCTGGGGGACAGGAGTCCTGCT
The DNA here is from genome assembly GCA_025060135.1 of Anaerolineae bacterium. Lineage (GTDB taxonomy): Bacteria > Chloroflexota > Anaerolineae > B4-G1 > DUEL01 > SpSt-77. The sequence goes on along the minus strand of JANXCY010000026.1, from coordinate 20,475 downwards.
CTTCCAGGCCCGGCGCTCCGGAGCCCTGCCCCAGACGAGGGACAAACTCTGGCTGCTGGTGTTGGGGACGCTCATTCCGCCGCTGATGGTTTGGCTGGTCACTCAGCCCCGGATGCTCTTTTACACGCCGCGAGTAGAGGCGCGCTACTTTCTCTCCTTCGCACCGCTCTTTTATGCCTGGCTGGGGTGGACGCTGAGCCCCTGCCTTCACCCCCAGCCCTTCGGGCCACCGGGAGGGGGCCGGGGGGTGGGGGTGAGGGCCGCGCTGGTCCTCGTCCTGATGCTTTGGGCCCTCCCCGGCCACTACGCCGACCGCCGCCTGCGGGACGACCTGCAGAGCATGGTGAGGGTGGTCTGGGCCCAGGCAAAGCCAGGAGATGCTGTTGTCCTGGTCTCCGGCGACCGCTACCCGCTTTTTCTCTATTATTACGACCGGGCACCGGCCCCCGCCGACCGCCCGCCGGTCTACCCGATCCCCCGGGAGTCTCCGGTTCTGGATGTGGCCGGAGTGGAGACCGAACTGGCGCCGGTTGCCCGGTCCCATTCCCGTGTCTGGCTGGCCCAGGTGGAGCGCCATCTGCAGGACCCGGAAAGTGTCGCCGAGGCCTGGCTGGCCGAACGATATACCCGCTTATTGACGCTGGAATTCGGCCATAACCGCCTCTCCCTGTTCGGACCCGCTGGAGAGGAGGTAACCGCCGATGGAGCCCATCCCCAGTACCCCCTTTTCGCCACACCTGCCGCCGGGCTGGAGGTGCTGGGATACGACCTACCAGTCCGGGAGGTCCGCCCGGGCGACCCGCTGCGGCTGGGGCTCTACCTGCGGGCCGGGCCGCCCCTGGTCCCGGAGGGGCTGGGCGGAGAGGAGTGCTTCTGGTACTGGACCGCGCGGTCGTCCCTGCCGGGGGTAATGCTGGTGGAGCCATCGGGGGAGATGATGTGGGGCACTCTGCTGACCCTCTGCCCTCCGAACCGGACGATTTATCGCCTGGTAGAATTCCCGGTAACCGCCTGCATGCCTGCCGGACGGTACCATTTTGAAGTGACGGCTCCGGATGGGAAACCGGTTCCCCTCGGAGAGGTCCAGGTCACCCATACCCAGCCGGAGCCCTCCTCAGCGGAGATTCCCCATCCGATGATGGCGCATCTGGGGGAGTCGGTCCGGCTGGTGGGATACGGGCTGTATCGGGAACGGGGCATTCTGGGGAAGCAGCCCCTCGCGCCGGGCGCAGGGGTCCGTCCGGGGGAGCGGCTCTTGCTGGACCTCTACTGGCAGGCCGACGGGCCTGTGGGGGAGAACTACGTTGTCTTCACTCACCTGGTGGGGACGGTCCACAACCCGGCCACAGGCAACCCCGTCTGGGCGCAGGACGACCACGAGCCGTTGCGCGGTGGCTGTCCGACCGCGCGGTGGATTCTCGGCCGCCTGCTGCGGGACCGCTACGAACTGGTCCTGCCAGCGGATACCCCTGCTGGAGAGTACCTGCTGGAGGTGGGCATGTACCGCTGGGAGACCGGGGAGCGGCTTCCGGTCTCCGGTGATGGCGCCGATCCCCAGAACCGTCGCATCCTATTAGGGACAGTACGGGTAGGGGGGCGGTAAGATTTCGGTTAACGCGGAATCCGCAACATGCCATGGTTCCTTCCACGATTACGATAGATGGCCCCGTTGCATCGGGGAAGAGCACGATCGGTTATCTGCTGGCCCGGCGGTTGGGCTACCTGTATCTGGATACCGGCGCGATGTATCGGGCCGTAACATGGGTCGCGCTTTCGCGCGGTATCTCGGTGGAGGACGAGGCCGCCGTTACCGCACTGGCAGAGGCGCTCTGTATAGACGTCATTCCTCCCACGGCCGACGATGGACGTCAGTATACTGTTCTGGCCGACGGGGAAGATATTACCTGGGACATCCGGCGGCCGGAGGTGGATGGTACCGTCTCCGTGGTCGCCGCCTATCCGGGAGTGCGAGAGGCGATGGTTGCCCAGCAGCGACGCATCGCTGCTGCTGGCCGGGTCGTCATGGTGGGACGGGACATTGGCACAGTGGTCTTGCCCGAGGCAGACCTGAAACTCTACCTGGACGCGACGCCCCAGGAGCGGGCCCGGCGCCGCTGGCTGGAACGGCGAGCGCGAGGGGAAGACGTCGCGTATGAAGAGGTGCTGGCGATGATGCTCCAACGGGACAGGATTGATAGCCAACGGGCCATTGCTCCCCTGCGCGTCCCCGAAGGCGCGGTGGTTATAGACACCACCGGGCTCACCGTGGAGGACGTCCTCTCCCGGGTCCTCCGGCTTATGGAGATGGCCGATCCCTAAATGGCTTCCCGGAGGACATAGGCATTCGTTGGATCGGTGGACTGGGCAGAGAACCGTTCGGGCTTGCGTTGCGGCTCACCTGGGTTATAATATTAACCAAGCAGAAAATGGAGGGGAGCAGCGGCGGGCCCGGGCCGCCAATGCCGTTATACAGAATCGCAACGGACCAGGAAGGAGGTTATAGCACTATATGCCGTCGGACCGAAAGTGGCGAAAAAAGAAGATGGCCAAGCATAAGCATCGCAAGTTGCTGAAGAAGACCCGCTGGCAGCGAAGGGAAAAGAAATAGGCCGGGAAGCCAACGGCGGGAAAGAAACGCGGAGAGAAGCCCCCGGATGGAGCGAATCGCAATCGGTGCCGATCATGGCGGGTACGCGCTGAAGAATGCCATTGTCCAGTTCCTGTTGGCGGCCGGTTACCCGGTAGAGGACGTAGGCACGTACGGCGAGGACGCAGTGGATTATCCCGACTACGCCGTTCAGGTGGCCCGATTGGTGGCGACAGGGCAGGCTGACTTGGGTATCCTTGTCTGCGGCACTGGGATCGGGATGAGCATCACCGCCAACAAAGTGCATGGGGTACGGGCGGCGGTAGCCACCGATAGCTATATGGCCCGCATGGCCCGGGAGCACAACGATGCTAACGTCCTCTGCTTGGGCGGACGGGTGCTGGGGGTCGGCTCAGCGCTGGAAGTCGTTCAGGCATTTCTGCAGAGCCGTTTTGCTGGAGATCGACATCTCCGCCGGATCCGCAAAATCCAAGCACTGGAGACATCGGAAGGGCGGTAACCCCCTCGTCGCTCTGGTCCCTAGCATCATTGAGACCCCGAGAGACCGCAGGAGTAATGCGGGGTGCTGGGTGTTCTCTCTCCTCACCTGGGGGTGCCGTTTCTTCACCTATACGGAGAACGGAGTCATGCCTTTGCCGGGAGGGGCCCCATGCGTAGTGGGATGGTGCTCCTGGGACTGGGTCTGATTTTGATTGGCGCATATGCTCTAATGAGCATGTTTTATCCTTACGTCCCCGGCCTCCAGCGGCTGTGGCCAGTAGCCCCTCTGGCGGGGGGACTGACTCTGCTGGTCTCCTATTTTCGGGCCTCCCGGGAAGAGAGCAGTCGAGTCTTCTGGGGGGTTGCTCTGACGCTGAGCGGCCTGTTCTTTTTCCTGATCACCCTCACGGATCAGAACTACGGGGTGCTGATCACCTGGTGGCCGGCCTTTGTCGTTATTGCTGGAATCTCGTTCCTGGCGCTCTGGCTGGCGGAGGGGTTGAGGGAGTGGGGCACGCTGTTTCTGGCCATCGTCAGCCTGGGGTTTGGCGGAGGGTATCTGGCTATCAATCTCCAACTCCTGAGACCGGATACCGTCGCGGAAGTCCGTCGGCTCTGGCCGGCCCTCCTCATCTTCGCCGGTCTGATCCTGGTATTCCGGGGGACTCGGGGTGGGAGGCAGCGGAAACCATAGCGCTCGGGTGATTGGGATAGATGCCAGCCGGGCCTTTGCGCTCCAGCCTACCGGGACGGAAACCTATTCGTTCCAGGTGATTCGGGCGCTTCTGGGATTGGCTTCTCATTCTTTCCGCCTCTACTTTCGGACACCACCGCCGGATGATCTGTTCCCCGGAGCCGAAATCCGAGTGATCCCTTTCCCACGTCTCTGGACCCATGTCCGGCTTTCCTGGGAGATGGCCCTTCGTCCGCCCGACTTGCTCTTTGTGCCTGCCCACGTCCTGCCGCCTGTTCATCCCCCTCGCAGTCTGGTAACGGTGCACGATCTGGGTTACCGGTACTTTCCCCGGACCCACACCCGGTTCCAGCGGGTCTATCTGGACCTGACCACTCGCTGGAATGCCCGGGCAGCAGCCCACATTCTGGCCGATTCGGAGACCACCCGGTCCGATCTGACAGCGTTTTACGGTATCCCGCTGGAGAAAGTAACTGTCGCCCACCCTGGCTACGACCCGTCCCTGGCTCCGGTACGCGACCCAGAAGTTCTGGCCGCTGTCCGTGCCCGCTACGGTATCCCGGGTGATTACTTTCTCTATCTGGGTACATTGCAGCCGCGCAAAAATCTTCATCGTCTGGTCATGGCATTTGCTCGTCTCTCTACTCGGTCTGTCCTGGTCCTGGCAGGGCGGCAGGGCTGGCTTTCGGAGAGTCTTTTCGCTTGGGTTCGACGGCTGGGGCTGGAGAAACGGGTTCTCTTTCCTGGATACATCCCGGCGGAAGACCGGGCGCCGCTCCTGAGTGGCGCGCGGGCCTTTGTTTTCCCCTCTCTGTATGAAGGGTTTGGCCTGCCGGTCCTGGAGGCCCAGGCCTGTGGATGCCCCGTCATCTGCTCCAGCACCTCCAGCCTGCCAGAGGTTGCGGGAGACGGTGCGTTACTGGTCCCGCCGGATGATGTGGCCGCGCTGGCCGACGCGATGGCCCGCTTGGAGGCCGATCCCGATCTGCGCCGGGAACTGATCGAGCGGGGTCTGGCTAACCTGCGCCGCTTCTCCTGGGAGCGATGCGCCCGAACTGTCCTCCAGGTGATGGACACCCTGCTGGAAGGTCCATAGATGTATAGATGTAGACGAGGGCGAAGAGAGTGCGGGTGGTTGACCGGCGCCGACCAGGCGGCCTGTCTCAAAACGCAGAATCACCGGCTTCTCTCCTGGCGGCTCCGGAAGGCAGACGATTAACCAGCATGAGGGGCCTGGCTGCCTGCGCGGCGGAGCCGGCAGTGCAAGTTCTATAAGACGGCGGTTCTTTCCGGAGATGGAATTGCCGGTCTCACCTGCTCTGCGCATCCTGGGTATCCCCATCCACGATGTAACACTGGAGGAGGCGGTGGCCTGGGCCGCAAGATGGGTGGCCGAGGGAGGAGCCCATCAGATGGCTACGGTCAACCCGGAGTTCGTGATGATGGCGCGGCGGGACCCGACGTTCCGGGCCGTACTGGAAAGGGCGGACCTCTGCCTGCCGGATGGAGTCGGCATTACGCTGGCAGCTCGCTATCTGGGCCGACCGCTTCGGGAACGGGTGGCCGGAGTGGACCTGGCGGAGGCCCTGGCGGCCCGGGGGGCAGCCGAGGGGTGGCGATTCTTCTTTCTGGGTGCGGCTCCTGGAGTGGCCGAGCGGGCCGCGTCGGTTCTGACGGCTCGTTATCCGGGTCTGAGGGTGGTCGGGACCTATGCGGGCAGTCCCCGCCCCGAAGAGGAGGGCCCGATGGTCCGGCGGGTGCAGGAAGCCCGTGCCGACATCCTGCTGGTGGCCTACGGAGCACCCGCGCAGGATGTGTGGCTGGCCCGGAATCTGGCCCGAACCGGCGCGAAAGTCGGGGTCGGGGTGGGGGGCGCGCTGGATTACATCGCGGGAGTTGTCCCTCGCGCTCCCCGCTGGATGCGTCGGGCAGGGTTAGAGTGGCTCTACCGGTTGGTCCGTCAACCCTGGCGTTGGCGCCGTCAGCGAGTGTTGCCCCTTTATGTGTTGCTGGTCCTCTTGGAGAGAGTAAAGGAGCGAATTTGACCATGCCGACCGATCGGCGGACCACCCCCCGTCCAGCCTCGCCGGGCCGGAAGCCGACCGGGGGAGCGGCTCCTCCATCCCCGCGTCGGCGCTGGTGGTCCTGGCTAACAGGCCCTGTGGCTCAGCAGGTCCTGGCTGTGGGCCTGATCCTGCTATCGCTTCTGACGTTCCTGACCCTCCTTCGGATCACCTCGGGGCGCTGGACCGATGCCTGGCTACGCACGCTGCAATTGCTCTTCGGTTGGGGCGCGGTGCCAGTGGCGTTTGCCATTGGCTGGGGTGGGGTGCTGATCCTTCAGCACCATCTGGAGCGTCCGGTCCCCTGGCGATGGAGGCCGGTGGTGGGTCTGGAACTGCTCTTCTTTGGTCTGCTGGCTCTGACCCATCTCCTGCTGGGCCGTCGGGACCCCTGGGCCCTTGTGCAGAGCGGATGGGGTGGGGGGATGGTCGGCTGGGCTCTGGCTCATATCCTTTCTCTCTATCTGGGCCCCCTGGTCGCTGGTGTTCTGCTGGCCATCTTTACCCTTCTGGGGCTAGGGCTGGCGATGGACTGGACGCTGGATGATGTACGGGAATGGTTGAGGCGACGCCGTTCCCCCTCTGTCCCGGCCCGTTCTTCCGTAGCCCGTCCGACCCGGCCAGCGGCCCCGGCGGCTTCTCGGCCTGCCGCGCCCGCTCCTGCAGATTCGTCTCTGGCCCCGTCCGAGCCTCCCGCCCTTGCCCCGCCCCCTCGCCCGGCGCCGGTTTCCCCGCCGTCTCGGATGGCCCCCGAAACCGTTTTGCCGCCGCTGGACTTGCTGGATGAAGGAGAAGAGATCGGTCTTTCCGATGAAGAAATTCGCCGGAAAAGCCGTATCATCGTGGAGACACTGGCCCAGTTTGGGCTCCCTGTTCAGGTCGTGGAGGTCCGGCGGGGCCCGGCGGTAACCCAGTTTGGTATCGCTCCGGGCTTCACCGAGCGGCCGGGTCCGGACGGTCAGCGACGTCCCCACAAAGTTCGGGTCAGCCAGATCGCTGCCCTGGCCGACGACCTGGCGCTGGCCCTGGCGGCTCCTTCCCTGCGGGTGGAAGCCCCAGTCCCTGGCCGGTCCGTCGTCGGCATTGAGGTTCCCAACGATCGGGTCAGCCGGGTTTCTCTGCGCGCGGTGATGGAGAGCGAGGCCTTCGCGGCTCTCCGTTCCCCGCTGGCTATTGCCCTGGGGGAGGATGTGGCGGGTAGCCCTGTGGTCGCCGACCTGAGTACCATGCCCCACCTCCTCATCGCGGGGACCACTGGTTCCGGCAAGTCCATCTGCATTAAATCCATTGCCACCTGCCTGGCCATGACCAACCGGCCTGACCAACTGCGCTTCGTGATGATTGACCCCAAGATGGTGGAACTGGTTCATTTCAACGGCCTCCCCCATCTGCTGGGGCATACCGAGGTGGAACTGGAACGCATTGCCCGGGTGCTGCGCTGGGTGGCTCATGAGATGGATGAGCGATACCGCCGCTTTGCGGCGGCGGGTGCCCGCCATATAGACGATTACAACGAAAAAGTAGGGAGGAGTGATCCTTCCCAGCGGATGCCCCGGATTGTCGTCCTGATTGACGAACTGGCAGACCTGATGATGCTGGCGCCGGAGGAGACGGAGCGAACCATTTGCCGGATCGCCCAGATGGCCCGCGCCACTGGCATTCATCTGGTCGTTGCCACCCAGCGGCCCAGTGTGGATGTGGTAACGGGCCTGATCAAGGCCAACTTCCCGGCCCGAATCTCTTTCGCCACGGCCAGTCAGGTGGATTCCCGGGTCATCTTGGATATGCCCGGCGCGGAGACTCTTCTGGGAAAGGGGGACATGCTCTATCTGGCGGCTGATGCGGGACATCCGGTGCGCCTGCAGGGGTGCTATGTGAGTGAGGCGGAGATTCAGCGGGTGGTGGACTTCTGGCGACAGCAATGGCCCGGATGGGTCAGCGAGGCGCCGTGGGAGTCCATGATGCCATCCGCGAGGGTTCCTTCCCCTACTGTTTCTCCGCAGGAGGAAGATGACCTGCTCCAGCAGGCCATTGCCATCCTGCGGACCCGCGAGACCATCTCGGCCTCTTACCTGCAGCGCCGGTTGCGCATCGCCTATCCCACTGCCGCCCGGTTGATGGAGCGGCTGGAGGAAATGGGGTTGGTTGGCCCGCCGGAAGCGGCCGGTCGCCCCCGGCGGGTCATTGGAGGGGAATAAGCGCGGGCGATCGGCTACAGATACCCCCCGATGCACCACCGCCAATGGTCGTCTGGAATCGGTGGTCCAATTTGCCAAAATTCCCGCTCTGTGTTATGATGGTGCCCGTTTAGACGCCTGGACGAGCTTTCCGCTTCCGGCGGAGACCGGAGGCAATCCCGTGGAAAGGAGGTCTCAACCGTCCAATGCGACAATACGAACTGACGTATATTGTGCATCCCCGGGTGGACTCCGAGGGACTGGCAGCGGTTATCCAGGAGGTAACCCATATAGTGGAGGCCAGCGGTGGCACCGTTCACAAGGTGGAACCCTGGGGTCTACGACGGCTGGCCTATCCCATCCGCAAGGTTCGGGAGGGCCAGTACGTGTTTATGGAGATCCGCATGGACGCCCGAGGCGTGGCCGAGGTGGATCGGGCACTCAAACTCAAAGAACCGATTCTCCGATACCTGATCGTTCGGACCGACGAAGACGAAGATGAATCCGAGAGAAACCCGTAAGGAGTAGGAAGCGATGAGAGGGCTGAATAAGGTCATGATTATCGGTTATCTGGGTCGGGATCCCGAGATGCGGTACACGCCAGCCGGACGGCCGGTAACCTCTTTCAGTGTGGCGACCACGCGCGGCTGGACCAATTCCAACGGTGAGCGGCGGGAGGAGACCGAATGGTTTAACGTGGTGGCCTGGGGGAATCTGGCCGAAATCTGCAAGCAGCGCCTGCGCAAAGGGCACCAGGTGTATATTGAGGGTCGTCTGCAGACCCGGGGCTGGGAGGATGCCGAAGGCAAAAAGCACTTCCGCACCGAACTGGTGGCCCAGGAGATGATTATCCTAGGAGGTCGCCCGCCGCAACTGGAGACCGAGATGCCGGAACCCTTAGAAGCCGTTGACGCGGGCGAAGAGCCTATGGGCGAGGAGTTCCCGTTTTGATCCCAGGGTCTGACGGTTCATGGAGGTGAGCATTGGCGGAAGAGAAGCAGTCATCATCGGTAGGGCGGCAGACAGGCCGGACCGCCGCCCGCGCGGAGACCCGGGTCCAGCAACTGCAATGGCGGCGGATCGTGCGCCGGTGTGTCTTCTGTGCCGAGAATGTGGCCCATGTGGATTATAAAGATGCCGATACTCTGAGCCGGTTTTTGAGTGAGCGAGGAAAGATTCGGCCCCGGCGACAGACAGGCCTCTGTGCCCGCCATCAGCGACAACTGGCCCGGGCGATCAAACGGGCCCGCCATTTGGCCCTTCTTCCGTTTGTGGTAGACTATACCCACCCAACCTGATTTGCCTATCTTCGTTGTTCTGAGCCATTAACTGTGCTCGGAGAAAGCAAGGGGTTTCTATAGCGGCGGCCTTTGGGTCGCCGCTATAGAACCTGTTCTCTTCTGTTTGGAAGGTGTATCTCAGCGAGGGCCAGGCATGTCCAAGAGACGGAAGGAATTCGCCCCACCGCGCCCGTTGACCCGAAAACAGCGTACCCGGGCAGAGCGGGAAGCCCGCATGAATCGCTGGATCATCGCCGGGACGGTTGCGGTCGGCGTGCTGGTCATCGGTATCCTGCTTTTCGGATACCTGGCTACGGATGTTTTTCCCCGCCGGAAGCCGGTTGCCACGGTGAACGGCGTTCCCATCACCACTGCCGATTTCCAGGCGCGTGTCCGGCATTATCGTATCGTGCTCCAGCAGCAGAAAGACTACCTCAGTGCCCAGAGAATGGAACTGGACCCCACCGACCCCAGCAACGCGTTTCTGCTGGAGTACCTGGACAATCAGATTCGGCAGATCGATGCCATGCTCTCCGATACGTATACGATGATGGTAGGCCAAGAGGTGTTGGATCAGATGGTCCAGGAGGAAATTATCCGGCAGGAGGCGATCCGGCGTGGGCTTTCCGTCTCGTCGGAGGAGATAGACCGGGCAATTGAGGAACAGTTTGGCTACAATCGGGACGCTGCTATGGCGGCTCTTCTGACCCCTACGATTGTCGCCCCAGTTTCCGGGACAGCGGAAACGGTGGTAACGGCTACAGCGACTCCGATTCCGACGCCGATCCCAAAGGAGGAGTTTGACCGCCGCTATCAGGAGTATGTGAAGACCTATCTGAAGCCCAGTGGTCTGAGCGAAGCCCAATTCCGGGCCATGGTGGAGGCTACTCTGCTCTACGATAAACTCTACCAGGCTATGGCAGCGGAACTGCCTTCGGCGATGGAGCAGGTCCAGATTCGCTATTTCTCGTTCCCCACTCACGAGGAAGCCGAACAGGTGGTCGAGCGGTTGGGTCAGGGGGAAAAGTGGGAAGCGATCGCTGCAGAGATAGAAGCGGACGATCAGGGTGAGGGAATGGCCAGCGAGCCCGAGTGGGCTACGCGGGGTTTCCTGGTCCAGCAGTTCGGCGATGAAGCGGCTCGCACTATCTGGGAGACCCCGGCACCCCGATATACGGCTCCTCTGACCGGAACGGTCGGTAACCGCTGGTACGTTGTCCAGGTCATGGGCCGGGAAGTCCGGGAACTGGAGCCCTGGCTGCGCTCTTATGAGGAGCAACAGGCTTTCCAGGAGTGGCTCCAGGCCCAGATGGCAACGGTTCAATATACCGAAGACTGGGCGTCCAAGATTCCGGCAAAATAAGAGGCAGGTCGCAAGACGGAGGACAAAGGAAGCATCACCGGCAGGAAGCAAGCAGGCTCTCTCTTGCTTCCTGCTTTTTCTACGCTATCCCATGACGCACGGCGTAAACGGCGGCCTGGACACGGTTTTTCAGCCCCAATTTCTCCAGGATATGGCGCACGTGGTTGCGCACGGTATTCTCAGCGATACCCAGTTCTCCGGCAATTTCCTCGTTGGAAAGCCCCTCCGCCAGCAGTGCCAGCACCTGGCGTTCCCGTGGGGAGAGGGTGTCTGGCTGGATGGCGAGCAAAGGAGACGAGGCGGCGCGAGCCACCTGGCGCAGCAGTTTCCCCGTCATTGTCCGGGAGAGAGGGGTCTCTCCCTGGGCCAGCCCCCTCAGTTCTTGGAATAGCGCCTCCGGCCGCATGCTCTTGACCAGATAGCCGTCGGCGCCGCAGCGGATGGCCGCCAGAAAGTCCTGGTCATCCTCGGAGACGGTGAGCACCACCACCCGGATGCCGGGGAGTTCCCGTTTGATCTGCCGGGTAGCCTCCAGGCCATCGCAGAGGGGCATCCGCAGGTCCATCAGGACCACATCGGGGCGCAGGGCCCGGGCCTTTTCCACTCCCTCAGCCCCATCCGACGCTTCGCCGATTACCTGGAAGTCGGGCTGAGCATCCAGGAGGCGGGCCAGTCCTTTGCGGAACAGGATATGGTCATCCACCAGCAGGATGCGTAAAGGGTTCATTCCTCGGTTCTCAGGCGGTATGCCAGCACGGGCTCGTATCGCCCCCGCACCTGGACTACTCCCAGAGGTTCAAAAGACCAGTTCTTGCTGGCAGTAGCAACCACGGCTTCGGTAACATATATTTCCCCAGCCGGGGCGCAGGTACTGAGACGAGCCGCAATATTGACGGTGTCCCCAATGGCATCATATTCCTGGTGGTGGGAGGAGCCCAGTAACCCCACGACGGCGCTCCCGGCATGGATTCCCACTCCCATCGGCAAGCGCAGGAGGTCTGGGCGTTCCCGCCACAGTTGCCGCAGGCGCTGCAGGCCATCCTGGGCGGCCCGGAGGGCCTGATCGGTGGGCCGGTCTATCGGCAGCGGGGCGTTGAAGATGGCCGCCACCATATCTCCCACGTATTTGGTCACCAATCCTCCCGCTTCCACCACTGCATCCGTAAAAGCGGACAGGTGTTGATTGGTTGTATCCCGGATGGTTCTTGGGTCCTGGCCCTCTGTCAGCCGGACAAACCCTCGCACATCGGCAAAAAGGACGACAATGAATCGGACATCGGCGTTCAATAATTGTTCCCCATGGGGCATTTCCAGCAGTTGAGTCAGCAGTCGCGGGGAAGCCCGTCCCCGCAGGAGGCGCAGGAGTCGTTGCCGTTGCCCCCGTTCGGCGGAAATACGCCATACCACTGCCGCGGTAGCCGAGGTGAGCCATCCAATCAGGGGGAACAATATCTCCCCCTGCAGTCCTTGGGTCTGGATGATTAGACGAACCGCCAGGATTCCTGTCGCCACGCTCAGCAAAGCGATCAGGAGAAGGAGGGGGTGACGGATACGCGCGCCCAACCATCCGGAGAGTAACGTGGCCCCCAGGATCAGGGCAACGGTAAGGGAGAAGGGGGCCGGGGTCAGGATATGGTCCGTGAGCAGCGCAATGGCGAGTTCGGCCTGGACCTCCACCCCCGACAGGGTCCCCACCGGGGTGCGGTGTGTTTCTACCCGCTCTCCCTCTGTCCGTCCAATGAAGAGAATTCGCCTGGCCAGGGCGTCGGGAGGGAGGGTGCCCTCCATCAGCCTCTGCAGGGAGTAGATGGGGATGGAATCAGGACGCGCCGGATAGTTCAGTCGGACTTGTCCGGCGGAGTCGGTGGCAAGACGGAGGCCGAAGGAGGAATCGGCAGGACCGGTCATGGAAGGGGTGGCAGTCTGAATGTACAGCGCGACGGCCTTCCAGCCCAGTACGGGGATGGTCTCCCCAGCGACCTGTATCCAGAGCGGCACCCGGCGGAGAACGCCATCCGGGTCGGGGATCAGGTTGATGTGGCCGATAACCCCGCCCGCCGGTGCGGCGCCCATCCGGTAGGGAAAGGACATCCGTCCGTGGCGGGCAGAGGGGGTGCCGGCTCCCAGAACCGGCCATACGGTGGGCCCGCTCGCGGTTATCGGGATCGTGGAAATCACATAGGGAGGGGGGAGTAAATCCAGTGCCACCACTTCTGCTCCTGCTTCCCATGCCCGCTGCAACAGTTGGGCGTATCGGTCGGCTGGCCACTCTGCCGGGTCTCCATAGCGCTGAAGGGAAGATTCATCCACGGCGATAATGGCCACCGGCGCCTGGACTTGACCGGGGAAAATGAAGGCGTCTTCCAGCCACTCTCCCCACGCGGGCGAGGGAGCATACCGGGCAACTAGGATCAGGATAAGTCCGATGAGGGCTCCAATCAGGAAACCAGCCAGGGATCGGTGCATCACAGCGATGGGTTCAGTGCGCAGGGATCACGATCAGTGGAACCGGCACAAATGTAACGATCCAGATCAGGAGCAGGAGGATGCCCAAGAGAACCCGTCCGGGGCCCACTCGGGAGGCGTCGTTGAGCGGCGGAGGGTGGCGAGGGCCGAAAAGGAGACCCAGTCCAGCCCAAATGATCCAGGTCGGCCAGGCGGGGTTTCCCCTCAGCCAGAGATACACTCCCAAGGCTCCCATCAGGCCGATGGCCAGGTAGGCCAGTTTCCATGCCCGGCGGCCCAGCAGGGCGTAGGCTACGTGTCCGCCATCCAGTTGACCAATGGGCAGAAGGTTGAGAGCGGTTACCAACAGCCCGGCCCAGGCGGCAAAGGCCACAGGCCCACCAGGGCTCGCGGGCAGGGAGAGCCAGACATCTTCCCCGGTCGTCCGGTCCGGCAGGATGCGCCCGAAAACCAGGTACTTGGCCACCAGATATAGGAGAGAGTTCCCCTCCTGATAGACAACAGCGGTTTGCTCCTGCGGCGGAAGGAAGTCCGACGGGCGTCCCACCCGGGTAAAGAGCAGTCCCAAGATCAGCAGGGGAACCGCCACGATAAACCCGGCCAGGGGCCCAGCGATCCCAATGTCAAAGAGGGCCCGGCGGTCCCGCATTGGAGACCGCTGGAAGATCACGGCTCCCATTGTGCCCAGGATGCTGAAGGGCATCGGGATAAAGTACGGGAGGCTCACCGGCGAGCCGTACCGGCGGGCAACGAAGTAGTGAGCCAGTTCATGGGCCAGGAGAATGGCCATCAGCGCGGCCGCAAAGGGCACTCCAGAAAACAGTGCCTCTCTCAGCGTCTGGCCAGGCTGAGGTGCGGCGCCGACTACCATCACTGTTAGCAAAGTGGCCAGGAACAGGATCAGGTTCACCCAGGGGCGCGGGGCCTCGGCCCGCACAACCCCCCGCACGGCCAGTACCCGATACAGGTCTTTCTCCCGGGACAGGAGGGCCGTGTATCCCAGGGCATAGAACCGCTCGTACAGGCGTTCAAAGGTCCAATCCGGGTCGCTGTACAGGCGACCATAGAACGCGAAAACCGGTTCGGGGCCGGACTGGACCTCTAATCGTTCTACACTCATCAGGTCGTCCAGCTGGCTGCGTAGCCGCTCCAGGAAAGAAGAGGTGCCCCATTCACCCATATGGTGCCCCACAGCGTAATCTACTCAAAGAGTGTGTATATTGTACCACAGAATGGGGCGTGGCGAAAGTCCATTAAAATTCCATCCTCTTTGCATTCTTTCGGGAGTGTGGTAAGATATATCTGAGTCTTGAGCCGCTACCTGTAGAGCCTCCTGACATTGGAATTTCCCCTCTACTGGCTCCCCGTAGCCCAGGGCTCCCCATTTTGGTTCAGGAGAATCCCATGAAAAAGCACTCTCTACTCATAGCGGCCAGCGCGCTGATTCTGGCTGCGCTGGCCTGTGGCAGGCTGACGCCTGCCCCGCCAACTGCCATTCCGCTGACGGCCGCTTCGACCGCCGCTCTGCCGACAAAGGCTCTGCCCACCTCACCCCCTTCTGGAACAATGGAACTGACGCTAAAGAACGACTCCGGTATCACCATCTGCTCCGTCTACATTTCCTATACTGAGAGCGATTCATGGGGGGAGAACTGGCTGGCCGAGAACGAAGCCGTCCGATCGGGCAGCAGTCGGAGTTTCCAGGTGCCCGAGGGTTCCTACGACCTGCGCGCCGATGACTGCGAAGGAAATCTGGTCGCCTACCAGATGGAAGTGGACCTGGCGGGCCGTATGACCTGGACGCTGGATCCTCTCCAACGGGCACCAGTACTGGTGGTAAATCGCTCCAGCCGCGAGATTTGCTACCTGTACATTTCCCCGTCGGACAGCGAGACCTGGGGACCTGACTGGATGGGAAAGGACACCACCATTCCAGCAGGGAGCACCCGGACCTTTCAGGTGCCCCTGGGGACCTACGACCTGCGCGTCGACGACTGTGATCACAACCCTATGAGTACCCAATCGGGTGTCAATGTGGGCGCCAACGGCATCACCTGGACACTGGAAGATGTGGAAGCGGCCTCATTGACTCTGGTCAACCAACTGGACATTCCCATCTGTTACGTTCTGATCTCTCCCTCCGACAGCACCGAATGGGGCAATGACTGGCTGGGCGGCGAGACGGTCCCGCCTGGTGGTTCGTACACATTTCGTCTCCCAGCGGGTACGTACAACCTGAGCGCCCGCGATTGCGATGGCCACCCGGTCAGCGATGAGGTGTATGGGCAGGAAATCACCGGAGAGATGACCTGGACGATTTCGCCCTGAAAACAACCGGACGTGCCCGGCCCTTCTGAAAGGGCCGGGCACGTCCCCGGTGGATCTATCCTACAGCAACCAGGGGTTGAACCGTTTCTCCTGTCCCACCGTCGTCTGGGGGCCGTGGCCCGGGTAGAGGACGGTCTCATCGGGCAGCGCGAAGAGAATTTCCCCGATGGAGCGCATCAGGGTATCCCAGTTGCCGCCGGGGAGGTCGGTCCGTCCCACGCCCATGGCAAAGAGGACGTCGCCATCAAAGGCCATGCCCTGGTCGGGCAGGTAGAAGGTTACGCTCCCTGGAGAGTGGCCCGGGGTGTGCAGGACCTGAAGCCGCAGGGTTCCCACTTCCAGCACCTGTCCATCGGTCAGTTCCAGGTCGGGTGGGGGGCTGGGGGGAAGGGAGACGCCAAACCAGGCCGCGCCGCCGCGCGCGTCCAGGATGGGGCGCTCTGCCGGGTGGATCGCCAGCGACGCACCCGTCGCGGCGACCACCTCGGCGTTGGCGGCCATGTGGTCAAAGTGGCAGTGGGTGTTCAGGACATACCGGACGGTCAGATCAGCCTCCTGTACCGCGCGTAGGATGCGCTCCGGATGTCCGCCGGGGTCAATGATGATCCCTTCCTTCGTTTGTTCGCAGCCGAGGATGTAGCAGTTGGTTTGAATCAGACCGACAATCAGGGTCTGCAGGATCATCCTACCTCCACCCGTGTTGCGCTCTCCAGTGCCTCCTGGACCAGGCGGTCCATCTCCACAGTGGCTTCGGCCTGAAGGGTCTCTTCCATCCCGGGATGGGTAATGACCCGGCGGGGCATCAGGAACTGGCAGCAATCGTCCCCAGGCATCAGGGAGAGCGCGTAGGTGCCGATGCGCTCCGCCAGCGCGGTGATTTCTGTTTTATCCAGGCCGATGAGGGGACGGAGGACAGGCAAGCCAGCAGCCGCTTCCACCACGGCCAGGCTCTCCAGGGTCTGGGAAGCGACCTGCCCCAGGGACTCACCGGTGTAGATTGCCTTCGCTCCCTCCCGCAGGGCCAGGGCCGTTGCCACCCGCATCATCAGGCGGCGGTAGAGGATCACCCGATAGGCCACCGGCGCCTGGACCGTAATTTCCCGCTGTTGTTTCCCGATGGGGACCACGTAGAGGTATGGCTCCATCCCGTATCGCCCCAGGGCCCGGACAATCTCCCGCGCCCGGTTCTCGGATCCCATCCAGTTGCCGAAAGGACGGCTGTGGAAGTGGATGGGGATTACCCGACATCCCCGTTTGAGGGCAAAGTATCCGGCCACGGGCGAATCAATCCCACCGGAAAGGAGCAGGACGACCCGGCCGCTGACGCCGACCGGCAGTCCTCCGGGCCCTGGCATCCGTCCCAGATAGACCACTGCCCGGTTCCGTAGAATCTCCACGCCGATGTCCAGTTCGGCTCCCTTGAGCCGGACCGGCCATCCTGTCCGCGCCTGGACGGCTGTGCCCAGTTCCCGCTGAATCTCCGGCGATGTCAACGGGAAGGTCTTGTCGTCCCGGCTGGCGGTGATGCGGAAGGTTCGGGCTGGCCCCTCGGGCAGGTTTTCCAGGATGGCGGCCCGAATGGCTTCCATATCCGGTGGCACCAGATGGGCGGGGGCAAAGTGGGCAATGCCAAAGACCGGGCTCAGCGCCTCCTCCCAGGCCGAAGGCGTCCAGGGAGCGTCCAGGTGAATCAGGAACCGCCCGGAGAGGCGTTCCACTCGCCCTTTGCCACCGAGACGTTCCACGCGTCGGAGAATGTTTTGGGCCAGGACTCGCTCGAAGAAGGCCCGGTTGCCGCCCTTCAGGCCGATTTCGGCATAGTGGACGACGGCGTGCGGTGTGGTCATCTGCTTACTCCCTATTCCGTGTTTCCTGCGCGGTCATTTGGCGGACCAGGGTCTCTTCTTCCTCCCGCGTGGCGATTTTGCCGTCCAATCGGGCCTCCCGCAGAGCACTTAGCAACTGACCGAAGAGCGGTCCCGGCCGCAGGCCCATGGCCTTGAGGTCGTCGCCTGTAAGGATAGGGACCACCTGCCGGTAGCGGGTCTGAAAGGCCAGGAGGCGAGTGCGGACGCTGGAGCGGCGGTCGGCGACCCAGGCCAGCGCCAAGAGACGCGCCGGGTAGGGCTCCAGCAGACGGTATATCCGACTGGGTGGCCGCAGGGTCGGCAGGATGGCCAGGTCCCGGCGCAGGTCAGGGAGGCGCTGGAGGTCCCGGGCCTCGGAACGGGGAATCCGCAGCCGTCCGATCACTGCGCGCAGGGCATCCGGCTCCAGCCGGTACAGCAGTAGTCCCCAATAGATGAAGAGGAGGTCTTCGGTTTTCAGTTCCCAGACGGTGGGGTCCAGTTCTTTCCGTACGGCCTGGAAACGGGCAACCAGCCAGCGATCACAGTGGAGGGCGGGGTGAATCTGGGAGAGGACACCCAGCCGCTCCAGGCGGGAGAGGGCCTGCTCCGGTTCGCCTTCCGCCAGCATCAGTTCCAGTTCGTGCCGGATCCGGTCGCCGCTGACCCGATTGAGCATGGGGAGAGCATTGGCGATCAGCGCCTCGCTGCGGGGGTCCAGGCGGAAGCCCAGACGGGCTTCCAGACGGGCCGCACGCAGGATGCGGGTGGGGTCGTCAATGAAACTGAGGCTGTGCAGAACCCGGATGATGCCTTCCCGTAGGTCGGCCTCGCCACCATAGAAGTCCAGCAGTTCCCCCCAGTGGGGCGGGTCCAGGCGAATGGCCAGGGTGTTGATGGTGAAATCCCGCCGGTGGAGGTCCTGTTTGATAGAACTGCGCTCCACTTCTGGCAGCGCGGTGGGATGGGTGTAGAACTCAGTTCGGGCGGTGGCGAAGTCTATAGAAGCGACTGCGCGCTCCGGAGGAGGGGGCCCGCCCACGGTCTGCCAGACCGGAGGGTCCAGGAGCCACTTGGCGGTGCCGAAGCGTCGGTGGGCCACCACCCGGCCGCCGAACTGACGGGCCAGGTGGCGAGCCAGGCGGATGGCATCCCCTTCCACCACCAGGTCCAGGTCCACCACCGGCTGTCCCAGCAAGAGGTCGCGTACCGGTCCGCCAACCAGGTAGAGGCTGAAGCCCATCTGCTGGGCAGCTTCAGCGGCCCGCCGAACCAGGGTCAGGAGGGGGGACGGTACAGCCGCCTCCAGCAAGGCCTGAATCTGATCCCGACGGGACGCGCCTGGCTCGGCCTTCCCCCACAGGGTGATCAGGTCGGTACGGGTAACGACGCCAATAATATCGCCGTTCTCCACCACTGGCACCTGCCCCCAGCCCGTTTCCATCATCAGTCGCTGCAGGCTCTCCACCGAATCGTCCGGAGAGATCACGACGCTGCCTGGCTCCATAATCTGCCGGATGCTCTCGGCAGCCATCCCGAACTGGAGGGCCCGGTCTACGGCCCGGCGGGTGAGCAGGCCGATGACGCGGCCCTCTTCCACGACCGGGAAGCCCTCGTGGCCGGTGCGGCGCATGCGTTCGTCAGCCTCGGCGATGGAGGTATCCGGGGAGAGGACCTGCACGCCCCGGGACATAATCTGCCGGACGGTCGCTGCCGGGCGGACGGCGCGGGGGAGCAGTTCCAGTAGTTCAGCCCGTACCGACTCCAGAGTCCGGTCCCGCACCAGGGCGGCGGCGGCGCGGGGGTGTCCTCCCCCGCCAAAGTGGGTCGCGATGACGGCCACATCTATATCGCCGGTGGCGGAGCGGGCCACCATCTGGACATGATGGTCCAGTGCCACCAGGACGAAGAGGGCTGACGGCTCCAGCATATCCCGCAGGCGGTGGGCCAGAGTGGAGATTTCTTCCTCGTATTTATCTGCCCGTCCGGTCGCCACGACAATGGCGTGCCCGCCGATGCGGTGGGTCGTCGCCGATTCCAGCAATCGCTCGTACAGTTCCTGCTGACTGGGCGTCAGTGGATAATGTAGAAACTCCCCGGCGATGGTCAGGCTGGCCCCCTGTTCCAGCAGCCAGGCGGCCGCACGCACATCCCGCGCCGTGGTGGTTACGTAGGAAAGATGCCCTGTATCTTCGTAAATGCCCATCAGGAGCAGGGTGGCTTCTATGGGCGTTACGGGAATGCCCCGCTGGGCCATTTCCTCTACCAGCAACGTTGTTGTGGCTCCCAGCGGTTCCCCCCGGAAGGTCCAATGCGGAGGGAGTTCCCGGTTCAGGGTGTGATGGTCTATGATGTCTATCGGTGTATCGGGCCGCATCCCCCGGATGGTGGTCAAGGCCTGGGTATCCACCAGGATGGCCCGCCGAACGGGGCGGCGGGGAAGGTCGTCCGGGTGGACGAAGGGGAGCGCCGCGCTGTAGAGGGAGAGGAATGCCCGGCCGTTGCGGTTGATCCGGCGCGGCAGAACGGGCACCGCCCCAGGGAAGAGTTTGTGGGCTCCCAATAGCGAGGCGATGGCATCAAAATCGGCGTTTTCGTGGGTGAGAATGACTTCCATCGCAGTCGTATTGTACTGGAATCCCGCAGGGATGCAACCCCGTCTCCGTAAGAAACCGGGCTTTGCAAAAGGTGCGGGAACCCACTTCCAGATGAACGCGGATGGCACGGGTTATGCCTAACCCATGGATGCCCATTTGCTTTTTCCATGCGTGATTTCCGATACAGTCTATGGACAGGCCCTGATCAGGTACACTTCCCGCCGGTACGGCTTCACTTGCTCCGCCACCTGTTCCTTTAGAATGTGTCCGGAGACGTGCATCAGGGTGTCGTTGAAGTCCGGGTCCTTGACCATTCCCGCCAGGCAGGGGTAGTGGTGGTGGAGCATCCCAGCCTGGAACTCCGCCTCATCCACTGAAACCCCCACCAGTCCCTGGGCGACGAAGCGCGCGCACCCGCAGACGGCATCTCGCAGCACCTTTACCTCCACGATGGTCCGGGTCTCCGGGTCCACCGCGATTTGCAACTCCGGCCTCCCAAAGTGCCGGGCAAATTCGGCGATGAGGGGATCGTTGTACTCCATCTGGTAGCGGCGGACGTTGTAGGACGTCTC
>JANXCY010000025.1 GCA_025060135.1 Anaerolineae bacterium | reverse complement strand
TTTTCTCTATCCGAACGTAGCCCGCCTCTTCCAGCCGCTGCAGGTGAACGCTCAGGTTACCATCGGTTAGGCCCAGAAGGTCGCGCAGGAAGCTAAAGTCGGCCCTGTCGCCTGCATCCAGGCCGACCAGGGCAGCCATAATGCGCAGGCGAGTCGGCTGGTGGATGACGGGGTCCAGGTCCATGGTGCTTATCCTCCCCGACGGACGACCCAAAGACCGCCGCCGATGAGGGCGATACCTCCCAGGAGGGCTATGCCCAGGCTGAAGTATTCCACTAACCATGCGGCCATCATCATCGCCACCAGACCGATCAAGAGACCGATGGCGCTGTTGATCCAGTGGGTGAAGAGAATGCTCAGAGGCATCCAAAGCCAATGGATCCGCGATTCGCGCCCCATCTGCACCAGCATGTGGGTGCCGGTGAAGCCAACCAGCCAGAGGCCCCCCAGAGCACCATGAACCAGCCTCCGAAACCGTCCGAGGCCCGCCGGGCCCGTTCCATAATCTGGCGCATAGCCTTCAGATCATCCAGCACACCGTAGGATTGCATATGTCCTCTCTGCAAAGTGATTTATACTACAAAGTATTTCACCACACAAATGGAGAAGCGTCAAGCCCGCTTCCGGAGCGGGGATGATGTCCTGGCCTCCATGTTGAGATGGGTATTCCGGCAGCGGGATGGAATATGGAGACCCTTTAACAAGCCGCCTGCCTGGCCTAAAGGGGGCAATCCGGGGATGACAAGACCCCCTCTGTGGGATTCCCTGGTGGAAATGATACAACCTCACCCGGTGGGTCGGCCCACCCGAACCACTCCGGTGAAAGTGGATCGGGATTGCCTTCAGCGGGTCATTGTCCCCCTCCTCTTGCTGAGAGGGCCCCGCGTCAGCCTTCGCCGACGCCCGATGGAGGGTCGGCGAAGGCCGACCTGGTTGCGAAGGGAGGGAAGCCACCCGGCCAAATCTGGTGGACAAGGAGAATATTTGGTGGTACAATTCCAACACTACCGATGGCCGAGAGGGATCGGCAAACTGTTGGCACTTTATGATATTATGAAGCATGTGGTCAGCATCAGTCTGGGCAGTTCTACCCGCGACAAACAGGTGATGATCACGCTGGCGGGAGAGCCGGTGCTGATAGAGCGCATTGGGACCGATGGCGATGTGGCCCGGGCGACCCAACTGTATCGCGAACTGGATGGTCGGGTGGACGCCTTCGGTGTGGGCGGGTTTGATCTGGGGCTCACCGTCGCGGGACGGTATTATCCGATTTACAGTGTCCGGAAAATCGTCGCCGATGTCTGCCGGACCCCGCTGGTGGATGGCAGCGGCCTGCGCCAGACGCTGGAGCGCCGGGTGGCTCAGTTTATCGAACAAACCCTCGGCGCTGAGGTGCATCCCAAGCGGGTGCTTATCCCCTCGGCGGTGGACCGGTACGACCTGGCCCTCTCTTTCGCCGAGGCCGGATATGATCTTCTGTTCGGCGACCTGGGCTTTGCCCTGGGGCTTCCCATCCCCCTCCGCTCCCTCCGCTCGCTCCATATGCTGGCCCGCATCCTGCTCCCCGTGCTGTTGCGGTTACCTTTTGAGTGGCTCTATCCGACCGGGGAGAAACAGGAGACCATTCAGCCGAAGTTCCCTCAATGGTATGCGTGGGCCACGGTGATCGCGGGGGACTGTCTATATATCAAACGGCACATGCCGGAGCGGCTGGACAGCAAAGTGATCGTTACCAACACCACCACCGAAGGGGATGTGGAGACGTTCCGCCAGCGGGGAGTGCGCTACCTGGTAACCTCCACCCCCCGTATAGAGGGGCGGTCGTTTGGCACCAATGTGATGGAGGCCGCACTGGTCGCGGTGGCGAACCGGGGGCGTCCGCTGACCCGGCCAGAACTGGAGGAGATGATTCGCCAACTCCGGCTGGAACCCGACATTCAGCGGCTGAACCCTTAGCACTGGAGGAAGGGTGAACGAAGCCCCCCAACTGGCTGCTGTCGTTCTGGCGGGGAGTTCTCCCCGAGAAAGAGACCCTCTGGCCCGGCATACCCAGGGCCGGCCAAAAGGACTCCTGCCGATCGCGGGTCGTCCTATGATCGCCTACGTGGTGGAGGCGTTGGCTGGCTCCCGGTACATCCAAACGGTCATTGTGGTCGGTCTGCCGCCAGAGGACTGCCCCCCGCTATCGGTTCCTGTGATCTTCCTTCCGGGCCACGGCGGGCTATTCCAGAACGCTGAGGCGGGCATTGCTCACGCGCTGATCCTCCACCCGCACCTGGACGGTGTGGTGGTGAGCAGCGCCGATATCCCCCTGCTGACTCCGCAGATTGTGAACCGGTTTATAGAAGAGTGCCTGCGCACGGACCACGACGTGTACTACGGGGTGGTGGAACGTGCAGTGATGGAGCGGCGCTTTCCCGCTTCCCGGCGCTCCTACGTTCATCTACGGGAGGGAGCGTTCGCCGGGGGCGATATCATGCTGGTGCGGCCAGCCGCAATCCAGACGAACCGGGACCTCTGGCAACGGCTGGCGGATGCCCGGAAAAGCGCGCTTTCCCAAGCGCGGATTCTGGGGGGTATCTGGCCGATGTTGAAACTACTGGTCCGCCGGATGACTCTGGCGGAAGCGGAAAGGCGGGCCAGCCGGGCTCTGAACGTGCGGGGGCGGGCCGTTATCTGTAAAGACCCCGAGGTGGGGATGGACGTGGATAAACCGTTTCAGTTGGAAATTGTTCGGGCCGAACTGGAGGAGCGTCGGCATGGGTGAACCGGTTACCGCTTCGTTCTGGGAACGATTGTTTCATTGGGACGCGCGGCTCTCGGCCCGACTGGCCCTGCGCGCCCGGGTCCTGCGCTGGCTGGCCACCTTTTTTGCCCACACCGGCGACGCAGCCCTCTGGCTGGCCGGCGCCGGCACCATGTGGTTCCTGGCCGACGCCGCCTTCTGGCGCGAACTGGCTGTTCGCATTATCACAGCGATGACTGCCGGTGGAGTAGCCTCCACCGCGCTGAAGTGGACCTTCCGCCGCCAGCGACCCCCCGGGCCGTCCTCGGGGCTGTATTTTTATCTGGACCGCCACGCTCTTCCGTCCGGGCACGCCACACGGGTTGCCTGCATTATGGTGGTGCTCACCCCTCTCCTCCCCGGCTGGTGGGCCAGCGCGCTGCTGGGCCTTTGGGCCGCGCTGGTTTCCTTTTCCCGCGTCGCGCTCCAGATTCACTATTTACTGGATATTCTGCTGGGAATGGCAGTGGGCGCGTTGGTAGGGCTGGCGGTAATCCGGGTATTATAACGAACCGCCGTCAACGACTCCCCTGGGCTCTCCAACGTTCCAGGATTCGGTGGGTGGAGGGAAAGGCCAGTGGGGGAAGTCTGTCCAGAGGGAAAAACGCCACCGTCCAGGCATCGTCTCCGGCCCGAAGTGTGCCGCCTATCACTTCTCCCTGATACACCACGGTGAAACTCGCTTCCCCGGGCATCCCTCCGCCCGGGATGACGTCCAGTAGTCCGGTCAGCCGAACCTCCAGCCCGGTCTCCTCCCGACATTCCCGTACGGCCGTGGTGGCCGGTTCCTCATCGTGCTCCACGAAACCCGCAGGGAGGCTCCATCCCCCTTTGGCCGGACCGAACGCCCGCCGGACCAGGAGCACCCATCCTTCCTGTTCCACCAGTACAGCCGCCGCCACCTTCGGGTCGCGAAAGATGATCTGATCGCAGGCCGGGCAATACCGCCGCATCCGGCCATAGGCTTCCCGGTCCTGGAGGGGGCCACCGCATTGGGGACAGAAATTGAGTTCCGGGTATCCGGCCATCCAAGATCGCCCATCGCAAGGACGCCGGGGGCGAATTCATTCCGCCCGCCAGGCCCGAACGGAGAGAACGGCCAGGACTGCCGTCAGCAGGGCCAGTCCTCCCACCAGCCACCACGAGAGAAGAGGCAGCGGTGGCCCTTGCTCGGGTTGTTCCACCGGTATGGGAGTCCCGTCCGGCTTGGAGAGAGAAGTTGGGGACGGCGTTACGGGGGTAGCGACGATCTTCTCCGCTGTCAGGGGAGTCGGTTCCAAAGACGGCGTCAGGGTTGCAACGCTTTCTACCCGGTCCTCCCGAGGCTCCGGGGAGAACGGTTCCTGTTCTTCCATCTCCCCTCCGATACCCTCGGCACCCTCGCCATATCCCTCTCCGGGAAATAGCCCCGGTCCTCCTCCCCCGCCGCCCATAGCCGATTCGGCCGATTCCAGAGGGTGAGGAGCATCTTCTTCCAGCGCCCTCGCAGGAGCAGCCTCTTCGAGGGTTACCGTCTGTTCCAACAGAGACCACTCTGCCAGCGGGGTTTCTATCACCGGAGAAGGGGGTGTTTCAGTATTTGCCAGCGCCATCGCGGTCTCCTGGTCTTTCTCGCCCAGGGGACCCCGCAATGGCTGGTGAGGGGCCTTGGGGTATTCCGCCATCGGCAGGGGAACGGCGCCACCCCCCCCACCCCATCCAGCCGCGAGGAGATTCCCCACCAGCAGGATCACGCAGAGGAGACCGGTCAGCGCGGTGGCAAAGGTCAGGGCCGGGGCCAAGCGGCGGGCTACCCGCGCGGGCCGCTGAACCATCGTGGGGGTCAGCAGGAAATTCCGGGGGGCCCGTACCGGCGGCATCTCCCGGACCAGCACCACGACCTGCCGGAGCGATTCCAGGCGCGCTCGCAGGTCGGCGTCCTCAGCCAATCGGGCCTCCAATCGGGCCCGCTCCCGGGGGCTCAACGCCCCATCTATGTACGCCGACAGCCATTCATCCGTCTTTTCCTGGACGCGCTTCTTTCCCAGCATACTCATGTTCAAGACGGTATGCCCGAGGTAAAAGTTCCTTCCGGGCTGCCAGGAGGTCTCTCAGCCGGGCCCGCGCCCGCGCCAGGCGGGATTTTACCGTCCCTACAGGAATCCCCACCGCGTCCGCAATTTCCTGGTAGTTCATCCCCTCCACGTCGGAAAGGACCAGCACCACCCGCTGATCGGGGGGAAGCGTCTGGATTGCCCCCTGAAGCCATTGGGTCAGTTCCGCCTGCTGCGCGAGTTCCTCCGGCGTGGGATGACCGTTGACCAGAAAGGGATTGGCCTCCTCGTCCATTTCGCCGAACGATTCCCAGGAAACGGTAGGACGGCGCTTCTGGCGGCGCAGTTCGTCGTAGCAACGGTTGGTCACAGTCCGCATGAGCCAGGAAAGAAAAGAGCCGCCCCGAAAAGTGGGCAGATGCCGGTACGCCGAGATGAAGGCTTCCTGGGTGGCGTCTTCGGCAGCAGACGGGTCCCCCAGAATCCGATAGGCGAGATTATAGACCCGGTCCTGGTAGAGGAGGACTAATTCGTTGAAGGCATCCAGGTCGCCGCGCTGCGCCGCTGCAACCAGTGATGGCTCGTCTATCCCCTTTCCCACGTTCCCCTCTCTTACCCGCAGTTGGGGGGCTTGTTCGAACGACACCCTAATGTTGGGAGAGGGCTACCCGTCAACCCTTGCGCCGGGAAAAGAGCAGGGCCACCAGAAATATCCCGGTACACACCAGCACCATCGCGGGGCCAGAGGGAAGGTCCAGGTAGTAGGAGAGATAGAGACCGGCAATGGCTGAGAGGACGCCGAACAGGGCAGCCAGGCGCATCATCGCCCCCACCCGTCGCGTCAGCAGGTAGGCGGTGGCCGGTGGGGTTACCAGCATAGCCACGACCAGCGCTACCCCGACCACCTGGAGCGATGCCACCACGGTTACCGCCAGCATCAGCAGCAGAAGGTATCGGAGCAACGAAGCGGGCAAACGCAGAACGGTGGCCAGCACCGGATCAAACGCCAGCACTACCAGTTCTTTGTGGAAAGCCGCGGTAACGCCAAGAACCGTCCCACCCAACACCGCGATCACCACCAGGTCCGATGGGGAGACACCCAGGACGTTGCCAAACAGGAAATGCGCGAGGTCCACAGTGTAGGTCCGCACCGTGCTGAGGAGGACAACCCCCAGGGCGAAGGCGCCGGAGAAGACAATGCCGATGGCCGTATCTTCCCGGACCCGGTGCTGGAGATAGCCGATGGCAGCGGCGGCCAGAATTCCAGCGGCCAGCGCGCCCGCGCTCAGGGGCCAGCGGGCCAGGTAGGCCACCGCCACGCCGGGGAGGATGGCGTGGGCCAGCGCGTCGCCGAAGAACGCCATTCCCCTCAGAGTCACATAGGTGCCCAGCACCGCACACACCCCGCCGATCAGTATGGCCGCCAGTAGCCCTCGAACGATAAACGGATAGGCCAGTGGTTCCAGGAGCCACCCCATCACTCCCGTCCTCCTGAACAGTGGTCGTCACCCAGCATCCAGACTCCCCGCTCGTGCTCCCACAGGGTCAGCTGACGGCCATATACCTGCTGAAGGGCAGCGGGACAGAGGGCCTCTCTTGGCGGTCCCCAGGCGACCACCTCGCCGTTGAGCAGGAGTACCCGGTCGGACCACTCGGTGGCCATCCGGAGGTCGTGGGTCGCCAGGAGAACGGTAATCTGGCGCTCCCGCAGACGGTCCAGGAGGGACAGGATGGCTTCCTCACTGGTTGCGTCCACACCGGCAAACGGCTCATCCATCAACAGGATGGGGGCCTCCTGAGCCAGTGCGCGGGCGATAAAGGTGCGCTGAATCTGCCCGCCTGAGAGTTTCTTGAGGGGACGGTCGGCCAGGTCGGCCAGTCCCACCTGGTCCAGTGCCCAGCGGACCCGCTCCCGGTCCCGGCGGGACGGGCGCCGCAGCCAGCCGATGTGGCGAATCCGCCCCATCATCACCACATCGGCCACGGTCACCGGAAACGAAAGGTCTACCTCCTCCCGCTGAGGGACGTAACCAACCGACACCCGCTCCTGCTGGGGGTTGCATCCCAGCACGTCTATGCGTCCGGATTGGAGCGGGAGCAGACCGACGATAGCCTTAAAGAGGGTGGACTTCCCGGCGCCGTTGGGCCCGACGACGGCGACCCGTTCTCCGCTCCAAACCGTGAAGGTAACCTGGCGAAGCACTACCCGCCCGTCGTAGGCCACCGAGACCTCTTCTACGCGCAGAACCTCGCAGTGCCCGGCCATCTCATATCCTCGGGTCGCAGGACACCCAGGTAGCGGCGCCGCCACAGTGCCTCACCTCCCCGCAGTGGGTATTATAGCGCGGGGGTGGGAAGACGCAAGGCCCGAATGCTGCCAGCAGGATTCCAGCGGCGGCTCGCAACTTTTGGTGCGCTCTGGCGTATAATTAAGCGGAAACAATGAACGAAGTAGCTCAGGACGTGGTCGCCTTTGGCGGTGATGTCCTCCTGCGGAGCACGGCTCGGATTGAGGGTGGGTTGGTCGTCCTGGGCGGACAAGTGGACCGGGAAGAAGGTGCCCAGGTACGCGGCCAGGAGGTGATCAACCCCCACGGGTGGTCCTGGGGGCGCTGGGGCTGGGTGGACGTTCCGGTTTACCCGTATTTCCCCTCGGACGGATTTCCTGCGCTAATGTTCCAGGTTGCCATCTGGGGGCTGGGGATCCTGCTTCAGGCGGTGGTGATCGCCGGACTGGCTGGGCTGGTATCGGTGTTGTGGCCTCAGGCAGCGGCACGGGTCGGACGGAGGGCACTGGGGAAGCCCCTTCCCGCCCTTGGAATGGGCCTGCTGACGCTGGTGATTAGCATCCTGCTGATTATCGGGCTCGTCATCACCCTCTGTCTCTCCCCGGTGGGGATCGCGGCTGCGATCGCCCTGGTGGTGGCCATCCTCTTCGGCTGGGTGGCGCTGGGCATTGCCATCGGGGAGCGGTTGATGCCGACCTTCACTAACCGGGTGGTCGCTCCGTTCTGGACGGCCGCGCTGGGGGCAGGACTCCTGTCGCTGCTCAGTAACCTGCTGGGACTCATCCCCTGCGCGGGCGGGGTCGGGGACCTCCTGATCACCTGTGTGGGATTGGGTGCAGTGGTCCTGACCCGCTTCGGGACGATGGAATAAACCTCCCCCTGGCTGACACGCCCCGGCCGAAGGGACGCGCGGCGGCGGCCTATGGCCGCCGCCGCGCTTTGCTGCGTCTTGGGCCATAAGGGCATAGGCACTTCGCCAATTCCGGGGAATGGTGTATAATTTCACCGCGAATCTTGGGGTTTCCCTGCGGAGGGAGAAATGCCGCGATTTCAGCGCCCGACCGGTACCCACGACATCCTGCCCGAAGAACAACCGTACTGGGAACACGTTACTGAATTCGCTGTACGGCTGGCCCGTCAGGCTGGCTTTGAGCGCATAGACGTTCCCATCTTTGAGGCCACCGAACTCTTTGCCCGGGGCATCGGTGCCACCACCGACGTGGTGGAGAAGGAAATGTATACCTTCACCGATAAGGGCGGAGAGTCGCTGACCCTGAGGCCAGAGTTCACCGCGGGGGTCGTCCGTGCCTACATTGAGCATGGGATGCATGTGCGTCCCCAGCCGGTCAAACTCTATTCCCTTGGCCCCGTCTTCCGGTATGACCGCCCCCAGGCCGGGCGCTTTCGGCAGTTCCACCAGTTCAACATGGAAATTCTCGGCGAGATGGACCCTCTGGCCGACCTGGAGGTGATGTTACTCATCTGGGACCTCTACGCCGGTCTGGGGTTCCGCGACCTTTCCTTTCAACTCAATTCTACCGGATGTCCCCGATGTCGCCCAGGATACGTGCAGGTCCTGACGGAGTACTACGAGGGGCACACCGGCGAAATCTGCGAAGACTGTCGTCGTCGCCTGGCGCGTAACCCTCTGCGGGTGCTGGACTGCAAGGCCGACCTTTGCCAACCGGTGATTGCGGCAGCGCCACCTATTACCGACCATCTCTGCGACGAATGTGCTGACCACTTTGCCCGACTGCGAGCCTACCTGGACCTGCTGGGGCGGCCCTACACATTGAACCATCGGCTGGTGCGCGGTCTGGATTACTACACCAAGACGGTGTTTGAGGTCTGGGCGGCGGGCATCGGCGCGCAGGCGGCGGTCTGTGGCGGAGGCCGCTACGACGGGCTGGCCGAAGTGCTGGGTGGCCCACCGACGCCAGGCGTGGGCGTGGCCGCTGGAATAGAGCGCATCATTATGGTGATGAAGGCCCAGGAACTGGATGTTCCTCCTCTGCCGGCCCCGCGCGTCTTTCTGGCGCACCTGGGCGACCGGGCTCGTCGGGAGGCAGTCCGCCTGGCGGACGAACTTCGTCGAGCCGGAGTGGCGGTCTGGACAGCCTTCGGCGACCGGGGGTTGAAGAGCCAGATGCGGGAGGCAGATAAACGAGGCGCCCGCTATGTGGTCATCCTGGGTGAGGAAGAACTGGCCCGGGGAGCGGCAGCAGTGCGGGATATGACCCTCAGCAAGCAGGCCGAAATCTCGCTGGAGGACCTGGTCTCGTGGCTGCGGCAACGGGTCGGCGCCTGATGACCGTCGGTATCTTCGTCCACCCCTATCTCCCGGCGGCTCCGGCGTTGGCTCGGGAAATCGCGGACTGGCTACGTGCCCAGGGAGTCCGGGTCTGGGAGACGGACTCCCTGGACGAGCGCGTTCTCTTCCCGCACCTTCCCGACACCGACCTGCTCATCACGCTGGGGGGCGATGGCTCTATCTTGCGAGCCGCACACCATACGGCTGGACATCCGACTCTGATCCTGGGGGTAAATCTGGGGCGGATGGGCTTTCTTACCGAGGCGGAGCCCAATGGATGGAAAGAAGTATTGAGCCGGATGGTGAAAGGGGAATACTGGGTGGAAGAACGGATGATGTTACGAGCAGTCAGGGCCGGAGGCTATCCGTTGTGGGATGCTCTGAACGATGTGGTCGTGGGGCCGGGAACCCTGGGGCGGGTGGTCCATCTGGAAGCCCGGGTGGATGGTGATCTGCTCACTACCTATGTGGCGGACGGGCTGATTGTCGCTACCCCCACCGGCAGTACGGCCTACGCGCTGGCAGCGGGAGGCCCCATCATGCCTCCCCATCAGCGAAACATCCTGCTGGTACCCGTTGCCCCCCACCTGAGTCTGGACCGGGCCGTAGTGCTCTCAGAAGGCGTTCGGGTACAGGTGGTGGTCCGAAGCCCTTTTTCGGTCTCCCTGGTGGTGGACGGGGATGCGGTGGCAGAACTGGCGCCCGGAGAGGCGGTAGAAGTGGGAGCCAGCCCACGTGTGGCCCGCTTCGCCCGGGTGCGGGAGCGGGACTACTTCTACCGGACCCTGATGGCCCGTCTGGTGCCCCGGCGGTAGCCGGGCCACTTGGAATCCCCCTGTATTTGGTGTACAATTCAAAAGCATTGATGCAACCGTCATCTCATCCCAACCCAGAAAGGAGCCTGATGGAGGAACAACCGGAACACTCTTTCACCGAACAGCACACATACGCTGTAGAGGCCGAGACGCCCAGCGAGAAGAAGTCCCGCACCGGCCTCATTGTCGGTATCGTGGTGGGTGTGTTGGTGTTCCTATTCCTCTGCTGCTGTTGCGCTGTGGCCGCCTTCCTGGTGGCTAACTGGGAGCAAATCTCTCAGTGGATCGGACAGGGATTTTAGCCCAATAGCCCTCCCTTTGCCTGCCATCGCAGCATTGTTCAGACGTACCATCCATAACCTATAAAGGGCCTACGCCGTTGGCCTGAAACAGGCTAACAGCCTGCGTTACGCTGTAACCCTCGACAAGGCATTGTAACACATACAGACCATGTTTCTGCAAACAGGCTAACAGCCTGCGTTACGCTGTAACGCAGGCCACCCGGCCTGCCGGAATAGCTCACAAGGGATCACGTGTGTCGGAATCTCATGGAGGTGCCGGAATCGGTCCAGACTATCCTCTCCCGTATGCCCGCGCGCCCGGGCGTCTACCTGATGCGGGACGCCGGGGGGCGCGTCATCTACGTTGGCAAGGCCGTCAACCTGGCCAGCCGCGTTCGCTCCTATTTCACCTCCTCCGCCCAGGAGAACCCCAAGACCCGGCGGCTGGTGGCGGAGGTTGCCTCCCTGGAATTTATCGTTACCGACAGCGAACTGGAAGCGCTCATCCTGGAGGCCAATCTTATTAAGGTCCATCGCCCCCGGTTCAACGTCCGCCTGCGGGACGACAAGCGGTACCCCTACATCAAGGTAACCTGGGCGGAGCCCTACCCACGCGTCCTGATCACCCGTCGGATTGAACGGGACGGGAGCCGCTACTTCGGCCCCTATACCTCTTCCGCTGCTCTCCGGGAAACGCTGGACCTTCTGCGCCGGACGTTCCCCTACCTGACCTGCAGCCGGGAAATCACTGGCACGGACACCCGCGCGTGCCTCTACTATGATATGAAACTCTGTCTGGCTCCCTGCATCGGCGCGGTGAGCCAGGAGGAGTACCGCGCCATGATTGCGGGCCTGATCCGTTTCCTGGAGGGACGGAGTGAGGAGGTCCTGGCAGACCTAGAGCGAAGGATGCGGGAGGCCGCCGAACGGCTGGAGTTTGAGCAGGCGGCCCGTTTACGGGACCAGTTACAGGCCGCCCGGCGCATTGTGGAACGCCAGAACATCGTCGCCGCCACCGGTAGCGACCAGGACGTGATTGCCTTCGCCCGGGATGACGGCAACGCCTGCGTCCAGGTCTTCTTTATCCGGGACGGCAAACTCCTGGGCCGGGAGTATTTTCTCCTGGAAGGCGCCGAGGCGGAAGACGACCGGGAGGTCATGGCCGCGTTCCTCAAGCAGTTTTACGAAGAGGCGGCTTATGTACCTCCGGAGGTCCTCCTACCGGAGGAGGTAGACGAGGCACTGGTCATAGAGGAGTGGCTGCGCTCCAAGCGCGGCGCCAAGGTGGTGCTGCGGGTGCCCCGTCGGGGGCGCGGGCGGGAACTCCTGCGCATGGCCGCCGAGAACGCCGCCGAGATGCTGGCGACCTTCCGCGCTGGCTGGGAGGCCGACGCCCACCGCCAGGAGCAGGCGCTGGAGGAAATCCGTCAGGCGCTGGGCCTCTCGGCCCGCCCGGCCCGCATGGAATGCTACGACGTCTCCACCACCCAGGGCGCCGAGCCGACAGCCAGCATGGTCGTCTTTGAGCAGGGCGTCCCCCGCAAATCCGAATACCGGCGCTTTGCTCTGCGTGTGCTGGAGAAGCCGGACGACTACGCGGGGATGCGGGAGGTGCTGACCCGGCGCCTGGAGCGCTGGCGGACAGCGACCGCTGGCGAGTTGACCGGTGTGCGCGGCGTTAAGACCTGGGCGCTCCTTCCAGACCTGCTGATCGTAGACGGCGGGAAAGGACAGTTAGGGGTGGCGCTGGAGGTACTGGAAGCCTTTGGTCTGCGGGAGCGGGTGGCAGTGGCCGCGCTGGCGAAGGAAGAGGAGGCGCTCTTTCTGCCTGGACGGGAGGAGCCGATCCGGCTGCCGGAGGGCTCCCCGGGCCTGCGGCTTCTCCAGCAGATGCGGGATGAGGCCCACCGCTTCGCCGTCGCCTACCACCGGCTGCGACGGGAACGCGCGGGTCTGGCAACGGAACTGGAGAACATTCCCGGCGTGGGGCCGGCCCGCCGTCGGGCGCTGCTGAAAGCCTTTGGCTCCTTGGAGCGCATCCGCGCCGCGACGGTGGAGGAACTGGCTGCTGTCCCGGGCATCCCCCGCGCGGTGGCCGAAGCGGTCAAGGCACACCTGGGATGACGCGCGGGGTTGGGGGGGGGGGCCCGCCGGGGGGCGCGCCCCCCCCCGCGGGGGGGCCCCGGGGCCCCCCCCCCCCCGTGGGGGGGGGGGGGGGGGGGGCGGCCCCCCCCCGGGGGCCCCCCCCCACCCCCCACCCCTTCCTGGCAGTGGAACCTTTAGCGAGAGCCAGCCATTTCCAGTTGGGAGCCGCAGAGACAGCCTCAAGCCCATCCAGATGCTGCAAACCCAGAAGGAGTAGAGGATGCACGGCATGATCAAACTGTTCAGCGGCAGCGGTTGCCCAGAACTGGCCCAGGAGATCAGCGATTACCTGGGTATCCCCCTCTCCGGGCGGGACATCATCCGCTTTCCCAATGAGAACATCTTTGTCCGTCTCCACGAGAGCGTCCGGGGACAAGATGTCTTCCTGATTCAGACCACCTCTTCGCCGGTCAACGAAAACATCATGGAACTGCTCATCTTTCTGGATGCGCTCCGGCGGGCCTCCCCGGACCGAATCACGGTGGTGATTCCCTACCTGGCCTATGCGCGCTCGGACAAGAAAGACCAGCCCCGGGTCCCGATCACCGCCCGCCTGATCGCCGACCTGATCACCGTCGCCGGGGCCGACCGGTATATCACGCTGGACCTCCACGCTGACCAGATTCAGGGTTTCTTCAGCATCCCCGGCGACGCGCTGACCACTTTTTCTATCCTCTCCGACTATCTGCGGGAGAAACGATTGGAGAACGCAGTGGTGGTCTCCGCCGACCTGGGCTTCGCCAAAAAGGCGCGCAACTTTGCCGAAGAACTGGAACTGCCGCTGGCCATCGTAGAAAAACGTCGGATCGCCCGGGATACGGAGGCACTGACCCTGGTGGGCGACGTCCGGGGCAAGGACGCCATCATCGTGGACGACGAAGTGAATACCGGTGGGTCCATCGTCCATGCCGTGCGCATTGTCCGGGAGAGCGGCGCCCGGGATGTTTACCTCTGCTTTGCCCATGCTGTCCTGGCACCTCCAGCGGTGGAGCGCCTGCGGGAATTGAACGTCCAGGAGATCGTAACGACCAATTCCATCCCCATCCCTCCGGAAAAGCGGTTGCCGAACATGACGATCCTCTCTGTGGCGCCACTCTTGGGTGAGGTCATTCTGAGAGTCCACGAGGGACGCAGTGTGGGTGAAGTGTTCCGGCGTTACCATCGGTACCGATAGCCCTCCGAATCCTTTGAGGCCTCTTGCGCTCTACGTCCATATCCCGTTCTGCCGGAGCCGCTGTACATACTGCGCGTTCAACACGTATGCCGGGATGGACGCGCTCATCCCGGCCTATGTAGAGGCGCTCAGTGTGGAAATCCGGGCCGCGCCGGGTGCTCCGGCTCGCACCCTCTATTTCGGCGGTGGGACACCGTCGCTGCTCTCCCAGGATGCTCTGGCTTCTATCCTTCAGGCCCTGCAGGAGCGATTCCGCTTTTCCCCTCAAATGGAAATTACCCTGGAAGCCAACCCCGGCACAGTGGACCAGATGTATCTCCGCGCGGTGCGGGAACTGGGCGTCAATCGGCTCAGCCTGGGGGTCCAGTCGGCCCATGCAGACGAACTGCACCTGCTGGGCCGGCAGCACACCTGGGAGGACGCGATGAAGGCAGTGGCGGATGCGCGGGCGGCGGGACTGGAAAACGTCAACCTGGACCTCATCTACGGTCTGCCCGGACAGACCCTTGCTCGCTGGAAGGAAACGCTGGAGGCAGCGCTTTCCCTGGATCCTGACCACCTCTCCCTCTACGCGCTGACGGTGGAAGAAGGAACACCGCTGGAGGAGCAGGTGGTGCGCGGAGCGCTTCCTCCACCCGACGACGACCGGACAGCAGAGATGTACGAATGGGCCGAAACGCGGCTGGCGCAGGCCGGTTACATTCATTACGAACTCTCCAATTGGGCTCGCTCTGACCGCTACTTCTGCCAGCACAACCGGATATACTGGCGGAACGAACCGTACCTGGGGCTGGGAGCGGGGGCGTCGTCCTGGTGGGGAGGACGGCGCTGGACCAATGTCCGTCATCCCCGGGAGTACATCCGCCGTCTGAAAACCGGCCAGCCCATAGGGGAAGAGATGGAGGTCATTTCCCGGCAACTGGAAATGGGGGAAACGATGCTGATGGGCCTTCGGCTGATGGAGGGCGTGAGCGATGCCCGCTTTCGCGCCCGTTTTGGTGTGGGATTGGGAGAAGCCTTTGGTGCGGAACTGACGCGCCTGGCCGCTCAGGGTCTGCTGGAATGGGATGGAAAAACGGCGCGCCTCACCCCGCGCGGTCGGTTGCTGGGGAACTGGGTCTTTCGGGAATTTGTATAGCGCCTACCGGCTCTCTACCGGAAAGAAACAGAGCCCCACCGTCCCCGGGCCAGAGTGGACAGCCAGAGCAGGAGATAGGCTGGTAACTATCACCTCGATACACTCAAAATGTTCCAGGATCCGCGCCTGCAGTTGTTTGAGACGCTCCAGCGCGGCCACGTGGGTGAAGGCAACCTTGATACGGGCCTTTTTCCCCACCCGTTCCTCCATCAATTCCACCATTCGGGCGTATGCTTTGGAGAGACTGCGGGCCGTTCCCAGGGCCACGACGACTCCGTCCTCCATGCCGATGAGGGGCTTAATGTTCAGGAGGGTACCGACCAGATGCTGGGCCCGTCCAATGCGACCTCCCATATGCAGGTAACGGAGCGTGTCGGCGGTCTGGATCATCATGGCCCGCCGGGCCACCTCCCGGGCTCGCTCCACGACTTCCTGGAAACCCTGCCCGGCGATCGCCGCGCGCGCCGCCTCAATCGCCGCCCATCCATGCGCCATAGCCACCTGGAGGGTATCCACGACTTCCACCTGCAGCCGAGGTAGGCGCTCTTTTAAAATCTCCACTGCCGCCCGGCAGGACTGAAATGCTCCGCTCCCCTTGGAGGTCATCGTCAGGGCCACAATCTCGCGCGTCCGCTCCGCCAGCCGCTGGAGCGCGCTCAGATAATCCCCTGGGCTGGGGTTGGAAGTGGTCGGCAGAGTATCGGCCCGCTCCAGGTAGCGGGCCAACGAGTCAGTATCTATATCCACTTCGTCCCGGAGGGTCTCCAGGCCGCGATGGATGTAATACGGCACCAGTTCAATGCCCAGTTCTTCCACCAGGGGGCGGGGAATACTGGCAGTTGTGTCAGTCAGAATGCCCACAGGCTGCATGTGTTTCCCTCCTGATCGGCGGTCTGCAACCGGCTCCATCCGATTGAGCGAACCCGCCAAAGGACCCTCAGAGCAACATAGTGCAGGCGGTTAAGCCGTTTCTGCAGGCCGGGCTTTCGGTGCTACGACGCCAAAAGGGCGGTTACCAGCAGGTAGATGAGGATGGCCAAGATTACCCCGGCGGCAAAGATCATCGCCCATCTCAACAACATTCGCTCCTGCCGATCCCGCTCGGCCTGGGCCGCCGCCAGTGTCCGTCGTCGCTCTTCCTCTTCTGCCCACCACCGGCGCAGCCGCTCCTGGGAAGCAATTTCCGCGTCCTCTTTCAGCCGCGCGGCCGCGGCCCGCATCTTCTCCAGCCGTTCCCGCGCGGTCGTTTGCAGGCGGCTTTGAAGGATGAAACCCACCAGGTCCATCACCTGCCCGCATTGGGTGCAATGCTCTGCTTCAAGCGGATTGACAGCACCGCACCGGAGGCAAGTACGCCCGGTGATCTCGCAGGTAACGCCACAATGGGCACAGGTCAGGGTACCCTCCGGGTCCGGGACGAGCAGGGCACTTCCGCACTCCGAACAGTAAAAGGCAACTCCCTCATCCATCGCTCTCCTCAGATGGCACTGAGGGTGCTCGCGTCCGAATCTCCGGGAAAGTCAGGCATTGGTGGTTCCGGCTGCGCGTTCAACAAGGCCAGGAATTCTGCCAGAATGGCAGCGGTCGCACCCCAGATTTTGTGGTGGCCGACCGCGTAGTAAGGGACCACCACTTCCTGTCCGTCTCGCTCCATCTGGTCTTCCCCCCGGATGGTGGGGTCCCGGAATGTCGCCAGGGGGACTTCCAGCAGTTCCGCCACCTCCAGCGGGTCGGGCTGGAAGGCCGGGCGACGGGGGGCCAGGGCCACAAACGGATGCACCAGGTTATGGCTGGTCGGGACGTAGAGGGGAGTCAGCGGGCCCAGCACTTCGATCTCTGCAGTAGGGATTCCCAGTTCCTCCCGGGTCTCCCGAAGCGCGGTCTCTGCCAGGGAGGTGTCGCCTTTCTCCCACCCGCCCCCCGGAAAAGAGACCTGGCCGGCGTGGTGGTTCAGATGGGTCGGGCGGACGGTAAAGACCATATGCAACTGGCCTCCGACCGGATAGAGGAGGATCAGTACCCCAGCCTGGCGGGGGGGAACTCCATCGGGAGGGCGGATGGGCCGGGGACGGGGGCTCATGGTTACCTGAGCCGTGATCCCCGGCAGTGGGCACCGCAGCGCGGCCCGCACTTTCATCTCGTTCCATTCTTCCCTGGCCATCGGAGGAACTCCCGGGGTATCCACACGGGTTCACTGCAACACCCCCCGCTCCGGTAAACCCTTGCCTCTTTTATTGGTCCGGAGTGGAAAGGGGGAGACGCACATAGAAGCGGCTGCCGGCTCCGGGCGTGCTCTCAGCCCACACCCGCCCGCCATGTCGCTCCACCATTTCCTTGACGATAGAAAGACCCAATCCCATGCCGCTGTAGCGGCGAGTCATCGGGTCTTCGGCCTGGTAGAACCGTTCAAAGATTCGGGGAAGCGCCTCCGGCGGGATGCCCACTCCGGTATCCGCAACCACGATTTCAGCCACGTCGGGCCGGTGGATCGCGTGGACTTCCACCCGTCCCCCTTGGGGAGTGAATTTCACCGCGTTGGAAAGAAGGTTATCCAGCACCAGACGAATCTTTTCCTGGTCGGCCTGAACGATCAGCGGGGTATCGGGGAGAGACCATTCCAGCGTCAGAGCACCGGCCTTGGCCAGGGAGCGATACGCCTCGCACGCTCGGACGATCTCCTCCCGAAGGTCAAAGGTTTTCCGATGAAGAGCCATCTCCCCGGTTTCCAGGTAGCGCAGGTTCAGCATCGTCTCTATGATGTGCTTCAGCCGGTATGCCGCGCGCAGGACACCCTCCAGTTCCTGTCCGCCGATGCCCTGCTCCTGCAGGAGGCCCGCATAGCCCAAGATCAGGCTGAGGGGTGTGCGCAATTCGTGGGAGGCGATGGCAATAAAATCCGATTTAAGCCGGTCTAATTCGCCCAGTTTTCGATAGGCGGCCCGCAGCGCCTCTACCAGGCGGGCATTCTCAATCGCTACGGCCGCCTGAGCCGCCAGTGCGGTCAAAATCTCCACATCCTCATGAGTGAACCCGCCAGGGTCTCGCTTGTTGACGGCTTCCAAGACACCGATGCGCCGGTCCCGGGTCTGCAAGGGGACGGCCAGCAGCGAGCGAGTCTGAAAGCCCGTTTGTAGGCCCACCTGCTGGAAGTGGCGAGGGTCAGTGGTGGCGTCGGTTACAACGATGGGTTCTCCCTCGGAGAGGACTTTGCCCGCAATCGATCCATGCACAGGTACCGGGATTTCTTTCAGGCGGGCACAAATCTGGGGATCGGCGGCAGTGCAGAATCGCAAATCACCACTACGTTCATCCAACAGGAGAATGGATGCTCCCTCGCTATCGGTCAATTCCGCCGCAATAGAGACAATGCGATCCAGCAAGGGGGCCAACTCTACGGTGGAGACCAGTTCCAGGTTGACCTCCAAGATGCGCTCCAGTTGCCGCAACCGTTTCTCGGTCGGGTTCATCAACCCTCCTCAGCCCGTTGTTGGGTGGAGGCGTTGCGGCAGCGTTGCTGAATTACGGACCGGTTCCTGACTGGAAAGGAGAGGAGAAATGTACCCACACCGGGGTGCCCACATCCGCCCATTCGTAGAGCCAGCGGGCATCCCGGGGGGCCAAGTTCACACATCCGTAACTCCGAAGGAAGCCAAAGTCGTCGTGCCAGTAGGCACCGTGCAGCGCGTATGCTCCGTGGAAATACATCACCCAGGGTACGTCCTCCAGGTAGTACCATATGGGACTGCCATCCTGAACGTCCGGGTTGCTCATTTTCGCCGTAACGAATTTCCCCCAGATTCGGAACAGCCCGGTCGGAGTAGCAGTCTGCTGGCGTCCACTGGAAATGAGGGTCGCGTAGACCATCCGCTCCCCTTCATATGCCGCCAGCGTCTGTTCAAAGAGGTCGATCTCTATCCAGCGTTCGCCCGGTTGCACCCCGGCAGGCGGCGGGTCCACCGTTACTCGGGAAATGTACCGCTGCTCCACCCACTGGTCAGGGCCGATCAGATACCACAGTTCATTGGGTGCCCGAAACTCCTGAGCATAGATAGTAACCATCTGATAACGCTGGTACAGCGGTGCCCCCGGGTCCGGCGGCCCCTGGGGAACGCGCGAGGGGCGCACCGGGCGGTTGATCCAGGCAAAGGGATACCCGGGCTGATCGGATAGATAGACCCCCTGGAAGCGAGAAGGACGCCCAAAGACCAGCGCATCGGCAGGAACAAATTCGTTTCGGTTAATCTGAATCCACTGCTGGCCTTCGTATTCCACGCTCCCCACCACGCTCACCCACTGCCGACCGGAGTAGAGAATGCGCACCGGGGGCAGGCCCAGGGCAGCCTCCATCGGGTGGCGGTAAATCGCCAGAGGGAGGCGACGGACATAGGCATAGGTATATGGCACCAACCGCTCCTCGGGGTCGGGCTTCAACTCCACCACGGGCAGTTGGGGAAGCGGGTCAGGGAGACGGATGTGCGCAACCCGATAGGCCGTGGTGCCGGGGCCGTACTCCGGGCAGGAAGACCGCCAACGCCAGAGCCGCCCCGGTGTACAGACGACATCGCTCGCTGGCATGCCCGGAGCGGATGGGGACGACACAGAAACGGCCATCTCCCGTCCCTCTGCCCCTCGGCACGGCAAAAGGAGCAACAGTACCAGTAATCCGCTGCACAGGATGCCCCGCTTCACTTCCAACCTGCCCGATATTCCCCATTTCGTATCCTGTAATTGGAAGTATAAGTGGAGTTGCCCGACTTGTCAAACGGGCATTTTAGGGTATCATCCTTTAGGCCGATAGGAGACCGGAAGGAAATCCGCGTTCTGCTTTCGCAGAGAGGCTATGGCCATACGAATCATCGTGGACGCTCACGAGGACATCGCCTGGGCCGGGCTGGCTCTGGGCCGGGACTATCTGCGCAGCGCTTGGGAGACCCGTCGGCTGGAAGAAGGGACGGAGGTCGTTCGCCGCAATGGCCAATGCATGCTGGGGCTTCCGGAATGGCTGGCGGGACGGATAGCGCTCATCTGCGGTTCTATCTTTGTGGCTCCCCGCACCGCCGAAGTCGGAGGGTGGGACCCTCAGAGTTATGCGGACGCAGAGGAAGCGTTCCGGCGCGCCTGTGAGCAGATGGATTATTATGAACGACTGGCGGAGCGGTCGGAGCGGATCGGTCTAGTGGGAAGCCAGGCCGATCTGGAGGGAGTGCTGGCTTCATGGGACAGCGATTCCCCCCAGGTTGGCATCCTCCCGGCCCTGGAGGGGGCCGACCCCATCCGCCGTCCGGAGGACGTGGAGTACTGGTGGAAGCGGGGTGTCCGGCTGGTGGGATTGGCATGGGCGGCGGGCTCCCGCTACGCAGGCGGCAACCGGGCTCCCGGTCCCCTCACCGACGCCGGGCGCGCCCTCCTGGAAGTTCTGGCTGAATCTGGTATGATAATGGATGTCAGCCATCTGGCGGAGGAAGCATTCTGGGAGATCATAGACCGATATGAGGGTCCCATCGTGGCAACGCACGCCAATCCCCGGGCCCGGGTCCCCGGCCCCCGGCAACTCTCCGACCGAATGATTCGGGCCCTGGCGGCACGGGATGGGGTGGTCGGCGTGGTGCCGTATAACCGCTTTCTGGTCCCCGAGTGGTCCCCGGCTGACGGCAAAGCGGCCGCGACCCTTCAGGACGTGGCAGCGGCCATAGACCATGTCTGTCAGGTGGTAGGAGATGCGGATCACGTGGGGCTAGGCTCCGATTTTGATGGCGGGTTCGGTGCCGAGGCGGCCCCTTTGGGCATAGATACCGTTGCCGACCTGCCGAAAATCGCCGACGCGCTGGCAGAGCGGGGGTTTACGGAATCCGACATCGCGGCGGTGATGGCGGAGAACTGGCTGCGGGTGCTGCGCGCGGCGCTTCCGTAGAAGAGCCCACGCCGTACGGAACCCTATATCCGGCACGGGAAGCGGACACCCTGGAACTGGGTTGGACAGGATGGTAACAAAGCGCATTGCCCTGATTCTGGATGCCGATGACACGCTCTGGGAGAACAATATCTTCTACGAAGAGGCCACGGACGCGTTCGCCGAACGGATGGCCCGCGAGGGATTTGACCCGCAACGGGCCCGGGAGACGCTGGCTCACATCGAGCACGAGCGCGTCCCCATCTACGGCTACTCGCCCCACGAATTTGTCCGCTGTCTGGTGCTGACTTACCGTCAACTCTGCCAGGAGGATGGCCATCCCCCCCACCCCGAGGTGGAGAGGGAGGTAGAAGCCATTGGGCAGCGGGTGGTAGAATACCCCATCCTCCTGCTGGACGGGGTCGCCGAGACGATGGCGGCCCTATCCCGCTACTGCCGTCTCTTTCTACTCACTAAAGGAGACCCCGAGGTTCAGCAGAGTAAGGTGGAGAGGTCGGGATTATCCTCATACTTTGAGGCCATCCACATTGTCCCAGAGAAGGGACCCGAGGTGCTCCAGGGTCTGCTGGCCCACCACAACCTGGACCCTCAGCGGACGTGGATGGTCGGCAACAGCCCCCGCTCCGACGTGAACCCCGCGTTAGCGGTGGGTATCGGTGCCATCCACATCCCCTATCATCGCCCATGGTCCTTTGAGGAAGTACCCGTCGCCGATCCGGAGCGGGTGGTTACCCTGAGCCGCTTCGCCGACCTGCTCCATCTCTTTCCAGGACCAGAGGAGACGCCATGAGCCGCGCGGTGGTCTTTGATTGGGGTGGCGTGTTGATGCGGACAGTAGACATCCGGCCGCGCATGGCCTGGGAGCGGCGGCTGGACTTACCCCCCGGCGGCCTGGCTGATGCCGTATTCGGAAGCCCGGTCTGGGACCGGGCTCAGCGGGGTATGGCTTCATTGGACGAGGTCTGGGCCGAAGTGGCCGACCGTCTGGGAGTGGACCCAGATGACCTCCCCACCCTGCGGCGGGATTTCTGGGCCGGCGACCGGCTGGATGAGGAACTGGTCGGGTTGATCCGGGAACTGCGCGGCGCCGGGATTCGGGTGGGTTTGTTGAGCAATCACCTCCCCAACCTGC
Source organism: Anaerolineae bacterium (assembly GCA_025060135.1). Classification (GTDB taxonomy): domain Bacteria; phylum Chloroflexota; class Anaerolineae; order B4-G1; family DUEL01; genus SpSt-77. The sequence goes on along the minus strand of JANXCY010000025.1, from coordinate 7,510 downwards.
GTCAGTGCCTGAACAGTCTGGGACCGCTGCTGGATGCTGTGGTCATCTCCGGAGAAGAGGGAATCCTGAAGCCGGACCCCGCCATCTACCATCGGGCCCTGGAACGGTTGGGGGTGGCGCCGGAGGAGACTGTTTTTGTGGACGACTGGAAGCCCAACGTGGAGGTTGCCCGGCAATTGGGAATGGTCAGTGTGCACTTTCGGGGAATCGTCCACCTGCGGCGGGTCCTGGTAGAAGCCGGGCTACCTGTCCGTCTCCCGGACCTGCAGCCTCTGCCCGGAATCCGCGCCGTGATCTTTGACTGGGGGAAAGTGCTGTCGCCATTGAATTTCCTGAAGCGCTCCGCTCAATGGGAAGCCCGGTTGGGCCTGCCGCCGGGGACGCTGGACCAGGCTCTGTGGGGACCGATGTGGAAGTTGCTGGAAATCGGAGCGATTCCTCAGGAAGCCTACGATGCCCACCTGATGGGGGCCCTGGGCCTGCCCGACCGGGAGGCCCTTGAGCAATTCTACCAGGAATACTACGCCGACGACGGCCTTCACCCCGGCGTTGTCGCGGCGGTCCGGAACCTGCGCGGGCGGTATCGGGTGGCTCTCCTGACCAACGCCTTCCCCGGCCACGCAGAGTCGCTGCGGCGGCGGCACGGCTTTGACCCCCGCACCGAGTTTGATGTGTACGTCAACTCCGCCGAAGTCGGGATGGCCAAGCCGGATCCAGCCATCTATCAACTGACGCTGGACCGGCTGGGGGTTCGGTCAGAAGAGGCCATCTTTATAGACGACCAGGTCCGCAACACCGATGCCGCCCGGATGCTGGGTATCCACACCATTGTCTGCGCCGATGTGGAGACAGCCCTGGCCGACCTGGCCGCCCTGCTGGGGCATCCTGTGTAGTTAGGAGGAAAGGGTTCCGATGACCCCGCCTGTGATCCAAACCGAAGGTCTGACCAAATATTACGGCCGCTCACGCGGCATCATAGATGTCCACCTGCAGGTAGAGCAGGGGGAAATCTTTGGCTTCCTAGGTCCTAATGGCGCCGGGAAGACCACCACCATTCGTCTGCTCCTGGACCTCATCCGTCCCAGCCGGGGACGCGCCCGGGTTCTGGGCCTGGACCCGCAGAAAGACGGCGTGGAAGTCCGGCGACGGGTCGGCTATCTGCCCGGCGAACTGGCCCTGTACTCCGACCTGACTGGTCAGCAGGTGCTGGAGTATGCCGCCCATCTGCGGAACACTGTTCCGCAAAAAGAAATCACCCGCCTGGCCGACCGTCTGGAGGCTGACCTGAAACGCCCCATCCGCACCCTCTCGCATGGTAACCGCCAGAAAATTGGTCTGATCATGGCCATGATGCATCGTCCGGAATTACTCATCCTGGACGAGCCAACGACCGGGCTGGACCCACTGATGCAACAGGTGCTCTACGAACTGCTGGAAGAAGTCCGGCGGGACGGCCGAACAGTCTTTTTCTCCTCCCACATTCTCCCAGAGGTGGAACGACTCTGCGACCGGATCGGCATCCTGCGGGAGGGGCGAGTGGTCGCTGTGGAGAGCGTCTCCGGCCTCAAAGAAGTAGCGATACGCCGGATGGACTTGGTCTTTGAAAGCCCCGTGGACCCCGAACCCTTCCGTGCCATTCCCGGAGTACGGGAGGTGTCCGCCGCTGGTGCCACCCTGCATATCGCGATCCAGGGAAGTCTGGACCCGTTGATCAAGGTAGCGGCCCAACATCCTGTGCGGAACATCGTTACCTACGAGCCGAACCTGGAAGAGGCCTTTCTGGCGTTCTACCGAAGAGAGGATGGAGGACAGGCCACCGCCCCCTGACAACGGGCAGCAATGGCCTGCGATTCCCCGGAGGTCTCTATGTTAAGCAGCGTCTTCTGGAAAACTCTTTATGATCAGCGGAAAGCCATTCTGGGTTGGGGGTTGGGCCTGGGCACCCTGGCCTACTTCACCCTGTTGCTGTATCCCTCCGTCCAGAAGGCGAGTGTCCTCTACGACCAGATGCTCCGCGCCTTTCCACCCGAAGCGCTGGCTTTTCTGGGCAACATTCGGTCGTTCGCCACCATAGATGGGTACATGACCGGCTCTCTCCTGAGTTATCTGCCGCTGGTCCTGGCCATCTATGCGATCGGCGCAGCCGTTGGATTGATCACCGGAGAGATCGAGAACGGGACGATGGACATCCTTCTGGCCCATCCGCTGCCTCGCTGGCGGGTGGTCCTGGAGAAGTACGCCGCGCTGGTGGCTGCGCTGGCCGCGATCTGTCTGATCTTTGGCCTGAGCATGGCCGCCGGAGGCCTGACCATTGGCTCCGACGTCCCACCAGGCCGGTGGTTACTGGCAGGGTTCCACCTATTGCCGCTGACGCTGCTCTATGGCTCGGTCGCCTTTGCCCTGGCCTGCGCCATCCGGGGACGGACAGCCGCCATCGCCACTGCGACCACGCTGGTCGTGGGCGGTTACATCTTGAACGGGCTGGTGCCCCTCTCTGAGCACCTCCGACCTCTGGAGAAATGGACCGTCTATTACTGGTACATTACGGGCCGTCCCCTGGGGAGTGGGATAATCCCGGAGCATGTCGCTATCCTGCTGGGCGGCTCCCTGCTTTGCCTGCTTGCTGCACTGATCGCCTTCGGGCGGCGCGATATCCTCCCTTAGCCGGTCTGAACATTCAGGTTCTTCGGGAATCTACAACGCGGTAGCGCAGGCCAACCTGGCTGCCAATACCGGCTAATAACCAGCGCTTACGTAGGCCGTTCCAGGCCACTCTTACCAGCAGACAGTCTGCGCTACGCGGCCTTCGGCATTTTTCCGCCATACTCTTACTCTTCAGAACAGCCGATCGGACCGGACCGATGCGCTTTGAGAAGGGCTCACATCGCGCAGGCTACCCGGCCGGTTGGATGCGGGCTCACAGCCTTGCGCTCCGTGAAACGTTGGCATTGCCGGGCTGATGTGGACGGTCCAGAAACGAGATTCCCAGGGGCAGGAAATCATCGCATATCCGGCCCAATTGCTCTATCGGACGGCGAATGCAGTGCTGCTGCGGGCGATCTGGGACCGACCGCCGATGGAGACGGCCTTTGGGCGCCTGGAGACAGGCGACCTCTGGCTGGAGACCTTCTACACGGACCGGTGGTACAACGTCTTTGAAATCCGCGCTCCCGATGGGCAACTGAAAGGCCGCTACTGCAACATCACCCGTCCCGCCCGCATCACCCCCGGGACGATTTCCGCTGACGACCTGGCACTGGACCTCTGGGTGGACCCGGACGGTCGGGCAACAGTGCTGGACGAGGAGGAATTTGACCGGTTGCCACTGACGCCGGAGGAGCGGACAGCGGCCCGTCGGGCACTGGAAGGTCTCCTGGAGGCCCCCCTGGCCTGCTGGGAGGACCCGCTGCCGGAGGAAGTGGTCGGTCATTTTCTGCGGGAGCGGCGTCTGGCCCTGGCGGTGGCCGAATCCTGTACGGGCGGCCTGCTCAGCCATCGCATCACGAACGTCCCTGGCAGTTCCGATTACTACCGGGGCTCCGTTACCGCCTATGCCAACGAGGTGAAAGAGCGGGTGCTGGGCGTCCCCCCGGCCGTCCTGGCGGCCCACGGCGCGGTTAGTCCAGAGACCGCCCGGGCGATGGCGCAGGGGGTCCGCCGCCTGCTGGGCGCCGACCTGGCCCTGGCCATCACCGGCATTGCTGGCCCGGGAGGCGGGACGCCCCAGAAACCCGTGGGGCTGACCATTATCGCGCTGGCGGCGCCGGACGGAGAATGGGTGGAAGCGTATCGCTGGAGCGGCGACCGGTTGACCAACAAGGCCACCTCTGCCTCGGCGGCCCTGGCTCTCCTCCGCTGGTACCTGGTCCGCTAATCCGGTCGCGGGCCGCAAACGTTTACGGTTCACCTTTCACGCTTTATGGTTCACGCCTTATGCCTCACGGTTCACCATGGTCATCCTCCACCTCTACAAGGACTACCCTCCCGTCCTGGGCGGGATTGAGAACCACATCCGGGTCCTGGCAGAGGCTCAGGCCCGGGCTGGCCATCGGGCAATCGTTCTGGTCTGCGATCCGGGGCGGCGTACGACTATTCGGGAGGAGAACGGAGTACAGGTGATCCGGGCCGGGCGCCTGGCAACGGCGGCCTCTATGCCCCTGAGCCTGGCGCAACCCCTCCTCCTGGCCCGTTTCCGTCCCGACGTCGTCCACATCCATTCGCCATATCCCCTGGGGGAAGTGGCGAATCACTTCCTAGGCCGGGCCCGGGCCACCGTCATCACCCATCATTCCGACGTGGTCCGCCAGCGGGGATGGCTTCGCCTCTACGGGCCCCTCCTGCGGCGGGTGCTGGCCCGGGCCGACCGGATCATCGCCACCAGCCCCCGCTACGTGGAGAGTTCCCCCTGGCTGCGGCGGGTGCGGGAAAAATGTGTCGTGGTGCCGCTGGGGGTGGACCACCGCCGTTTCGTTCCGCCGCCCGTCCCCTACGACGGCCCCCCAACGCTCCTCTTCGTGGGCCGGCTCCGCTACTACAAGGGGTTGGATACGCTGGTGGACGCGCTGACCGACCTGCCCGGCGTCTACCTGAACGTGGTCGGGGAGGGGCCGATGCGGGAAGTGTGGGCGGCGCAGGCGGCCCGGCGGGGCCTGGCCGACCGGGTCCGCTTCCTGGGGGAAGTAGACGAGGCCGACCTTCCCGCTATCTACCATCGGGCCCATCTCTTCGTCCTCCCGGCGAATGCCCGTGCCGAGGCGTTCGGGACCGTCCTGCTGGAGGCGATGGCTTCGGGCCTCCCCTGCATCACCACCGAGGTAGGGACGGGTACTTCCTGGGTGGTGCAGGATGGAGTAACCGGTCGGGTGGTCCCGCCGCAGGACCCCCGGGCCCTGGCGGCGGCGATCCGCCACTTGCTGGATGCCCCCGACCTGCGGGCCCGGATGGGCCAGGCCGGACGGGCACGGGTGGAGGCGGAGTTTACCCAGGAGCAGATGGTGGCCCGGGTGGAGGAGGTGTACCGGGAAGTTGTCCTCTGATGATTGTCAGTGTACAATATGAGAGGGCTATCGGGATTCAGATGTCGGCATCAGGGGGCAGCATGTCGGTGTTGAGGACAGAAACCCAGAAAATCCATCCGGCGGACCTTTCCCAGACGGCCCGGGCTCTGGCCGATATTGCTCGGGAACTGAGCCGGCTCAGCCAGGTACTGGCTGCCTGCGCGGAGGAAAGTTCCCCCGAAGCGGAGAGCCTGAAGGCGGCGCAGCAGACGCTGACGGACCTCGCCGGGCAACTGGAGGAGCAAACCACCGATCAGGAAGCCTCGGGCCAGGGGGAGCAAGAAACGGCCCGTCTCCGGAAGGCGGTCCTGGAAAACCTTCACCGGCGCGGTCCGGCCCTCTTCCCCGAACTGGCCGCCGCCACCCTTTCGCTGCCGGACGAAATCCGCCCGGTCCTGTGGGCTATGCAACAGGAGGGGCTGGTGGACATCCAGACCGTGCGGGGGTGGGAAATGGTCTTCCTGACCGCGCGGGGACGGGACGCTGTACGGAATACATAGTATCCCGTGTTCCGTATTGCGGGCAGGCTGGCTAATGAGTATCAGCGACGTTGCTAATACCCTGGGCCCCTATCTGCTGGTGGCCGTCCTGGCTGCTCTCTGGGCCCTGACCGAGGTGATCCAGGCCTTCCGGAGCGACATTCGCCGGGCGCTGCGGAGCGGGTGGAGCGGGCTGCTGATGGGGATCAATGGGGCCCTTGCCCTTCTGGTCTTCGCCCTGGCCCGGGTCGCTTTTCCTTCAGCCAACCCGTACCTCCTGGCCCTGGTGGCAGGCTTGGGGGGACTGGCTCTGATCCGTACCCGCATCAACCTCCTTCAGCCTCTCAACCCGGCAATCGGGGAGGCGGTTTCCCTCTCGCTGGCGGACCTCTACGGCCGTCTTCAGAACTTCTGCTGGGAGCAGATTAACCAGGGCCTCCTCTCCGGCCGCACCCGCCTCCTGGAAAGAGCGACCCGTCTCCCCGTGGAGCGACTGGAGCGGGAAGTCCGCCTCTTTGCCCACGCCTCCGCCCTCCATCCCCCCGAACAGGTGGAGGCCTACCTGGAGAAACTGCGCAGCCTGAGCGACGAGGCCCGGGCCCTCGCCCTCGCCTCCTTCCTCCTGCGGGAAGGCGGCTACGACTTCCTTCAAGAACGGCTGAAGACGATGGAGAAATGAGATGCCCCCACCGAACCGCCCCCACATCCTTCTCCTGCTCAGCAGCCCGCTGACCCGGAGGAGACAGACGCCCGTTGTCTTTATCATGAGGAGGAAAGATGGTCGCCACCAATTTAGATGATGCTTATCTGGCTTTTGATCCCTTGAGACCGCTCAGCGGCCTTCAGTTAAAATCGTACTACGTGGGCCGGGAGCCGAATCCGATAGATCGCATCCGCCACATTTTGCTCCGAGCGCCGGACTCTCCAGATAAAATTCTGTTCACGGGACATCGGGGCTGCGGGAAATCCACCGAACTGAAACAACTCCAGGCCCGCCTTCGGGAGGAAAAGTACTTCGCTGTCTATGTAGATGCCGAAGCCCTGCTGGACCTGGGCGACCTTACATACTTGGACGTGCTGGTGGCCCTGACCCAGGAACTGGAAGAGGCATTGAGGGGAGAAAAAATACCTATTCCCCGAAGACTACGCCAGGACCTGGACGAGTGGTTTGCTGACATCGTCCTGACCGAGGAGCAGCGGCAGGATGTGGAGCGTTCCCTGCAGGCCGATTTCGGGGTGGGTCCCCAGGTGCCGGCCCTGGCCCGGATGCTGGCCGCCATCACTGGGCAGATTCGCAGCGGCAGTTCCCGACGGGTGGAGATTCGCCGCCAACTGGAGCAGAACCTACGGGTCTTCGTTCAACGGCTTAACGACTTGGTAGATGATGCCCGTGTCCGGCTGGTCCGGAAGGGGTGGAAAGACCTGGTATTCATCGTGGACGGGCTGGAGAAGATGCACTACGCCCCACTTCCCGACGGGCAGAGTACCCACTCGGCCCTCTTTGTCGCCCACGCGGAGCAACTCAAGAGCGTCCATAGCCACGTCATCTACACGGTCCCCATCTCCCTGGTCTTCAACGCCAATCTGGGCGATGCCTTCCCGGACCCCACCCTAGTTATCCCGATGGTCAAACTCACTGAACCGGACGGAAAGACGCCCTATGAGCCAGGCCGGAAGGCCCTCTTTGAGGTCATTGCCCGGCGGGTGGACATTAAGCGGGTCTTTGAATCCGAGAACCTGGTCTGGCAACTGATAGAGGCCAGCGGCGGCTCCGTCCGGGACCTGATGCGCCTGATGCGGCTGGCCTGTTACGGCGCCACAGACTGCATTCGGGCCGCACACGCTCAGCGCGCCGTTCAGGAACTGACGCGGGAGTACGACCGGCTGGTGCAGGAGGGCGACCTGGAGCGGCTGGCCTTTATCGCGCGGGAACGGCGGGTACCCGGCGACGAAACCTCTGCCCGGTTGTTGCAC
>JANXCY010000024.1:29798-30039 GCA_025060135.1 Anaerolineae bacterium | reverse complement strand
GCACCCCTTGGTCACTTCATTCGGCCATTTCATCATTTTCCGCCGTGATAGATTCCGAGGATGTGGAGCGCACAGAAGACCGAGCGCGGTTGCTCCACCGGGCTGGATATCTGGCCATCCCCACGGTGGCCGAACGGGACATCACTCCACTGGCCAAGGAGATGGCAAAAGAGCGAGGTATTCTGGTGTTTCGGGATGGGCGAGTAGACCTCGGGGAGGAGGTCCTGAGCCGATGGGGTAG
>JANXCY010000024.1:0-29788 GCA_025060135.1 Anaerolineae bacterium | reverse complement strand
TTGTTGGGGGGGGGGGGGGTGCCCCGGGGGGGGTGGTGTTCCGTGTGGGGGGTGGTTTTTTTTTTTGGGGGGGGCGCATCTGGGGGGGGGGGGGGGGCGCGGGCGCCCCCCCCCCCCCGCCCCCATCCCCGCTCCCTGGGATGCCCTCCCCACAAACCGGGTAGACCCCCATGCCGTCCGGTTCGTCTTTCGGTACGGAAACCCAGACCAAGCACCCTCCGGCTGGGAGCCACCCTCTCTGCTCTATCCTCCCAGCACGGCCCGGCACGCGACCAGACCCAACCCTCACGGTCCGGCAGGCGTGGGCCCTACCCCATCCGGTACGATCAGCCGGATCTCCCCGGGCCGGACCATCCCCCCATACCGCCGCACCCATTCCTCCGGATAATCTGGAGAGGAGACATGCCGGAGTTCCTCCTCCAGTTGCCGCTGGCGGTCCTGTTCGTACTGAATCTGGGCCCGGAGTTCCGCCTCCACTGCCTGCAGCCGCTGCAGACGGGCCAGTTGCTGCCAGACCCCACGGGCCGTCAGGCCCAGAATAGCCAAAAGCGCCAGTAGGACCAGCCCCCAGAGCCACCACTGCCGATCCCTACCCCTCTGCCGTCCCATATCGCTCCTTTCTTCTCTCAACCCCTCCACTCAGGCACCATCAGCCTAACAGGAACGCTGTGAGTGATCCCCTTGGTGAACCCTGGACACCCCAAACCGACCTACCAGAATCTCTTCCAGGGTTGGCTGGCTAACCACCTGGAGTTCATAGCGGACCCGGTCTACCGGATACGGCACCTTCAGCAGGCGGCGAATATCCACCGGTGTCGCGGCCAGGACCAGGTCGCAGGGCGTAGCATGGATGGTTGCCTCCAGGTCGCGCATTTGTTCTTCACCATACCCCATGGCCGGCAACAGTGGCCCGATATGCGGGTATTTCTGGAAGGTCTCAGCGATGGAGCGAACTGCATAAGGGCGTGGGTCCACCAGTTCAGCCGCCCCGAAGCGGCGCGCCGCCACCACGCCGGCACCGTAGGCCATTTCGCCGTGCGTCAATGTGGGGCCGTCTTCTATCACCAGCACCCGTCGGCCCCGAATCGCCCCCGGGTCCTCCACCCATATGGGCGACGCGGCCTCCACTACAAGGGCCCGGGGATTCACCTCCTGGAGGTTCCGCCGCACCTGAGCCACCCCGTCCGGGTCTGCTGTATCCACTTTGTTGATGACCACCACATCGGCAGCACGCAGGTTGGCCTCCCCAGGATGGTAGCGAACCTCATGCCCGGGCCGGTGGGGATCCGCCACGACAATATGCAGGTCCGGACGGAAAAAGGGCAGATCGTTGTTTCCCCCATCCCAAACGATGATGTCCGCCTCCTCCTCAGCCTGTTGCAGGATGCGCCCATAGTCCACCCCGGCATAGACCACCACCCCCCGCTCTATATGAGGTTCGTATTCCTCCCGCTCCTCAATTGTACAGCGATACCGGTCCAGGTCCTCATAGGTGGCGAAACGCTGAACGGCCTGAGCGACCAGATCGCCGTACGGCATGGGATGACGGACCACGACGACTTGATACCCCATCCGCCGTAAAACATCGCAGACATGACGGGTGGTCTGGCTCTTGCCGCTGCCCGTACGGACAGCACAAACGGCAACAACCGGCCTACGGCTGGTCAGCATCGTGGTGGAAGTTCCCATCAGGCAGAAGTCAGCCCCGGCAACAATGGCCTGGGATGCCCGATGCATTACATACTCGTGGGAGACATCCGAGTAGGCAAATACCACCTGATCTACCTGATGGTGGCGAATCAGTTCGGTCAACTCTTCCTCTGGGTAGATGGGAATCCCTGCGGGATAGAGAGGCCCAGCCAGTTCCGGGGGATAGCAACGACCTTCAATATTGGGAATCTGGGTCGCTGTAAATGCGACGACCTGGTAATCGGAGTTGTCCCGAAAATACACGTTGAAGTTATGAAAATCACGCCCGGCGGCGCCCATGATGATGACCCGTTTTGGCATCCAAAGCTCCTTGTGGCGGATGTCATCGGCGCCTGGACCGGTTGGGAGGAGGGAGATCTCCCCAGATTCGGCGGGTGATTTCCTTTCGGAGGGGCACCAGGGCTCCCAGGACGCCATTGACGAAACGAGGGGTACTATCAGAGCCAAACATCTTCCCCAGTTCCACTGCTTCGTTAATGGCGACTTTCACCGGTGTTCGGCCATCCACCGCGAATTCGTAGAGGGCCATGCGGAGGATATTGCGATCAATGCAGGCAACCTGTTCCAGAGGCCATTCGGGGGCCTGTTTCTGGATATAAGCATCCAGGACCGCCCGGTGCTGGAGAACTCCGTAGACCAGGCAGCGGGCAAACTCTGCCGCCGCCTCCGGCAGAGGAATTTCTTCCAGGCGGTGCTGAAGAACCTGCTCTGGAGGGTGATGGACGGAATCAATTTCGTAAAGAGCCTGCAGAGCAACGGCACGCGCGAGCCGGCGAGCCTTCACCGATCCTCCCTGAGAACCCACAGGACCAGTCCTGCCCGGCAATCGGGCAGGCGGCTTCCCACCTGCTGTATAAGGGCGCAATGCAGTTGGTTCGCTCAACAGAACGGGCTTTTAAGACATTCGGCAGTGTATCACGGGCCTGGCGGCCTATGCGACAGCAGTCTGCGCTACACCAGTACAGGCCAGACGGCCTTTGCTACAGCAGTCTGCGCTGCGACCGCACAGGCCGGGCAGCCTATGAGTCTGCGCTACGGTACAGGCCTGGCGCCTTGTGTTACGCCCCAACAATCTCCGGGGGGTGGATGTTCAGACGTGCTCTTAGCGGGACGCGGGAGCCACGTCCTCAATGTATACGTTCACCGCCTCCACATCCAGACCGACCATGTCCTGGATAGCCCGGGTAACTTCCGCCTGGACTTGTCGGCCCAGGACTAACATATTATAGCCAGGTTCTACCACCAGGTAGAGGTCCACTACCACGGACCCATCCTGGAGGGTAACGCGCACGCCTTCTTTCCCTCCCAGGAGCCAGGACCTGGGGGCCGGGGCGATACGAACCACACCCGGAACCGCCAGCGCTGTCAGGCGGGCAATCGTCTCCAGCACCTCCGGGTCCACAGTGATCCGACCGAGAGCAGGAATTTCTTCCACAATATGCCTCCCGTGGTTCGCCGCCCGGGTCACCCGGACATGACCAGCCCGCCATCTACAGGCAGGACAGCGCCAGTGATAAAGGACGCTTCGTCGGAGGCCAGGAAGGCCACTGCATATGCGACCTCTTCCGGACTCCCGAACCGCCCCAGCGGCGTTCGTCGGATGGCCTCCTGCCGGATCTCTTCGGGCAGGTCGGCGGTCAGGTCGGTGGGGATGAATCCCGGCGCCACGACGTTGACCGTAATCCCGCGCGGGCCCAGTTCTTTGGCCAGACTTTTGGTGAAACCGATGATGCCCGCTTTGGCAGCGGCGTAGTTAGTCTGCCCACCCTGCCCGGCAATGCCGACGACCGAAGAAATGTTGATAATACGGCCATAGCGCTGACGGACCATCGGGCGAGCGGCAGCCCTGCAAGTGTGGAATACACTGGTCAGGTCCACCCGCAGCACTGTTTCCCAGTCCTCCGGGCTCATCATCAGAATGAGACGGTCCCGGGTGATCCCGGCGTTATTCACCAAGATGTCAATCCGCCCGTATGTATCCAGGGCCGCCTGAATAAGGGCCTGGGCCTGGGACGCGTCCGAGACATCGGCCTGGACCGCGACGGCCTCTCCACCCCCTGCGCGAATAGCCGCGACGACTTCCTCCGCAGCCGCCGCGCTTTGATGGTAATTGACGACGACCCGCGCGCCCCGGCGGGCCAATTCCATCGCGATGGCCCGCCCAATACCCCGGGAGGCCCCGGTCACCACAGCAACTTTTCCACTCAGCCGCTGATTCATTCCCTCCTCCTACGCCCATTCCAGGAATTGGGCCGTTGTCAGGCCGTGAACGGAGGCGTCAATCCGGCGCAGGAGACCCGTAAGGACATCTCCCGGGCCCACCTCCACAAAGCAAGCAATGCCCCGACGGATCATGTACTGCACGGAACCCCGCCAGCGGACCGGAGCGGTCAACTGACGGGCCAGGGCCTCCCGGATGGACTCGGGCTCAGCCATTTCAGCCGCGGTGGCGTTGGAGACAAAAGGAATCCTGGGCCGCCGGAGGGGGACGTTTTCCAGAGCCTGCCGGAACGCAGCGGCGGCCTCGGCCATCAACGGGGAATGGGCAGCGATACTCACGGCCAACCGGACCACCCGTCGGGCCCCGGCGGCCTGCATAGCCTCCATCCCGGCAACCAGTGCCCTCTCATCCCCGGAGATGACCACCTGACCAGGACAGTTGTCATTGGCGATCCCGACATAGCCACCGGTCTCCTGGCAGACCTGCTCACAGATGGCTGCGACCGTTTCGGTATCCAGCCCCAGGACGGCGGCCATACCACCGGGTCGGCGAGCACCAGCTTCTTTCATCAACCGTCCCCGTTCCCGTACCAGCAGCAGGGCTTCCTCAAAGTCCAGCGCGTCGGCCGCCACCAAGGCCGTAAATTCCCCCAAACTGTGCCCGGCGACATAGGCCGGTTCTTCTCCTTGTTCCTCCAGCACCCGCAGCGCCGCAACACTGGTGGCCAGAATCGCTGGCTGAGTGTTCAGGGTATCGTTCAGGGTTTCTGCCGGCCCCTCAAAGCAGAGGCGGGAAAGGGGAAAGCCCAGCACCTCGTCGGCGCGGGCAAAGACCCGGGCAGCAACGGGGAACCGTTCTGCCAGTGCTTTGCCCATCCCCACCTGCTGGGAGCCCTGACCAGGAAACTGGAAAGCCAACGGACCGTTCATCCTGAAAATAGAAACACCGGCCGCTGAAAAGGGAAACGCCACTTCCCTCAGCACCGACTCATGCACTCCCCTACGGACACAGGCTCACCGCCAACGGCGCCCGCCTTCTTGTGTGCACAGGCTGTTAGCGTATATCAGAAAAATACCAAAAGCGGCATAGCGCCGGTTGTTAGCCCGTCCCTGCAGGCCGGTCGGCCATTTTTCCCGATCCCCAACGGAAACCGCATTGGGCAAACAACCCGCACCCGGATCACTCCATAGTCAGGTGCAGCACTCTGGCCCGCTCAGGATTTCTCCTTCGGGGTGAACACCTGACGTCCCCGATAGTGGCCACAGTTGGGGCAGGCATGGTAGGGCAACACCGGTTCCCTGCACTTCGGGCAGAAGAGCAGGGAGGGCAGGGTCAGCGCCAGATGACTGCGCCGCCGATCCCGTCGCCCTTTGGAGGTTTTTCGTTTGGGAACTGGTGGCATACGGGCTCCTTCCTGCTAAAATGGTTGTCCACCTGGACGCCGGTATTATAGGTGGAAGCGGGCAACATGTCAAGGGGACATGCAGGGCTTTTCAAATGTAACGAATGCCCTCTCCACCAGGAGCGAACAGCCATTGGAAACATAATTGGGACTATTGACGGTTCCTCTCCCTCACCCCACCACCATCCCCTTCCCCTCACCTCGGGTGAGCCCTCGGCGTGGCCCTCCGCTCGCCTTCGGCGGCGAGCGAGCGGAAACGTTAGAATAACATGAAAAGCCCTCAGGACATGAGCAGGCTCTTGACAAACTCCCAAATGGGTGATATGATTATCGTAGTTATAATCCTAACTACTATCATGCGCCGGGTATGTAAAGGAGCAGGCAATGGATGATGATCCCATAGAGAAACTGATGGCGCTGGGCTTTTCAGAGTACGAAGCCAAAGCCTACGTCGCCCTGCTGCGGGAGAACCCGGTCACCGGCTACCAACTCTCCAAACTCTCCGGCGTCCCCCGCTCCATGATTTACGAGGTGGTGGGCAAACTGATCGCGCGAGGGGCGGCAATGAGTCTCCGACAGGAAGGGGTGATCCGATATGCGCCGGTCCCGCCGGAGGAGTTTCTGGATCAACTCCACCGGGAGCACAAGGCTCTGATTACGGCCCTCCAGCAGGACCTTTCTTCTCTCACCACCACGCCCGACCTGGAGTACGTCTGGAACATAGAGGGGCGGGAGAACATCACCGCCAAAGCCGAGGAGATGATCCGCCAGGCCGGGCGGGAGATTTATCTCTCCCTCACGCCGGCCACTTTCCCTCAACTTCGCCCTGCCCTCCTGGAGGCTGTTCGGAAGGGCGTCCGGGTGGTGGTCTATTCACCGGAGCCCTTGGACCTGCCCGGCGGTCAGGTGGTCATCGCTCCGGTGTCCGAAGAGGCACAGGAGCGGGTGGAGGGCTTCTGGCTGATTCTGGTCATTGATGAGAAGGAAGTCCTCATCGGCGAGCAACTGGGCGACTTTCGGGCGCGGGCTTCCTGGACCAGCAGCCCGCTTCTGGTCTTCATCGCCGAACACCACCTCCGCACCGACCCGTATCTCCCGCAGATTCTGGCCTGCCTGGGAGAACGGGCGGGGGATATCATCCGCGAGGAGGACAGGGAACTCTTCGCGCGAGCGATGGAGAGCCATGTCGGGAGTACGGAGTAGGGAATATGGTATTGAGGAATCTGTTCCGGCGCAGAGGACGGACGGCACTCACCCTGTTGGGGATTGCCATCGGGGTGGCGGCCATCGTCGCGCTGGGGGCGGTGGCGGGCGGCCTGCGGCAGGGCTTCGCGTCTATGACGCGCGGCTCGGAGGCCGACTTCATCGTGACGCAGGCGGGCGCCCTCACGGCCATCCTGGGCAGCATAGACCAGGCCGTCGCCGATGAGTTGCAGGCCATGCCGGAGGTCGCCGCAGTGGACGGCCTGGTCTTTGCCAACACCATTCTGGACGATGGCTCCTATCTTTTCTGCTTTGGGCTGGACCCTCAGGGCTTCTCCATTCGCCGGTTTCGCGTCATAGAGGGAGAGCGGCTGGATCAGGCCTCGGTGCGGCGAGGGCGGCCCCTTCTGCTGGGCCGCCAGGCCGCCGAACGACTCCACCGGAAGGTGGGGGACCTCCTCCATATAGGTGAGATTCCGTTTCGCATCGTCGGCCTCTACGAGACAGGAAGCAATTTTGAGGACTCGGCCGCCGTCGTCTCTCTGGAGGACGCCCAGACGCTGACCGTCCAGCCGCGCCGGGTAACTCTCCTCTATGTCAAACTGCGCGATCCGGCCATGGCCGACGCGTTTCGCGCCCGGATGGCCCGTCGGTTCCCGGACCTATCGGTCATCACCACGGTGGGGTTCGCCGACCAGGAGTACATGGTGCGCGTGGTGGATGCGATGGCGATGGCCGTTGCCGGGCTGGCGGTCGTCATCGGCGGGGTGGGGATGACCAACACGCTCTTTATGTCCGTCTTTGAACGGACAACGGAAATCGGGGTGCTGCGCGCGCTGGGCTGGCGCCGCCGCCGGGTGGTGGCGATGGTCCTGCAGGAGTCGCTGGCTCTCTCCCTGCTGGGCGGGCTGGCCGGCATCGCCCTGGGCGTGGCGGCGGCCCTCCTGGCCCGCCGGGCCGGAGGCTGGATCGGCGCGTGGGGCAATCAATTCACGCCGGAGATTTTCTTCCGCGCGCTGGTCACGGTGGGGGTACTGGGATTGGTGGGCGGCGCGTACCCGGCATGGTGGGCCAGCCGTCTCCAGCCCGTGGAGGCGATGCGCTACGAAGGGGGCGCGGGCGGCCGCGTCTCCCGCCCGCTGCCCGGCGGGATGCCGCTCCGGAATCTCCTCCGCCGCCGGACGCGCACCGCGCTGACCACGCTGGGCATCGCGATCGGCATCGCCGCCGTGGTCGCGCTGGGCGGTATGGCCGAGGGGATGTACGCGATGTTCTCCCAAATCTGGCGGGATAGCCAGGTGGACCTGATCGCCATGCAGGCCAACGTGGATAGCGATTTCAGCGCGATAGACGAACGGGTGGGGTCCCGGCTCGCCGCGATGCCCGAAGTGGAGGCGGTGGCGGGGGTCATTTTCGCCGCGCTCAGCACCGAGAAGATGCCCATGTTTCTCCTCTCCGGCTACCACCCGCGCAGTTTCGTGATGGGCCATTTCCGTATCGTGGAGGGCAGTCCTCTCACAGGGCCGCGCCAGATTCTGGTCGGGCGGCGCGCGGCGGAGCAGATGGGCCTGAAGGTGGGGGACACGCTCCGTCTGCAGGAGTCCACCTTCCGCGTCGTCGGCATCTACGAGACGGGCGTCGCCTACGAGGACATCGGCGCGGTGGTCAGCCTGCGGGAGGCCCAGGTGCTCACCGGCAAACCGCGACAGGTCCAGATATACTACATCAAACTGAAACGACCGCAGGAGGCGGCATCGGTACGAGACCGGATGAAGGCGGCGTTCCCAGGGGTGGACTTTGCCCTCACCACCGAGGCCGAGCAGGTGGTCAGCGACCTGCGGGTGATGCAGCAGATGGTGGGCCAGATTTCCTTTCTGGCGGTCTTCATCGGCGCGGTGGGGATGCTCAACACCATGCTGATGAGCGTGCTGGAGCGGACGCGGGAGATCGGCGTCCTGCGGGCGCTGGGGTGGCGGCGTCGCCGGGTGCTGGGGATGATTCTGCGGGAGTCCCTCCTCCTGGGCATTCTGGGGGGCCTGTGCGGGACGGCCCTGGGTGTCCTTCTGGCAGCGGGAGTGGCCCGGATGCCGGGGATTGCCCAGGCCTTCACACCGCTTTTCAAACCGACGATCTTCCTGCAGGCGGCGGTCGTCTCGCTGGTGGCGGGCGCGCTGGGCGGCCTCTACCCGGCCTGGCGGGCTACCCGGATGCGTCCGGCGGAAGCGCTGAGGTATGAATGACAGAATGACAGAATGACAGAATGACAGAATGACAGAATGACAAAATGACAAAATGACAAAATGACAAAATGACAGAATGACAAAATGACAAAATGCGACTTGCGACCTGCGACTTGCGACGTGATCCGTGAAACGTGAATTTTGGAGGTTGACAATGCGCAGGATACCGGCTATTGCTCTGGCTCTGGGGGTTTTGCTCCTTTCGGCCTGCGGTCAGGCCACGCCGACACCAGTACCGGAGGCGGCGACGGAGGCCGGGTCGGTCATCTCCGTCAGCGGCAAGGTGGTTCCGGCGGTGTGGGCCACCCTGAGCGCCCAGACCGGCGGGGTGGTGCTGGAGGTCCGGGCCGCGCCGGGCGACGAGGTGAAGGCCGGAGATGTGCTGGTCCGGCTGGACCCCGCCGACGCCCAACTGGCGGTGCAACAGGCAGAGGCGGCGCTGACGGCAGCGCAGGCCCGTCTGGACGAACTGAAGGCCGGCCCGCGCCCGGAGGAACTGGAGGAGGCAAAAGCGGCTGTGGCGATGGCCCAGGCCGCGCTGCAGAAACTGCTCCGGCCCGACCCGGCGCTGGTGGCGGCGGCGCGGGCGGAACTGGCCCAGGCGGAGGTCCATCTGCGGCGGGCCCAGTCGGCCTACGACGCGGTGAAGTGGGACCCGGCCATCGGCGCCCGACCGGAAGCGCTGCAACTGGAGCAGGCCACCGGAGCCTACAACGTCGCCAAAGCCCGGCTGGACGCGCTGCTGAGCCCGTCCTCCGCCGACGTGGCGGCCGCCCGCGCGCAACTGCAGCAGGCCCAGGCCCGGCTGGCCCGGCTGGAGGCCGGGGCCAGGCCGGAAGAAATCGCCATCGCCGAGGCAGAAGTGGCGCGCGCCCGTGCCGCGCTGGAGGCGGCGCGGCTGGCGCTGAGCCGTTGCGAAATCCGCGCTCCCTTCGCGGGCACCGTCGGGCGGGTCCACGTCCGGGCCGGGGAACTGGTTACCCCCGGTCAGCCGCTGGTAACCCTGGGCGACCTGACCGCACTGCAGGTAGAGACCACCGACCTGGACGAAGTGGACGTGGCACGGGTACAGGTGGGCCAGAAGGTAACCGTCACCTTTGACGCGGTGCCGGAACGGGCCTTTGCGGGCCATATCGTCCGCGTCTACCCGATGGCGGAGCCGGGGACCGGCGGGGTGCGCTACACCGCCATCATCGCGCTGGAGGAGGCAGACCCGGCCCTGCGCTGGGGAATGACGGCGTTTGTAGATATTGAAAAGTGAAACGTGAAGCGTGAGGGGATTATGGAGAGGGAGGCAATTGTTGTTGCGCGGGACCTGGTGAAGGTTTATGGAGACGGCGCGGAGGTCCGGGCGCTGGACGGACTGACGATGGCAGTGGCCCGGGGAGAGTTCATCGCCGTGATGGGGCCTTCCGGCTCCGGGAAGTCCACCCTGCTCCACATCCTCGGCGCGCTGGACCGGCCCACGAGCGGGGAGGTCTGGGTAGACGGGCAGAATCTGGCCCGGATTCGGGACCCGGATACCTTCCGCGCCCGGACGGTGGGCTTCGTCTTCCAGTTGCATAACCTGATCCCCACGCTGACGGCGCGGGAGAACGTGGAGGTACCGATGATGGGTCAGCCCATCAGCCGCCGGGAGCGCCGACGGCGGGCGGAGGAGTTGCTGGAACGGGTGGGCCTGCGCGACCGGATGAACCACCTGCCCAACCAGTTGTCCGGCGGGGAACGGCAGCGAGTGGCCATCGCCCGCGCGCTGGCGAACCGCCCGGCCCTGATTCTGGCCGACGAGCCGACGGGGAACCTGGATTCTCGGAGCGGGGCGGAGGTCGTCGCGTTGATGCGGGAGTTGAACCGGGACCTGGGAACAACGATCCTCATCGTCACTCACGACCCGTCGGTAGCCCGCCGCGCCGACCGGATTCTGCTGATGCGGGACGGGCGCATCATCGGGGAGCGACGACCCGCCAGAGGAATGACCAGGAGTGTAATGGACACACCGTCCAATCCCCATTGACCCACTTGCGCGGAAGGGCAACATGTGGTATAAAAGGGCCAGAGGCCCCCGTAGCTCAGCAGGATAGAGCACCGGCCTCCGGAGCCGGTGGCCCGCGTTCGAGTCGCGGCGGGGGTACTGACCGAACTGGAGGAAGGTGGCGATGGAACTCCCAGCCTTCGTTACACCAGACCGGGCGGTCCATCGCTGTGATGGGTGATCCCTTTAATGAGCAACGGGGCACAAGGGCCCACGAGGGATGGGCCCTTGTTTTCTTTCTTTGAGCCTTCAGGCCAACAATCCTATCCGATCGGCCCTTCGCTCTGTGGATGATCGCCGCACCGGCAGCCGCCCATGGGGCCAACGCACTTTTGACACTCGGACTCTTCTCGGGTAGAATATCTCCCTGTCAGCGAAATGGCCACCCCACACCCTATTGACCACAAGGAGGAACGGATGGAACCCATTCGCATCGGTGTCATCGGCGGTTCCGGTCTCTATCAAATGGAAGGGTTGAGCGATGTGGAGGAACGGCATATCCCCACTCCCTTTGGCGATCCATCGGACGTTATCGTCATCGGGAGCGTAGAGGGAGTGCGAGTGGCCTTCCTGGCCCGCCATGGACGGGGCCACCGGATCATGCCGACTGAGGTCAATTACCGGGCCAACATCTATGCCCTCAAGACACTGGGAGTGGAGCAGGTTATTTCGATCTCCGCCTGCGGTTCCCTGCGGGAGCACATCCACCCGGGCGAGATCGTCATTCCCGATCAGTTGTTTGACTTCACCAAAAAGCGGGTATCCACCTTCTTCGGTAACGGGCTGGTGGCCCATATTGGCGTTGCTGACCCCTTCTGTTCGTGCCTTTCGGCCCTACTGGCCGAGGCGGTGGAGAAGGCCGGGGGTAAAGTCCACCGGGGGGGACGGTTCATCACGATTGAGGGGCCCCGGTTCTCTACCCGAGGAGAAAGTTTCACCTACCGTGCCTGGGGGATGGACATCATCGGGATGACCACCAGCCCGGAGGCATTCCTGGCGCGGGAGGCAGAAATGTGCTACGCGGTGATGGCCCACGTTACCGACTACGATGTCTGGCACGAAACCGAGGAGCCGGTGAACGTGGAGATGCTGCTGGCGACGCTGGCGGCCAATGCCCAACTGGCTCAACAGGCCATCCGCATCCTGGTCCCGCGCCTGGCCGTTGCCGAACGGACCTGCGAGTGCGGTTCTACCCTCTCCACCGCGCTGATCACCCAGCCTGACCTGGTCCCCGAGAGCCTGAAACGGGACCTGGCTCCTATTGTGGGAAAGTATTTCAGGTGAGCATATTGCCCGCGGTTATCGTTACCCGAACCCGCCTCTTCTTCCGGACGAACCGGAAAGAGGTCGTTCGCTTCCTGAAGTTCTCCGTTGTCGGGACCATCGGCGCGGTGGTAGACTTCGGCATCCTTTATTTCCTCCACATGGCGATCGGACTCCCGATCATCCTGGCCAACACCTGCTCCTTCACCGCGGCTGTTCTGAGCAACTTCACCTGGAACCGCTACTGGATATACCCGGACTCCCGCTCTAAACCGATCCGCACCCAATTGCTCCAGTTCTTCATTGTGAACATCGCCGGATGGGGCATCAACACAGGTATCCTGGTCCTTTTGCGTTACCCCTGTGTCTCACTGGTAGGGACGATTGCCCGTTTCCTGGCTTTCCACCCGACTCCGGAACTCCTTTACAAACTGGGCTACAATCTGGCAAAGGCCATTGCTACTGGGGTCGTACTGTTCTGGAATTTCTTTGTGAACCGCTTCTGGACCTACTCCGATGTTTCCTGACAGGCTGGGACAGCTTTCCCAACAGCGACCCGCCAACGCCGGTCAGACGAATCCTACGCCTCCCCCTGTGATCCAGATTCTCTTTGACGGCGGGAGCCGGGGGAATCCCGGCCCAGGCTACGGGAGTTACTATCTCCGGTTTCCAGATGGGCGCGGGGAGACAGTCCGGCTGGATTTCGGGCGCCAGATGACCAGCAACGAAGCGGAATACCACACCCTGCTGGCTGCTCTGGAGGACCTGGCAGAACGACTGCAGAGCAAGGGGCAGGACCTATCAGCATTCACGCTGGAAGTCGGAGGCGATTCCGCACTGGTGATTGCCCAGGTGCGAGGCAATTGGAAGGCCCGTAATCCTCGGATGCGAGCCCTGCGAGATCAGGTGTGGGAGTGGCTGGGGCGATTTGGAGGATATCGCCTGACGCGGGTGCCGCGCGAAGTTGTTTTTCGGTATCTGGGACATTAGGGTATGTAAAAGTCGCGTAGCCCGGGCTTTGAGCCTGTATGTGGCAGGCCAGCAGCCTGCGCTACAGGCCGGGCAGCGCTACCTGGGGCGCGGGCGGTTAGCCTGCACAACGCGCTACAGGCCAGCAGCCTGCACTACAGCGCCACAGGCTCGCAGAGAATCTGAATTTTCAGATAGGCTCTTAGCATTCTGGGATCATAGGCCTCCGTTCGGAGGTTCCCAGCCCGCTGCTCCCAAAAGAGCCAAGCCACTGGCCAGACCCACCAGTGCGACGACCCCACAGGTCTGGGGAATGCCCAGGAGGGGGATAAAGACGGTTCCACCCAGGAGCGCTCCCAGACATCCTCCGGCCAGGTCGGCCCCGTAGAGGCGACCAGCGGCCCAGCCCACGTCCCCCCCTTCGGCCTGGAGGGCCAAGGGGAAAACCACCCCACCCCACCCACCGGTCAGCAGGGCCAGCAGCGGGAAAACGGGCAACGGAAGGGGCCATCGCAGCAAAAACGGCAGGATGGCCGCGCCCAGAGCCAACGTACCCATCAGGGCCAACAGTGTCCGGCGGTATTGCCGAGTCCCCCACCGGCGAGAGGAACCCCACTGGCTCCCCACCACCATCCCGACCATGTAGGCCGCGACCAGTAGGCTAACCTGCGCGTAGAGAGAACCATAACGGACCTGGAAGGCCAGCAGAATCACCATTTCCAGCATCATCCCCGCCAGTCCCGCGCCACCCACAGCAATAGGGATCGCCCACCGCCGCCGTAGGCACGATAGCCCCACCGGAAGGGCCAGCGCCAGGGCAACCCAGCCCAGTCGCAGGAGGTCTGTCCGTTCAAAGAAACCGCGCAGGCGCGGGGTGAAGCGGGAAAGCCACAGGGCCAGGTCGTAGTAGTAGCAGATGGGCGTCAGGTCCCGATTGAGGCGCACTCTGGCCATCCTCTCCAACGTCCCTTGCACTTGAGCGAAACGGTCGGTAGTGAAGAGGTAGCGGATATACGCGGCCGTCATCCAGCGGGTGGGAATGCCTCGTTCGGTCAGCCGCTCTCCCCACCGGTCGGGGTCGGCCTCCAGAGGGTCGGCCGAGGCCAGGAAGTAAATGGTGTCCCCAGGCAACACCAGCACGTGAGGAAAGACCGCGCGCAGGGTATGGTAGACGCTCCCGTTCCGGCGGGACAGTTCCGGGCTCCAGTAGTTCTCCGCCGCCGGAAGCCCCAGCGCCAGAAGGCCGCCCGGATTCAGGCGGGCCTGAACTTCCTGGAAGAATTCTTCCGTATAGAACCGGTTCAGCGCACCGGTAGACGGCTCCGGCAGGTCCAGGATGACCACGTCAAATGTCTGGCGGGCTGTCCGGACAAACCGGCGGCCATCGGCCAGGACGACGGTCACCCGGGGGTCGTCCAGGACGGCGGCCTCTTCGGGCGGGAGGTGGAGACGGGCTGCCTGCAGGAGCAGCGGGTCGGATTCCACCACTGTTACGTGGGCCACCGGATGGCGGAGGATCTCCCGCAGGTTGCCCGCTGCCGCGCCGCCGATAAGGAGGACTTCCCGGGGGTCCGGGTGAGCCAGAAGCGGCGGATGGACCACTTCCTCGGGCCGTGTTCCCTGGGTCTCAAACATCAGGATGCCGTTCTCGTAGAAGACGCGCTGGCTCTCCCGGGCCTGGACGACGAGGCGCCCGTAGGGGGAATCGGCGGCAAAGATCAGGTCTGACCACTGCCAGCGAAGGGTGGAACGATGGAGAAGAGGGGCCGTCAGCAGAGAAAACCCTAAAACCAGGAAGCAACCTGTAGGAAACAGGAGGGAGACTGCCCGGAGTCGGAAGTCCGCGATGGCCAGGACCGAACCTGCAGCCGCCAGACTCGCGGTCAGGATCAGCGCGGCGGTCTGAAAGGGGTCCAGGTAGCGGATGAAGACGAAACTGAAGAGGATGCCCCCAACGGCGGCCCCAGCGCACTCCCAAAGGTAGGCCTGCCCGGCCAGGTGGCCCGTTTCAGCCAGGCGTCGGGCCAGGAGCGGGAAGAGGGCTCCTCCCAGCAAGCAGACCGGCGCCACGGTCAGGGCCACTGTTCCCACCATCGGCCCGAATTCCACCAGGGCACCAGGCGGGACCCGCAGGAGCCCCCGCACGGCGCGGACCAGCAGCATCTGGAAGGTGGGCAGCAGGCCCAGCAGGGCCAGCCCTCCGGCCAGCATGGGTTTCCGGATTTTATGACTACACGAAGACCAGCGGCCCGCCAGCCCGGCACCCAGGGCTCCCCAGGCCAGCCAGGCGGCCAGAATTAGACCCAGGACCAGTTCGTTGCCGTAGAAGACGGCGACCAGTTCCCGCACCAACAGGACCTGGGCAACGGTAGTGGTGAAGCCGAGAGTCAGAAGGGGAAACCGCATAGGCACATCCGTCTGTAGTGCGGCACGGAACGCGACGTTCCACAACGACGCTACGCTGCCACCTTACCCACTGTCAGCAGATAAAGAACCGCCTCCTCAGAGCCGTCCACCCCTATCAGGTCGTTGACCTGCGCGTCCAGAAAGGCACCCACTGCGCAGGCTCCCAGCCCCAGCCCGGTCGCCGCCAGGTAGATGTTTTGCCCAATGTGGCCGGCCTCCAACAGGATATAGCGGTAGGCCCGCTCCCGGTAGCGCCAGCGGGTGCGCTGAAAGACGGCAGTCAGAATGAAGCAGACCTGAGCCGTCCCTAACATCTCCTGCCCGATCCCGGCGGCGACCAGAGGGGCGCGCAGATCTCCCAACCGAATCTGCTCCAGGGCGTGGTCAGCGACGGCGTAGTGATAGAGGCCCGGCTCCAGGCCTTCCACGGCGTGGATGGCGACGTAGGTCTCTATGGGGTACAGGGCACCAGCGGAGGGCGCGGCCCGAAAGCCCCACCGGGGTTCGGTGACCCCCTGGGCCGCGTAGAGGAGAGCGGAGAGGTCCTCCAGCGAGAGGAGCCCGGGAAGGTACTCCCGGCGCGAGCGACGAGCCGCAATCACCTGCCACATTTCCACTTTGGGCGGATGGGGCGCGGGCAGGGAAACCCGGGGAGACTGGGGATAGGTCTTGAGAGCAGGCGGGCGCGGGCCCCAATCCAAGCGCAGGCCTGCCAACCCAGAGCCACCGGGCATGCTCCAGCGATGGTACTGCTGGCCCAGGTCCTCTTCGGTAGGGGACCGGGTACCCGGGAGGAGGCGCCCGGCCAAAAAACCACCCAGTCCAGCCAGGGCCCCAACAAGAAGTGCCCGTCGGCCCAGGCCGGGCCGGACCTGGGGCACGGGCTGGGCTGAGAGTACAGGAGTCGCTGAGGGCGCGGCAGCCTCCGCGGGCCTCCGTAGCGAAAGCAGATATTTCCGGATCCGCTTCCGGTTCAGAACCAGATGGAGAACAACCAGTGCGGCACAGGCATATCCGGCCCAGCGGTGGAGAAGGAACTGGGGGAAACCAAAAAGATGAGCCAGCAAGCCACTCACCAGGACATACACGCCGGTCAGTAACATTCCAACAATGACCACATATCCCAGATGCCGGTGAACCTTCCGCAAAGGCTTGGTAGACTTAAAGAGAACGCGAACCATTTTACCTTATGAACGTTTACAGCAGAGAAGAAACAAAGCCAGCACAGATTGTATCGCCTGAAAAGGCGGATGCCGGAGTCGGTCGTTTATCGGGCCCGCAGAAGCGGTATCTGCGGGAAGTCGTCCGGGCCCAGGGTGGCGATGTCTGCCTTGCTGGCAGGGTAGCGGGAGAGGATGTCCTCCTGAGTCGGCGCGCCCGCCCAGGCCAGGTCTATGATGCGGGTGTGGTTGACGTCGTCCGGGCCGCCGCCGAAGCGCCACTGCTGGGCCTGCGCCAGCACGTCCCGCACCCGCCAGACGCCCGTGGAGGGGAAGCCCTCCTGGCTGAGCACCACCGCCACGTAGCCCCACGCGGCCGGGTCGCCCTCACCGAAGGCGCTCCGGGGCACCCGCAGGGTTACCGTCTGCGCGGCCGGGTCCACGATGACCTTGAAGGAGACGCCCGTTACCTGCTTCGGCGCGCCGCTCTGCGGGTCGGGGGCCAGAATCTGCGGCGTCCAACCCTCCGCCCAGACGGCCACATCCCAGCCGTTGCCCGCCTCCAGCGCGGCGTTGCGGCCCGGCAGGAGGAGCCGCGCGCCCGTCCCGGCGCCGGGGTCTTTATCCACGTAGACGTCCAGCGTCTGGAGGGCCAGGTTGTTGGGCGAACCCCACGGGTTGGGGATGGGGCCGTAGAAGGCGAACTTGAAGACCAGGCTCTTCTCGTCGTAGGCGACGGTGAAGGACTTCAGGTCAAAGACCTGAGGTTTGAAGACGCCGTCCGTGGGGTAGGTGTAGGTGCCGGGGCCGTGGTCGTCGCCCTCCGGGTCCTCTACCGTCAGGACGGTGGTGTAGCGGCCCAGGTCGGGGAGGACGACCTGCGCGGGCCCGCCCACCGGGAGGCTCAGGCCCGTTGGGGAGACCATGACCACCAGCCGCAGGTCGTCGCCGGCCTCCAGGTCGCCCAGGGCTTCCCAGGGGATGGCCGCCTCAAAGGCGTCGGCGCCCATGGCGGCCTCTCCGACCGCTCCAGCGGCCTGCCACTGGGATTTGACGGGCCGGTAGGCCGTCAGGGCCTGGCCGTCCCACTCAAAGAGGTGGGTGGCGGCGATGCCGGTGAGCCGCGCCTCCTCGCCCTCGGCCGCGCGGGCGAAGGGGGAGACCTCCGCCGCGCGCGGGGAGACGATGTATATCCCGATGCGCGCGCCCGTCGGCAGGGGTTGTCGGAAGGTCACCCGGACGTAGAGGTTGCGGGCGTCAAAGGCGTAGGCCATGTCGGCGCCGGCGGCCTGGGCGCCGCTGACGAAGAGGGCGACGCCCGCCCACTCGTCCGGCCCCACGCGGCCGTCCACCACAGGCGACAGGAGACCCTGGACCTCCTGGTCGGCCCGGACCGGCTTCCTGGGGATGATGGGGACATTCACGAAGGCCGGCACCGGCTCCCCGAGCGACTCGTACACCTTCCGCAGCAGGGCCCGGAAGCCCTCGTCAAAGTATTCGTCCTGCCCGGAGTCCTGGTCCGCGCCGTACCACCAGAACCAGTCCGAGCCCTCGGCCAGGTACATGTAGTCTAAAGCCTGAGCGAGTGCCTCCGGCGGAGCGCTACGGGTCTTGGAGATGTCGTACTTGGAGAGGTCGTAACGGGTCTGGACCAGGTAGTTCCAGGCCTGCCGCTCCTCCGGTTCGCCGATCCAGGTGTCGTAGTTGGCGCTGAACCAGGCGCCAGGGAAGAGTTTTTCCAGCGTCCGCTGGTCGGGGAACATCGCCAGGTACTCGGACGGTGTTACCGTCTTAATGGTCTGGCTCTCCGAGAGGAGACGGTAGAGGGTGTTGAGGAACTCTTTGCCGTCGTTGTCGTAGTATTCCCAGGCGTTTTCGCCGTCCAGGATGATGCTGACGATGTGGGGGCCAGGCGCGCCCTCTTCTTTCAGACGGGCGCGGATGTTCTCCAGCCGGTTGATCAGGTCCTGCGCGGCCTTCTCGCCGGGCATGCCGGAGTAGGTAAACCCGATTTTGTCCGAGAGGTTCCAGTCCCGGAAGAAGACGGCGACGCGCTGGTTGCCCTTGCCGACGTAGTAGGGGCGGTAGAGCGCGTCGGCTTCCTGGACGGTCTCTTTGAAGTCGCGGGTGAAGTCGCCGATGCCCAGGGACTGGGCCAGGACGGGCTCGCCGGTGGCCATCCACCCGTATCCGGCCTTGGCCACCAGGGGGACAATCTCCTGAGCGACAGCGCCCTCGCTGGGCCAGAGGCCCCGGGGTTTCCGCCCGAAGTGGGCCTGGTAGATTTCCACGCTGCGCTGCAGGTGGACAATGGCGTCGTTGGGGTAGGAGAAGCGTTGGGGCATCTCGGCACCGGGGTTGCCCACCAGGGCCAGGTTCGTGTCGTAGATGAGGGGCAGGATGGGGTGCGCGTAGGGGGTCGTGGTGACCTCTATCTGGCCCTTCTCCTGGAGTTCCCGGTGGATGGGGATGACCTGCGCCATAATGCGGCGGACCTCGTTAAAGAGGACGACTTTGTCCTCTTCGGCGAAGCCGTGGTCTTTGGCGACCAGGCTCCGCAGGGGCTCCTTCGCCAGTTCGTCGGGGTCTATCCAGGCCAGGTTGAACCAGACCTGCAGGTCCCGGAAGTCCTGCTCGGTGAAGGTTTCCAGCGCGCGGGCGATGGCTTCGTCGTCGGTGCCGCCGCGTTTATCCAGGAGCGCCCTGTAGCCGGGGTAGCGCCGGATGACGCGGTCCCAGTTGGCGTCAAAGAAGCGGCGGAGGATGAATGCTTTCTCCTCGCGGGTCAACTCCGAGGCCGGCTTCTCCGCCAGCACCCAGTACCGGTCCTTCGCGCCGTTCTGGACGAAGTCGTCCAGTTGGCGCAGAAGGACAGGGGTCAGGTTGAAGGTAACGTGGACGTTGGGGTACTGGGCGACCGTCGCGGCCATGTCGTAGTAGTCCTTAGTGGCATGGACGCGTACCCAGGGGCGGGTGTAGATGCCGTTCTCGTCTTTGTAGTAAAGGGGCTGGTGCTGGTGCCACATCAGGTTGAGGTAGAGGACTTCTTCCGCCGGGGTTGCCGTCGGCGTCGGGATGGCTTCGGTGGGCTGGGGTGGGGGAGTCGGAGAGGCCGTCGGCGCGCCGCAGGCGGCCAGGATGATAGAGACCAAAACCAGTATGCTCAATAGCGAAAAAGGTTTACGCAACATGGTCAACTCCCCACAGGATGCAGACGAACGCTGGTATATCTGAGTTTAACCGCAAAGGACACAAAGGGCGCAAAGACTTTCGGATTGTTTGTGTTCTTTGCGCCCTTTGCAGTTAACGATTTTGCGCTCCGTCATCCCTTCACGGAGCCCAGAGTGAGGCCGGAGATGAGCCACTTAGAGGAATACAGGAAGAGAGCCATGACCGGGATGGCGATGAGCACCGACGCGGCAGCGAACTTGCCCCAGGAGACGGTGAACTGCTGGGCGTAGGTCCAGATGCCCAGGGGCCAGGTAAAGAGTTCGTTCTTCTGAAGCACCACCCGCGCCACCAGGTACTCGCTCCAGCCGCCCATGAAACTGAACAGGAAGGCAATGGCCAGGGACGGGCTGGAGAGGGGCAGGATGATGCGGACAAAGGTCGTCATCCGGGAGGCGCCGTCTATCAGCGCGGCCTCTTCCAGGTCCACCGGGATGGTGTCGTAGTACCCTTTCAGCATCCAGATGGTCAGCGGCACCGAAGAGACGGAGTAGGCGATGATCAACCCGAGGGAGGAGTTGATCATTTTCAACTTGGCCAGCATGATGTAGAGCGGAAGCAGGAGCATCCCGGCCGGGATCATCTGGGTGGTGAAAAGGAAGACCAGACCAGCGGACCGCCCTTTAAAGCGGAAGCGGGAGAACGAGTAGGCGCTCACCGCCGCCAGCGCGACGCTGATGATGGAGGTCACCATGACTACGGAGAAGGAGTTCCAGAGCCAGAGGAAGAAATCGGACTTCCGGTTCTTCTCCGGGGCGCCGAAGAGGACCTCCCGGTAGTTATCCAGGGTAGCGTTCTCCGGGATGATGCGCAGGCTGGTGGTGAGCAGCGTGTCGTTGGGGCGCAGGGAGATGGTCACCACGCGCAGGACCGGATACACGGAGATGACGCAGGCGATAATCAGGAGCAGGTGAACCAGCAGTCGCTTGAAGGGGCTATCGCCGCGCGCTCGAAAGAAGAACCAGCGATAGAAGCGAACCAGAGCGTTTTGTTTCTTCATCATCCCTCCCATCTATTCCGTCGCGGATTTCAGCCCACCGGTCACCCGCAGGTACACAATGGTGAAGCCCAGCAGGATGAAGAAGATAACCAGCGCGAACATGGCGGTGAAGCCGTAGCGGTAGAACTGGAAGGCGGCCTTGTACATAGAGGAGACCAGGATGTCCGTCTTTTCCTGCGGGCCTCCCTGGGTGATGAGCCAGATGACGTCAAACTTGTTGAAGGTCCAGATGACGCCCAGAATGACAGCAGGAGTGAGCACTGGACGCAGGAGCGGCAGAGTGATATTGCGGAACATCTGCCATTTGCTGGCGCCGTCCATTTCCGCCGCCTCGTAGTACTCGTGGGAGATGCTCTGCAGGCCGCCCAGGATGATGACCGCCATGAAGGGGATGCCCAGCCAGATATTGGAAATCAGGATGGAGACGAAGGCCCAGAAGGGGTCCTGCCTCCAGGAGACGGGGCCGATGTTCTCCGCCAGCCAGGAAAAGACGGGCGATAACAGAGTAACCCGGGCACTCATGTCGGCGAAGAAGGCCTGGATGTTTCTCAGCATAATGTTAAAGAACCCATAGCGCAGGTCAAATTCGTTGCGCAGGGCCATCGCGGCGATGGTGGTGGGGATGGCCCAGGGGAAAACCAGCAGGGTCCGGTAGAAGCCCTGCAGTTTCATCGGTCGGTGCAGAAGAAGGGCCAGCACCATGCCGCCCGAGACATGGAAGGTAACGTTGATGACGGTCCAGAGGACCGTCCGCCCGAGGACCTCAAAGAACTTGGCATCCTTCGCGACGTTGCCCGTGAACAGGGTCACCAGGTTCTGCCAGCCGTATTGCAGGCCGTAGGAGGCATTTTTGGTCGCCTGGGTTCCCAGAGAGGCGTTGGAGAAGGCCAGTTTGATCTCAAAGAGGAAGGGGTAAATGATCAGGAACAGGACGCCGACCAGCGCGGGGATGACCAGGAGGTAGGCCAGGCCAACCCGGCTGACACGCGGCTCGGTGATCCGCTGGATGAGAAAGAAGAGCAGGCCCAGGATCATGCAGAGCAGGATGGCCGCGACCAGGGAAGCCTGTCCGGCGGGTGCGATCTTTGTCGTCGCCAGGAACTTCTGCAACGCGGCGAACCCAGTGGTGGGCAGCAGCACGAAGTTCCTGAACGGCCCTTCGGGCAGGCGGATGAGGTCGGTCAGGTCAAAGAAGGCGATGATGAGCAGAAGGGCCATCAGCCCGAGCAGGCCCTGGATGAATCGGACAATAAGAGTGGTGATGATGTGAGAGGGACGACGAAAGAAAATCTGGTAGAAGTAAATCTCAATGAGGGCCATTCCAACGGCGATAGCGCCCAGGAACAGGGAGACTTCCCGGATGCGGGACAGAATCATCTTGGAGTTAAGGTTAATTCCGCTTGCGTGGGGCGCGAACACGGCCCGCAGGATCAGATAGAGGGCGATCAGTCCGACAATCCAGAGGGCGGTGGGAAGATATTTGCGAAGGGTGCTGGCTTTTTCGCCCATGACTCCTCCCATTTTTGCAGCAGCGGCTTTTTCGCGGATGCCAATGCGGCTGATCCACGAAAATCCAGCAAAGGGGTGGCGCAGGCTTCAGCCCACAATGACACTAACTTTTTCGCGTAGCGCCGGCTGTTAGAGTACGTCAAAGAATGCTGAAGGTTGCGTAACGCAGGCTGTTAGCCTATCCCTGCAAGGCTGGCGGCCTGCGCTACGTTCTCCGAAACCTCCAATGTTAGCGACGTTGGGCTTCCGCCTGCGCCGTGCAAGATAAATCTTGCGCTACATCGGTTACGAAAGGGGGGAGCGGGAATCCCGCTCCCCCCTTGGACACTCAGAGGCTACTTCAGGGTGGCGACGCAGTCGTCGGCGGCTTTCTGGGCCGCGGCAGCGGCCTCCTCGGGGGTGATGGTGCCCGCCATCACGCCCTCCAGGTTGGGCCGCCAGGCATCCCAGGCACAGCGCATCTCGGGCGCCGCCGGCATACCCCGCCCGTTGGCCAGGGCCGCCATGGAGCCAGCCAGGATGGGGTCATTGGTGATGGCCGGATCCTTCGCCACCTCTTTGTTGGAGGGCAGGCGTTTGAACTGGTCCAGCCAGCGCTTCTGGACGTCCGCCGAGGTCATGAAGGTGATGAAGCGGACCACCGCATCTTTCTTGACCGGGTCGTTCAGGACGCCCTTGTAGACCATAAAGTACTTGCCGCTGGTCATCTCGGTGTAAGGCTTGCCGTTGATGGGCGGGACCGGGGCGACGCCCAGTTTATCGCCCAGGGCTTCCACGTAACCACCGAGAGACCAGTCGCCATTGATGATCATGGCCGCCTTGCCCTCTTTGAAGAGCGTGTCGGCGCAGTTGTAGTCGCACTCCTGCGGCACCACGCCCTCGTCCTTGAGGCTCTTCACGAACTTCAGGTAGTTGATGAAGGCCTCGTTATTGAACTGAGGCTGGTCGTTCTCATCCAGCGGCCAGCCGCCGAAGGCCCCGTAGAAGCCGGCGCCCCAGAAGGGCTCGTTCAGGTTGTAGGCGAAGCCCTGAATGTCGCCTTTGGTCAGTTCCTTGGCCTTCTGGATCAGTTCCTCAAAGGTGGCCGGCGGCTCGGCGATGAGGTCCTTATTGTAGAGGAGCATCAGGTGGTTGCCATAGTTATCCGGCACACCCCAGAGGGTGCCCTTCACGACGGCGGGCTCCAGCGCGCCCGGAAAGAATTGGTCCAGGAACGCCTGGTCAAACAGTTCGGAGATGGGCGCGACGATGTCCAGCGCGCTGAAGGGGCCAGCGAAGTCGTTGGGCACGCGCACCACTTCGGGGGCCGCCTCCGCCAGCGCGGCGGTCTGGAACTGGTCCCGCAGCGCCTCGTTATCGTAGTGGGTGCGTTCTACATCAATGTCCGAGTTGGCCGCCTCAAACTCGGCGATCAACTGGTCAATGAACACATCCACTTCCTCGCCCTCCTGCTCCCAGAAGGAGATGGTAACCTTCTCAGGAGCGGGCGGGGCCGTCGGTGCCTCCGTCGGCTTCGCCGGCGGCTGGGTCGGAGTCGGGGTGGCCGCTGGCCTGCACGCGCTCAGCGCGAACGCGGCTACCAGCATCCCGCTCAGTACGAGCCAGAGGGTCTTCTTCATTTTGCAATCCTCCTGTAAATCTGGGTTTGAGAATGGAATCGGACAGTATTGGATACGGCTGAGGGATTGGTCATTGCTTTTTCTCCCAGGCATTCCTCCTTTACTCGTTCCTCTGGAAAAGGTACGAGGACGGGGTAGCGTTACATCCGGTATGGCACATCACAGATGACCGAGATAAACTCCGCCGTCCGGCGGACCAGTGCCTCAATGGGCATCGGGTCCAAAATAGTCTTCTCAAACATCGCCTGCAACTGGCGGGAGACTTTGACATATTCGGGAATAGACGGGCGAGCCCGGCCGAGGGGGATCGTTTCTGAGACCCACCGCAGCAATGGCGCACCATCCGGAGAGACCAGCCGGTTAAACGACGGGTTGGGCAGAATCTGGAGCATCTCCCGATAAAACTCGCCAATCTGAGCCGGGTCGGTGGCAAACCGGAGCACCTCCATCACCTGCTGGGGGCGGGGACTCTGGCGTAGAATCACATAGGAGGTTCCACCAATAGTGGGAGACGGGCGACCGCCGGGGGCCGTCGGAGGCAGAACATACCCCACTCGCTCCTGGAATTCTCCACCTTCCCAGCTGCTGACTTCGCGGATCAGGTCGGCCTCGTAACTTCCGCCCAGGGCCATCACGGCCCTGCCGCTGGCGAAGAGCCGAAAGGCTGTGTCCTCCCGATAGCGAACCACATCGGTCGGTGCGACGCGGTGGGTGACAACCAGGTCGCGCAGGAAGTGGAGCGCCCAATGGGTGGCTGGGCTATCCAGCACAACTTCTCCGTTCTCCAGTACCTCCCCGCCCGCCGACCAGATGAACGGCATCAGCATGTAGACCGTTGCTTCTCCCCCTGCCACGCCACCGGGGAAGACCAGCGGGTAGGCATAACCGTACCGTTCCTGCACCTGTGGCTGGAGGAAGTGACGGGCCACTTCTACCAACTCATCCCAGTTCCTGGGAGGAAGCAGACCCTCGCTCTGCAGCCAGTCTTTCCGGTACCAGAGCAGCGAGATATCTGCCTTGACCGGCAGGCCATACAATCGGTCCTGATAGGAGTTCGCGTTGACGAAAGCCGGGTACAGGTCCTTGCCGAAGGCAGAGTGATTCCAGTGGGAGTTGAGGCTTTCCAAGGGGTAAAGGAATCCCGCCCGGGCCAGCCCGGCCACCCAGACACAGTCCACCATTGCGGCGTCGGGGGCGGTGCCGCTGCCGACAACGGTGCTCAGGAGGTCATAGAAGCGGGTATGGCTGACCACTTCCACCTGAAAGGAGACTGGCTGTCGGGGATGGGCGGCATTCCAAGCCTGGCGGACATGCTCCAGCAGATGGGACCACCGGATGTCGGAACACATTAACTGGATAGAAGTATCCGCCGTCGCCTGTCGGGAGGAAAAGTCGTTGACGAAGGTGCCCGCCCCGGGGCGGCGGACCAGCACTCCTTCGTATACCAGTTCTTTGAGCGCCTGGCGGACCGGAGAGCGGCTAATACCGTAGAGCCGACAGAGTTGGTCCTCGGTGGGAATCCGGTCTCCGGGCTTCCACAGGCCACTCTCAATCTGCTCCCGGATCAGGGTCTTGAGTTGGTGGTAGATGGGGATGGGCGAATCCCGCTCAATCTTTGCCATTTCGGCCCCGGCTTTTGGCATACTGATATAATATTACACCAAAGTGTTCGTTTTGTCAAGGGCTGGCGAAAAATTGCACCCAAAAAGATAGGGGGCGGCGGCCGAAGGCCGCCGCCCCCCTGATCCCTCCCCCTCAGGGGCCCCACTCAGAGACTCCGCCCTCTGCTCCTCAGAACCCCCGCCAGGAGAAGCAGGGCCAGCCCGACCCCGCCCAACAGCCAGCCCGCCGCCCATGCTCTCCCACCCGTCTCCGGCAGGAGGACGAGGACCGGGGTAGGAGTCAGGGAGGGCGCGGGAGGAGGTGGAGCGGCTGGGGGTGCGAGCGTCGCCGTGGGAACGGGCGTCGGCGTGGGGGTGGCCCACTCCAGCGCCAGGTAGGGCCGGGTCGCCGGGTCGCCCGCGCTCAGGCGGCGGGCGGCGGCCCAGTTGGCGGCCGTGGAATTCAGGTCCGCCGCTGCCAGCGCCAGCCCGTAGTTGGGCCGCGCGCCGGACGCCCACTCCCGTACCAGCCCGGTTACGTCCCATGAGAACCACCCTCCGTCGGAAGTGACCGTGATGGTGGCAACCGCGCTGCCCAGTTCCGGCCAGGTGGTCATATCATACCAGTCCACTCCAGCGGGCCAGTCTTCGGCCACCGGATAGACCGACATCGGCGCGGCTCCCGGCCCGGGCCAGTAGTCGTCCACGTAGACGTTCAGCACCGCCCGCACGATGGATGCAGAGGAGGAGGGGATGGAGAACCGCAGATAGGTCCGGCAGAAGACGTCCCGTCCCGTCGTCGGGCCAACGTAGTTGCCGAAGGGGAAGATTTCAGTGCTCCAGCGTTCGCCGTAGCCGGGGTCTTCGGAGAGGACGCCGACGCTCAGGTCTGGGTACTGGATCGGCGGCGTGGGGGAACCCTGGGCCCAGGTCAGTACCCCGCTCCCCATGCTGATGAACAGGGCGAGGATAAATGCCCACTTTTTCACGTTACCTCCTATGTAGCAGCCACTGTCACGCGGTCTGGGCATCCTTAAACCATTCCTTTCGCTCATCTTCAGGACTTGCGCAGTTGGGAATAATGTAGCGCAGGCCGCCAGGCCTGTTGAGGCAGGCTCACAGCCTGCGCTACGCCCAAAGTCAGCGTCTTTGGGGCCGGAAAGTCTTTCTCTCCACCGTGAACTGCGTAACTTCTGTCAGTTTGACAGATTGTCGGACCTGTTGTAATCTCAAGGTGGCTTTCAGGCGATGATGTTCCCCCGGCTATGGACGAACAGACTGTTCAGATACTCCAGCGGACTCCCCTCTTCTCCGGCCTCCCCGAACGAGTGCTTCGGCGGCTGGCAGAGGTGGCATTGCGCCGCGAGTATGCGCCTGGCGAAATGGTCATTCTGGAGGGAGAGCCCTGCCAGTACGTCTACTTTGTCGCTGAGGGGGAAGTGCGCGCGATTCGGACGTCTCCCGACGGCCGGGAGCAGGTGCTGGCCCAATTGGGACCGGGCGGCGCCCTGAATATTGTTCCCCCCTTCCTGCCCCGAAAGGTCAACCATGCCACCGTCCAGGCCCTCACCCCGGCAGTCCTCTACGCCGTCCCGGTAGCAGATTTTCTCCGTCTGGTGGAAGAATCTCCCGAACTGGCGCGGGTGCTGCTGGCAGATTTCGCCCGTCGGTTAGACCGTCTGAGCCGTCTGGTGGAGGATCTTTCCCTACGGACGGTGCGGGCGCGCCTGGCGCGCTTCCTGCTGGAGCACACGGAGGGAGAGAAGGGGGCGGAGACTGGTGCGGCAACTGTCGTCCGGCGCTGGACGCAGGAGGAAATTGCCGCCCAGATTGGCACGGTACGGGAGGTGGTGGCCCGCACGCTACGTGCCTTCGCTGAGGCGGGCCTGCTGAAGATAGAAGGCCATCGGATTATTCTGCTGGACCGGGAGGGGGTGGAGGCAGAAGCGGGAGAATGAACGGCTTGGGGGCGGTGGCCTTCCGACCACCACCTCCAAGTCCTTCTTCAGACTATCGCGGCAGCACCACCGGGCAGACCGAGAGCCGTTCCCGCAATTTCTCCGGCAACTTCGGGTCCTCCGGAGAGACTCCCAGCCGGTCTGCCAGGAAACAGCAAAAACGTTGCTCCTCCAGGTCACCGTTCGCGTCCTGGAAGCACAGTTCCAGCGCTTCCAGCGCTTTCCTCTGATTGGCCGCTGTGAAGAGGGCGTTGGATTTCATCTCACATCTTCCTCAATTTGCTTCTGCAGAGGAGGAGGCAGAACCTCTTTCTCTCCACAGACTCCTTCGCCCAGTAACCGCCGTTCCAGCCGAGCGACCCGTTCCTCCAATTCCAGATAGCGGTGGGTGATCTCCTCCAGCGCGCCCGCCAGCGGATCGTTGATACGGTTGTGCTCCAGTGCCGTCTCCGGACGGGCCCCGTTGCCCAGCCGGGCCACGCGCGCGGGCACCCCCACCACTGTGGCGTGGGCCGGCACCGACCGGACCACTACCGACCCCGCCCCCACGCGGGCGTGCTCCCCAACGGTAATGGGCCCCAGCAGGATGGCCCCTGCGCCGATGACCACCCCGTTGCAGACCGTGGGGTGTCGCTTCGTCTTCTGACGGCTGGTACCGCCCAGCACCACCCCCTGGTAGAGGATGACGTCGTCCCCGACCTCCGCCGTTTCGCCGATCACAATACCCATCCCGTGGTCAATGAAGACCCGGCGCCCGATACGCGCGCCGGGGTGAATCTCCACCCCTGTCAGCGCCCGGTTCAGGTGGGAGACCAACCGGGCCAGCAGGTATCGGCGCTTCTTCCAAAGAAAGTGGGCCACACGGTGGACCCACAGCGCGTGGAGCCCCGGATAGCATAGGATGATCTCCCAGACCGACCGGGCCGCCGGGTCGTTCTCCCGCGCGGCCTGGATGTCCTCCCGAAATCGCTCTATCGCGCGACGAATTCCCTCAGGCACCCACGTATTTGGCATAGATCCCTCTGGCTTCGGCCTCGTCGGCCGCCCCTTTCACCAGAACCCGACCGTCGGCAAAGACGGTCAATTCGTAGGGAGCGACCCGGGCCCGGAGAAGATAGTCGTTCCGGAACACCTCGCCGACCTTCCCCAGACGGTCCGCCAGGCGCTCCAGCGGGATACGGCCATTCCCGCGCGGGGTAATCTGAAAGGCGCCCTCTCCACAGAGTTCCACCACCCGATCGGCCTCCCGTGCAGTCAGAAAATCCAACCGGCCCTCGTCGCAGGCCGGGCAGCGGCGTTCCCCCTTGCGGAGCGCAAGAACTTCCCACACCCCTTCCCAAACGTCCACGAACACCAGCGGCGGGTCGGGCTCCATCTGCCCGGTGAGGACCTTCAGCGCCTGGACGACCTCCAGCGAGGCAATGACGCTGGCCGCCGCGCCCAGAACGCCGACAGTGTCGCAGGTGGGCGTCGTCCCCGGCGCGGGCTTCTTGGCCAGCATACACCGAAAGCAGGGAGTCTGGCCGGGCAGAAAAGTCGTCGTCATCCCGTAGGTGGCGACAACGGCGCCGTAGACCCACGGCCGCCGATGCTTCACACAGACGTCGTTGATCAGGTAGCGAGTTTCAAAATTGTCCGTCCCGTCCACCACCAGGTCCACCTCGTCCAGCAGCCGCTCCGCATTGCGGGGAGCCAGGTCGGCCACCACCGGTTCCACCCGGACTTCGGAATTGATACGGGCCAGTTTGTTTGCTGCAGCGACAGCCTTGGGCAGGCCGGCCGCGACGTCCGTTTCGTCGAAGAGGACCTGGCGCTGCAGGTTGTGCAGTTCCACCACGTCCCAGTCAATGATGCGCAAGAAACCGACACCCGCGCGGGCCAGCCCGTCGGCGATGGCTGTCCCCAGCGCGCCGCAGCCGACCAGGGCCACACGGGCCGCGCGCAATCGCTCCTGCCCCTGAGGGCCAATCTGGGGCAGAAGAGTCTGCCGGGCGTATCGGCTCATCCGCAGATCGTTCATCGGGTCCGCAGCAGCCGCATAGAGTTGGCCAGAATGCCGATGTCGGGCAGCGATTGGGCTGCGGCGGCCAGCACCGGGGGCAGGATCCCCAGCGCGGCCAGCGTCAGCCCCGTCACGTTGTAGACCGCTGTAAAGGCCAGGTTCAGTTTGACCACGCCCATTGTCCGGCGCGCGAGGCGAAAGACCTCCGGCACCAGTGCCCAGTCCTCCCGCATCAACGCAACGTGTGCCGCTTCTATGGCGATGT
>JANXCY010000023.1 GCA_025060135.1 Anaerolineae bacterium | reverse complement strand
TGGGGCAACCCGGCCTACGCTGGTGTGGATTATGCCGACGTGCATGCCTACGCTTGCTGCGGCAACCGCTACGCGGGCTGGGCGCAGACGATCGGCCCGCCGCTGGCGCTGGAGACGAACCCGGCCCACGTCGTCGGCGGGCAGGGCGCGTCGGTGCGCATCCCCGGGTCCACCCGATTCCACAACGCCGGAGCCACCCCGCGCTCGCTGGTCATCCGCGGTCAGGGCGAATGGGTGATCCGCTACGTCATGAAGACGGAGAGCTTCACGGGCACCTGTGCCTATGACATTCCCAACACCCTTTCCGGCCCGCGCCTGATGTGGATTCTGGATCACGGTACGCCGCAGGAGCGCTCCAACGTTGTGCCGCCGACGGCCTCAGGGCAGGACTTTTTATGCAGCGCGCCCGCCGGCACCTACGACTGGCGCGTCTTTGATAGCCGCTACACCCACGACGGCAGCCTGGCCCCCCTTTCGGCCCGCATCGTCATTTCCGACAACGCCATCCACTCCCTTGCCATCTATTTCCAGAACTCGTTCGGCACCGGTGGGAATGCCTGGATAGACAACGTGGAACTGATCAGTCCCGATGGGCGTCGGGTGTACATCAACGGCGAGTTTGACCTGACGCTCCTCTACCACGACTCGGCGCTCCTGACCGCCGCCTACAGCCTGCAGATGGGCGGTCGGGCGCTTTCCGGGCCGGGCAAACCCGTTACGCGCGGCGAAGTCGCCATCGGCGATGACGGCGATTACTACGGAGACCACGTCTACAGCCAGACGCTGGACGTGCAGGGTGTGTGGCTGCACAACTTCCTCTGGGGGCAGGTCAACCCGGGTGGCCTGTACGAACTCTACTGGGATCCGGTCAACATCCGCCGCTACAATCTCTACTATCACTTCAAGGCGTTCCGCAACTTTATGGACGGGATCCCGCTGAACAACGGGCGCTACGAGGATGCCCGGGCCGTCGCGTCCCACCCCGACCTGCGCGTCCTGGGACAGGTGGATCGGGTCGCCGGTCGCGGCCACCTGTGGGTGCACAATCGCAACCACACCTGGTGGAACGTGGTAAACAATGTGCCCATCCCGCCGATTTCGGGCACGATTGTCGTGGGCGGGCTGATCTCGGGCACCTACCGCGTCGCCTGGTGGGAGACCCTCAGCGGCACGGTTTTCCTCACCCAGACGGTGCCCACCACTGGCCGCACCCTGACCCTGGCGTTGCCGATGTCGCTGACGGCCGACGTGGCGCTCCAGTTCGGCCGGCTATCTGATTCGGTGTATGGCGTCTACCTCCCCCTCGTTCTTCGGAGCCAATAGTGTGGCGTCGCAAACGTGGTTCACGGGACCGCGCGAATTTTTTGCGACGTCGGTCGGGTACGAATTTACAGATTCCCAAAGGTCAACCCTGCCGTTAGACCCGGGTACGGGCATAAGTTGGGACATCTGCTTTCATTAGTTCCCCTCACCCCCACTTCCTTGCCCCGGGCAGGGGCGAGTTAGGGGATTTTGCGACAGCCTTTGGCCACCTACAGTTAGAGGTTTGACAAATTGGGCGAAGAGTTTATAATTGGGAATACATTATCCTCTTCCCTAAAAGAAAGGAGAACTGCCATGGCCGAAGCAGGATATGGAGAGGCTACTCAGGACGATAAACTGTGGGCCCTGCTTTCATGGCTTATCTGGATTGTTGCTCTGATTGCCCTCTTGTTGGAAGATAAGAAGTCCCGTCCCTTTATCCGCCACAACGCTGTCCAATCCCTGGCCCTGGGAGTGGTCGCCGCGGTACTGGTTTTCGTGTTATCTGCCGTCACCTTCTTCCTCGGAGGATGTGGAGGCCTGATTGTGCTGCTCGCCTATGCCATCTATGCCATCATCCTGGCCATCCAGTCCTACCAGGGCCGGTGGGTGACCGTCCCCTACCTGACCGACTTCTGTAAGAAGCAGGGCTGGATTTAGCCGGATTCCCCTGGAAACCGAAGGTGCCAGGCACTGCTGAGGTGCCTGGCACCTGTATCCGGGTGATGCGCGCCCCCTGGTTGACCCGTTTCTTGTTCCCCGTCGGCATGCTGGCGGTGGTAACTCTTTTTGTCGCCCGCATGCCGGTCGTTCCGCTGGCCCAGGTCTTTCCTACCCTCACACCCTCGCCAAGCGCTACCGCTGTACCTCCCACTTCCACGCCCACACCGACCCCTGTCCCCACATCCACTCCCACTCCCACACCGACCCCTGTCCCCACACCCACTCTGATCCCTACTCCTACTCCCGGACCGCTTCCGGATTTCGCCGAGGTCCCGATTCTGATGTATCACTACGTGGAAGACCTTCCGCCCCACGCGGACCGCATCCGGCGAGACCTGACCGTCCGCCCGGAAATGTTTGAGGCGCAGTTACAGTATCTGGCCCAGGCCGGATACCAGACTATCACTCTTACCGATCTGTACCTCCATCTGACAGAAGGGCGTCCTCTGCCGGAGAAGCCCGTCATCCTGACCTTTGACGACGGCTACCGGGATGCTTATACCGTTGTCTTCCCCCTCCTACAGAAGTACGGATTTGTGGGGACCTTTTTCGTCCTGGCGACCCCTGCCGACTATGGAAGCCCCCGGTATCTGGATTGGGGGATGATGAAGGAGATGGCGGATGCCGGGATGGAGATTCAGGGGCACGGACGGGATCACGTGGACCTGCGGGGGAGGTCCTACGAATTCCTGGTCTATCAGATTCTGGGGATCAAGGAGGCCGTGGAGTACCACACAGGTCGGCCCGTGCGGT
The DNA here is from genome assembly GCA_025060135.1 of Anaerolineae bacterium. Classification (GTDB taxonomy): domain Bacteria; phylum Chloroflexota; class Anaerolineae; order B4-G1; family DUEL01; genus SpSt-77. The sequence continues at coordinate 29,625 of JANXCY010000023.1, read as the reverse complement.
TCTTCTGCTACCCATCCGGCCACTACGATGCCAGCGTGATTGCCGTGGTCCGGTCGGCGGGGTATTGGGGCGCGGTGACCACGGCCTACGGTCGCATTCACACCCGCGAGAACCTCTATACCCTCCAGCGGATCCGCATTCGCGGTTCCGACACCCTGGAGAGTTTCATCGCGAAGGTAGAGGGAAGATAAGGCTACTGCCTTTCCTTTCGCCTGCGAGGCCGAAAAACCAGCCGCAACGGCACCCCCGGGAACGGGTACAACTCCCGGATGCGGTTCTCCAGAAACCGCTCGTAGGAGAAGTGCACCAGTTCCGGGTCGTTGACGGAGAAGACAAACGTCGGCGGGGCTACTTCGGCCTGGGTAACGTAGTAAATCTTTAATTGCTTCCCGGCCCTGACCGGCGGCGCGTGGCGGGCCACTGCCTCCCGAATCAGCCGGTTCAGTTCCCCCGTTGAGATGCGGTGATGGCGCGCCGCGTGCACCTCCAGCGCCTGCGGAATGATCTGATCCACTCCCTGCCCCGTCAGCGCGGAGATGAAGAGGACGGGCACGTAATCCAGAAACTTCAGCGCCTCCCGCACGTGGGCCGTATATTCCCGTTGCGTCCCCCGCCCTTTGGGCACCGCGTCCCACTTGTTGACCAGGACCAGCACGCCGCACCCTTCCTCCAGGATGAACTGGGCCACATGGGCGTCCTGCGCGGTTACTCCCTCGGTGGCGTCCACCAGGAGCAGGGAGACGTCGGCGCGCTGGATGGCCCGCAGCGCCCGCAGCACGGAGTACTGCTCTACGCCGGGCCGAATCCGCCCGCGCCGCCGGATGCCCGCCGTATCTATCAGCGTGATCGGCGTCCCCTCCCATTCCATGCGGGTGTCTATGGCGTCGCGCGTCGTCCCCGGCACCGGGCTGACGATGGCCCGTTCCTCTCCCAGCAGCCGGTTCAGCAGAGAGGACTTGCCCACATTGGGCCGGCCCACGATGGCCAGTTTGACCGATTCGTCCTCCGGCTCCGCCTCCCACGTCGGCAGCGCCTGGACTACCCGGTCCAGGAGGTCCGCCACCCCGTAGCCGTGCAGGGCGGAGATGGGATGAATTTCCTCCAGGCCCAGTTCATAGAACTCCACCGCCGCCTCCCGCACCCGGGGGCTTTCGGCCTTGTTGGGGGCCAGGAAGACGGGCTTCTGGGACCGGCGGAGAATCTCGGCGACCTCCCGGTCGGCGGGCGTCGGGCCGGTCTGGGCGTCGGTCAGGAAGATGACGACGTCGGCCTCGGCGATAGCCTGCTCCGCCTGCGCGCGGATGAGCGGGATGAAAGGGGCCGAATCCTCCGCCAGCGGCTGCGCGGGCGCGGGCCGCTGGCCTTCGGCCACCCGCTCCGGCCAGACCTCTATCCCGCCGGTATCCACCACCGTAAAGAGCACCCCGTTCCACTCCGCCGTGGCGTGAAGACGGTCGCGCGTCGTCCCCGGGCGGTCGTCCACCACCGCCAGTTTCCGCCCGACGATGCGGTTAAACAGGGTGGACTTACCCACATTGGGCCGTCCGACCAGCGCCACCATTGGCCTGGGCATCTTTCACCTCAGATTGGGACGCGGATGAACGCGGATTTTTGTATTTAAAAATAAAACCTTCGTGCCCTTTGTGGTTTCTACCCTCCCGGCGTCGGCGTGACCGGCAGGGCGATTTCCACCTGGACAGTGGCGGGCATAACGGCGCCCACCGCCACCCCCTGCGGCGTAACCACCACCTGCGGCTCCAGCGAATAGCGACCGGTATTCAGGCCGAAGAGGTCCACCAGTACCCGCACGTCCTCGGGCCGCAGTTCCTCCAGCACCGGCAGCGGCCCGTTCAGGATGACCTCCACCTCCTCCGGCGCGACGGTCGCCGTCAGGCCCGGCGCCAGTCCCTGAACCTCCACCGGACGGCGGACCGTCATGCTCCCCTCTATCGGGACAACAGTAACCCGAACGGTAACCACCGGCTCCTTCATCAGGAGCGACACCCCTTCCGGCGTTTGCAGCGGCAGACGGACCTCCAGGCTCTCTTTGGTATTCTCCAGGTCCAGCGGCGCTGTCTCCAGATAACCGGGAATCTGGGAGATGACCTCCGGCGCGCCGTAGACGGTTACGACGGGTGGGTCCACCGTGATGCCGGAAATCCGGTAGCCGGAGGCGACCTGACCGGTCAGCCGGGCCGTTACCGCCAGGTCTCGGAAACCGCTCAGTTGCTCCACCGCCACGTGGACGGTGATGCGCGAGGGCGTTAGGGTGATATAGGGCACCTCTTTGCCATGAGCATCGTATGGTTTCAGGTCAAACTCGCCGTCCACGTCGGCCCGACGGCCCTCCACCGAGACAACGGCCTGGACCTCCACCACCTGGGCGACCAGCGATTCCGGTCCGCTGACGGTGACGGTCAGCACGTTGCTTTCCGGCGGACGGGCGATATAGCCCAACGGCGTATTCCCTTCCAGACGGACCCGGACGGGTACTTCTGCTTGGGTGATTTTTTCCAAGGATACCACCAGCGTAGGCGGTTCCACCCGGCGAACCTGGACCGGTCTCAGGCCCACCTGGACCTGGACGGGCAGGGCGTGGGTGCCGGGCTTGAGTCCGCTCAGGTTGACGGTCGCCCGGATGTCTTCGGGCCGCAGAGCCTTCCAGACCGACTGGGGCGCCCGCAGGACGACGGAGACACGCGCGTCGGTCTGGCCGTAGGCAATCATCCCCTCCGGCGTATTGGTCAGCGAAACCGGGACGGCCGACGGGAAGGCTTGCTCCAGGGTGGGGTTCTCTTGCTCTACGGCCGTGGCCCAGATGAGCAGAGAGAGGGCCAGGGAGAAAAGAATTAACACCAGGTTGCTCCACAGCCAGCGCAGCACGTTTCTCATTGCAGCGGACGCGGATGAACGCGGATAGATTCCTGCGATTCTTATGATTCTTTTGATTCCTTCTTCCAGAACCGGCGCGGTTCCAGGATGTTCTGGTAGAAAGCCCGCAGGACCCGCTCCAGGCGGTCCGGCTCCAGGTCGCGGATGATGCGGCCGTTGTGGGCCACGGAGATGCTCCCCCGCTCCTCGGAGACGACGATGGCGATGGCATCCGTCTCTTCGGTGACGCCCAGGGCGGCCCGGTGGCGCAGACCCAACCGTCGGTCCTCCAGGAAGGCGGTGGAGAGCGGCAGGACGCAGGCGGCGGCGACCACCCGCCCGTCCCGTAGGATGACCGCGCCGTCGTGCAGGGCCACGTGTGGGTCAAAGAGAGCGATCAGCAGTTCCGGCGAGACCTCAGCGTCCAGTATCACTCCCGTCTCCACGTATTCCTGGAGCCCGGTTTCCCGTTCCAGGACGATGAGGGCGCCAACGCGGCGGCGGGAGAGGACCCGGCATGCCTCGGCGACAGCGCTGAGAGAACGGGAGAGGACGGCCCGCCGGCCCGCGCTCCGGGTGAGGAGTTGACTGGCTCGCCCCAGCCGTTCCAGTGCCCGCCGCAGTTCCGGCTGGAAGATGATTGGGATGGCAACCAGCATGGCCGGTAGGGCCCGCTCCACCAGCCAGGCAAAGGCCCGCAGCCGGAAGACGGTGCTCAGCAGGGCCAGCAGGATGATAAGCAGGATGATGCCGCGCAGGAGCGAAACCGCCCGCGTCCCCCGCACCAGGTAGAGGATGCCGAAAAAGATGGCGGCGACCAGGGTGATGTCCACCAGGTCCACCCACCGGATGCGCTGAAGGGTCCACCACAGGTCTAACATGGCGCAGGTTGCAAGTCGCAGGTCGCAGGGTTGCGGGTCGCGAGGAGCAGAGCATGGCGCTGATTGCCATCTTTGCTCGGACTGCTGACGGTGAAATCCTACCGTGCCCGAAGCACCAGCGGCAGGTAGGCTTTGTATGGCAGTTTTCCGAAGATCATCACCCGGTTGTCCCCATAATGGGTCAGATAGGCTCGCTCCCGTGCCTGATCAAAGGCCATGCTGTCAGGAAAGATGCCGACCCGCAACATATGCCGGAGAGTGGTCCCATCCAAAACAGCGACCTGAGAGCCTCCGGCGATATATCCCATTCCGTCCACTGGGTTGTACCAGGCGCGGTCAGGGTCAAAGGGAAGCGGCACGATATACATGGTGGTCCCGCTGAAAACGGCTACGGCACGAGCGCCGGAGAGCGCTCCGTAGACCCAGCCACGGTCTGGATCGGCCGCCAGGGCTTTCGCATAACCGGAGATCGGCACTCGCGCGACCACCTCCGGGCCGCTGAGAATCTGGACAACCCCCTGCAAACTCGGGTATTCACCACATCCTGCATAAGCCAGGCCGTTGGCTGGCTGGACAGCCAGTGCAAAGGTGGCCATCCCGCAATTGACTGAGGTGACCCAGAATGTTTGGGTGACAGGGGTCGTGATGGAGAACACCGCAATAGCGTAGGCCCGCCCCAGGCCATACAGCCAACCGCGTTGAGCGTCAACTGCGAGGGCAGAGAGGCCCAACGGCGACTCGGGCCACTGGATGGAAGTGAGAATCTCTGTACCCCGGATCAACAGCATCTGAGAAGACTCATGCAGTCCGGCATACACCACACCATACGCTGGATCAGCCGCAGCGCCCCTACTGCTGACCAGTAACCAAAATTAGCGAGGGAGAACGTCTGCACTTCTGTCTCGTTGATAGCCCATAACCCATTGAAGCCCCAGCGGCCCACATAGACCATCCCGGTCCCCGGGTCCAGGGCCATAGACTCCGGGCGGGGGGCCAGGCTGGAGGCCATCCAGGGCTGAAGGCTCACACTGGTCAGAACCTGGGTGCCGGAAAGCAGATACAGGGTTCCGTTCAGCGTGTCCAGGGCATAGGCCACGCCCGTATCCGGCCGGACGGCCACTGGTCCCAGACCATAGCCACTGGGCAAGCGGGCCAGCGGGATCGTCCTGCTGAGAATCAACAATTCAGTCAATGGGGTCTGCGAATCCCGCTCTGGGACATATACCCTGCCAGAAGGATGGACGCGTACAGCCCATGGTGTGATAGGAGTGGAAATCACGGCCAGAGACGTCAGGGAAGGAGAGAATACATAGAGCGCCCTGGCGTACTGCGTGGTGGCAAAAATCTCGCCCGAGCCCGGCAAAACGTCCACGAAATTCAGACCTCCCGGCATCGGGAGAACGGCGATCCTCGTTGTGCGGGAAAGGACGACGAGGCCCCCGTCCATATTGGTTACGTATACATAATCCCGATTCAGATCAGGGGCCAGGTCCACCGGGGAGGTGACAGAGGCGGTACCCTGAACGGTAGTACCAGCAATTGCGGTGACATGCCCGCCCATATAGCCTCCCCAGACGTACATCAGGCCATTGTATGGATGGAATCGGATGCCCTGGACGGGTCCAGTGACCGGGATAGAGGCGATTCCCTGAGCTCCGCTGAAAACCAGTACGGTGTTGCCAGCGGGCACGTATGCAAGTCCGGTGTCCGGATGGAATTCGGGACATCCCCCATACGGACCGAGGCTCGTCGTGGTCAGAACGATGCCACCCTGAAGGATAGATAAATAGCGATTGGGAGGTTGCGGCGGATTCGCCGGGGTTTCCGTAAGTACGTACAGCAGGCCATTTTTCGGATTGTACCGGGCAATCATCGTCGTATAGGGAAGGGTAACCCTCAGGACCTCCCGATCTCCACTAAGGACGGCCACATCCCGCACTCCAGTAAGGGCAAACCGTCGTCCGGTCTGTGGGTCCACGTCCACTACACAGTAGTCGGGGATGACCGATACCACCTCTGTACCGGAGACGACAGTCGTCCCACCCCTCCGGCAGATGAGGACCTCACCAGTACGGGGGTCTACCAATGGACGCCCCGGAGAGGCTCCAACGCCGGGGACGATGATCCGCTCCCCCACCGGGAACAGAGGGGAATCTATCATCGCCTGTGAGCCCGCCCCGATCTCCGGAAACGGTGAAGCCCCAACCGGCGAGAGAATGAGCAAGACTCCCAGCAAGGACAGGATACCGAGAGAAATGCTGATTGCCCAGCGCGTTGCCGACCTCCTGCTGTAACAAAGGGGATAGCGCTATCTTCCGTTCAGTGGTAAACCTTCGGGCTCATCTCGCGAAGCCCTCTTATCGCGCACAAGATACCAGTTTGCTTCGCTCTGTGGCGGACTAAGAACGGTTACGCAAAGCGTTCAATATGTTCTCTGGCTTGTCAAGGAACCCTGCGTGTCTTTGCGGTGAATCAAAAAAGCGGTGGTTGTTCCGGCCGGGCATAGGGCAGGCGCAGGTGCTCGTAGGCCCGGGCGGTGGCCACCCGGCCGCGCGGCGTCCGCTCCAGAAAGCCCAGTTGCAACAGATACGGCTCCACCACATCCATGACCGTATCCGCCTCTTCGCTGACGGCAGCGGCGATGGTCTCCAGCCCTACCGGGCCGCCGCCGAATTTCTCTATGATGGTCCGCAGCACCCGCCGGTCCAGGTCGTCCAGTCCCAGTTCGTCCACCTCCAGCAGTTCCAGCGCCTCCCGGGCCACCGGGCCGGTGATGCGGCCGTCGGAGCGGACCTGGGCGTAATCCCGCACCCGCTTGAGGAGCCGCAGGGCGACGCGCGGGGTTCCCCGGCCGCGCCGGGCAATCTCCGAGACTCCCTCCTCGTCCACCTCCAGGTTCAGCACCCGCGCGGCCCGCCGGACGATAGCCTCCAGCGCCGCCACGTCGTAGAAATCCACCCGGAAGGTGGCCCCGAAGCGGGCGCGCAGCGGCGCCGTCAGCAGGGCCAGCCGGGTCGTCGCGCCGACGACGGTGAAGCGGGGCAGTTGCAGGCGGATGGAGCGGGCCGCCGGCCCCTTCCCCACCACCAGGTCCAGGACGAAGTCCTCCATGGCCGGGTAGAGAATCTCCTCCACGGCCCGACCCAGGCGGTGGACTTCGTCTATGAAGAGGACTTCCTTCTCCCGGAGGTTGCTCAGGATAGCGGCCAGGTCGCCCGCCCGCTCAATGGCCGGCCCGGCGGTTACCCGGATGGGCACCCCCATTTCGTTGGCGACGATGTGGGCCAGCGTGGTCTTACCCAGGCCCGGCGGGCCGTAGAAGAGGACGTGGTCCAGCGCCTCCCCCCGCTGGCGGGCCGCCTCAATCAGGATACGCAGGTTCTCCCGTAACCGGTCCTGCCCGATCAGGTCATCCAGCCGTTGGGGACGCAGGGCCTGGTCCAGTTGCCGTTCATCCGGTCGGACACGGGGTGAGATGATGCGGTTCTCCATGTCGCTGGTATTATACTCCAACCCGCCTGCAGGCGAAAGCAGGACGCAAGATCAATCTACGACCACCACACCCCCGGGATGCGTTCGCTGCAATCGGGGCAGGCCCCGTCCCGCAGGCGATACGTCGTTACGTGGAAGCCCTCCCGGGCAATCAACAGGGCCCCGCACCGGGGGCAGTAGGTGTGATTCCCCGGATGCCCCCAGACGTTGCCCACGTAGACGAAGCGCATGCCCTCCTCCATCGCGACCTCCCGGGCCCGTTCCAGCGTCTCCACCGGCGTCGGGGGGAGGTTGGTCAGTTTGTACTGGGGGGTGAAACGGGTGAAGTGGAGGGGAACATCCGGGCTGATTTCCCGCGCCAGCCAGCGGGCCAGCGCCCGCAACTGGTCGGGGCGGTCGTTCAGCGTGGGCACGACCAGGTTGACGATTTCCAGATGGATGCCGCTTTCGTGGATGACCCGGATGGCCTCCAGGACGGGGCCCAATTCCGCCCCGCAGATTTCCCGGTAGAAGCGCTCATCATACCCCTTCAGGTCAATTTTGATGGCGTCCACAGCGGCGCAGAGGGCCCGCAGCGGTTCGGGGTTGATGAATCCGGCGGAGACGACGACGTTCCGGAGCCCCGCGGCCCGCCCCTGCCGAGCCGTCTCCAGCATGTACTCGTAGAAGACTGTCGGCTCAGTGTAGGTGTAGGCAATGACTGGCGCCCCGGCCTCCTGCGCGTAGCGGACCACGGCCTCCGGCGGCAGGTCTATGTTCTCCGTCTCTTCCGGGGGGAACTGGGAGATGGTCCAGTTCTGGCAGTAGAGACAGCGGAGGTTGCATCCCGCTGTTGCCAGGGAAAAGGTGGCGGCGGTGGGCAGGAAATGGTAGAAGGGTTTCTTTTCAATGGGGTCTACGTGGACGGCACAGGGGTTGCCGAAAACCATAGAGAACAGTCGCCCACCGCGATTCTCCCGCACCCGGCAGCGCCCCCGTTGCCCTTCGGCGAGCAGACAACCGTGGGGGCAGAGATGGCAGCGGACATAGGTGCCCGCGTGAGGAATATGGCAGTAACTGACATGGAGCGGGGGTTCCATGTCGCCGTGGCAAAGGGAGCAGAGGAGCGTACCCTCTTCCACGATGGAGGTGGCGTAGAGGGCCTCCACCGACCAGGGCGTGGGTGGGGTCGGGGTGGGGGGAGGACCCCCCTCCGGCGTTCGCTCCCACCATCGCCCGCTCAATCCGGCGGCGAGCCCCAGCCCGACGCCGCCGAGAACCGCCAGTTTGCCCAAAAACTCCCGACGTGTCAACCGGCTCATACCGTTACCTCCTGCCATTCCAGCCCTCCATTCCGGCAGAACATACCCTACCCGAGGTGAACTTGAGCCCAGGATACTTTCAGGGTAGAATAAACAGCAGTCTGCCAAACGCCTTCCTCATTCCCAGGGCACTGGGCGGGGAGCCTGGTGAGAACGTACCATTGTACGGCTTTCAGGCCTGTTGTCCGGTACGCAGGGGGTAAGATGCCCCCTCCTCAGACTATTATATATTGTACACCCATTCCACTAACCGGGTAAAGTCACCAGACGCTGAAGTTCAGACATCAGTTGGGACAAGGGTGTTGGTTCGGGCTCCAAACTGCTTATGTCCAGACCTCAGAACAGATGGAGGTCCGGGCACCATGACCGAACTGGTGGAAACCGACGTCCTGATCATTGGGTGCGGCATTGCCGGAGCGACGGCCGCGCTCTACCTGGGGCGCGACCGTCAGCGGCAGGTTGCCGTCATCACCCGCGCGGCCGACCCGGAGGAGAGCACCACTCGCCACGCGCAGGGTGGTATCGTCGCGCTGGGGGAAGACGATAGCCCCGAACTCCTGGCGCAGGACATCCTGGCGGCTGGAGCCGGCCTGAGTCTCCCCGCCGCCGTCCATATTCTGGCGGAGGAGGGTCCCCGCCTGGTGCGAGAGTTACTGATTCGGGAACTGGGTGTTCCCTTTGACCGGGAGCCGGACGGACGGCTGGCCTGCGGCCTGGAAGGGGCTCACTCCCGTCCCCGCATCCTGCACGTCGGCGATGCCACAGGACGGGCCATTATCCAGGCCATGATCGCCGCGTTGCGCGGATCCCCCAACATCCGGCTGGTAACCGGCGCCACGGCGGTGGACCTGATCACGTTCCCCCACCATGCCCGGAATCCCCTCACCGTCTATGCTCCGATCACCTGCCACGGCGCGTACGTGCTGGACCGGGCCAGCGGAAAGGTGCAGCGGTATCTGGCCGGAGCGACGGTGCTGGCGACCGGCGGGCTGGGCCGTATCTATCGCCACACCACCAATCCGGAAGGGGCCCGGGGCGATGGCCTGGCCATGGCCTACCGGGCCGGGGCGCGCGTCATCAATGCTGAGTACGTCCAGTTCCATCCCACCGTCCTGGCCCTCCCGGGCGCGGAGGGGTTTCTCATCTCGGAGGCGGTGCGGGGAGAAGGGGGACGGCTCCTGACCCCAGACGGTCGTCCATTCATGCACCGATATGCTCCGGACTGGGGCGACTTGGCGCCCCGGGATATCGTCGCGCGGGCCATCCACCACGAAATGGTCGCCCACGGGTACCCTTATGTATTGCTGGACATCGCCTCCGTCCTCCCGCCGGAGCGGATTCGGGAGCGCTTTCCCACCATCTATAACCGCTGCCGGTCGCTGGGGCTGGACATCACGGCTCAGCCCATCCCGGTGGTTCCGGCGGCCCACTACTTCTGCGGCGGTATCTGGACCGACGAGTGGGGGCGGACGACCATTGCCAACCTCTATGCCGTTGGCGAGGTGGCCTGCACCGGAGTGCACGGGGCTAACCGGCTGGCCTCCACATCGCTGCTGGAAGGGCTGGTCTGGGGCCAGCGCGCGGCGCGGGACATCGCCGCGCGGGGGGCGCTGACTGTTGTCTCCCCGGAAGAGGTCCCACCCTGGGAAGAGACCGGCGTAGAGGAGGCCGACCCGGCCCTCATCTGGCGCGACCTGCGGGCTATCCAGCACACCATGTGGAACTACGTGGGGCTGGTCCGCTCCGAGCGGCGACTCAAGCGAGCCCTCCGGGACCTGCGCCACCTGAAGGAAGAGATTGATGACTTTTACCGGGCCAGCCGGTTGAGTGATGGGTTAGTGGGATTGCGCCACGCAGTACAGGCAGCCCTCCTGGTGGCGGAGGCGGCCTACCATAACCGCCAGAGCCGAGGATGCCACTATCGGGAGGGGTAATGCCCCTTCACGGAAGCCCTTCCAACGCTTCCTGTGCGGGGGTGAAGTGGGGATTCCATTCCAGCGCTTTTTCCCAATCCCGTCGCGCTTTCCCGATCTCCCCGATGGCCTCATACGCCCTGCCCCGCCAGTACAGGGATTCCTCCACTCCCGAGGTGGTCTTCAGGACGGCGTTGGCCAACTGGATGACATCATCATACCGACCAACCTGGTAATAAGCCTCGTAGGGGCCGAACTGATACCAGAGAATCCGGCGAGGGAGGCCCAGCCGACGGGCCTGATCAAAAGCAGCCGCTGCCTCTTCATACCGTCCCAGCGCGACCAGATTGGTGCCCATGTTGAAAAAGGCGAAGGCGTCGCTGGGATGAGTGGCCGCTTCTGCCTGAGCCGTGGAGAGCGCTCGGGCATACATCGCCGATGGGTCCCCATCTTCCCCCAGGATAGCGGCGACCGTCTCCGCCTGCTCCGGGAGGTAGATGATCAGATAGAGCCGGTTGAAGTGGCGCCACATGCTATCCAGTTCCTCATACTTCACCAGCCGCTCGGCGCCGCGCAGCGAATCCTGGGTAATCCACACGCCCCGAGTATCATCGTAACCGCTAACCACCACGTAGTGTCCGAGCCAGCCTTCTTCCCGATAATCCTCCACGGCCTGCTCCACAACGACCGGGAAGCCCGCGGCGATCAACCGCTTCAACCGAACAGCGTCCCCGCCAACGCCGACCCATGCCTCCAGACCCAGCGAGCGTACCCAGACCCGCATCTCTTCCGGCGAGACGTTCTTATCGTCCACGGAACCCGGACGGAGGGCGGCCCGGGCATCTCCCTGGCGCTCCGGTCGTCCAAAGTAACTCAACGCGATGGTCAGAGCCGCAGGGCCGCAATTGTTGAAGGTCTGATACTGATGCTCCAGTCCCTGGAGGGTAACCGAAAGGGGGAGGCTCGGCGTGGGGGTTGGGCTGGGTGTGGGAGTGGGCGAGGGCGCGGGCGTGGGCTGGACCTCCGGCGTGGGGGAAGGCGGGGCCCGAGGCGTCCAGGTCGGGGGAGGGGAACCGGAAGGAAGAGGAGAGAGGACTGGAGTGGGCAGGAAAACGGGCGGGGGAAAAAGGGTTTGTTGGACCCGAACCATCATCATCCTGAGCCGCCAGCGGAGCACGGGATGGAACCCGGCCATTCCGCCAGCCACCAGAGCGGCGATGAGGACCCCTCCCAGGAACCCCCATGCGGGTCTTCGCCGACGAATCACCTGATCCCTCTCCTGTTCTTTTCGGCGGGCTGCCCCCGAGGGGCTCACTGTCCCCTCTTTCAAAGCGTCTGCAGGGAGCGAATCTCCCGCCAGATCAGCCTCAGGGCCAGCAGTCCCGCTATCCCCATCCCGGAAAGAGCGGCCAGCCCGGCGGGTCCGGGCAGCATGCTCATCAGACCGTAGGAGAGGCCTCCGGCCAGGAGGGCGGCTCCCAGCCCCCGGAGCAGGGAGCGACGAAGGCGGATCCGTTGGGCCAGCCGTCGGTTGAGCCAACGGAGCATCACCAGCGCCTCAGCCGAAAGGGCCAGATCGGCCAGGGCGATGGCCGGGGCTCCCACGGGACGGAAAAAGGCCAGGGCGCTGATCCCTATCGCCAGGTAAACAGCAAAACGAATCATCACGCTGAAGAGGGGGATCAGGGCCTCTTTCCGGGCATAGAAGGAACGGGTCAGCACTTCCTGGATCGCATAGCCAGGCAACGCCAGCAGAAACGCCCGGGTTGTCCAGGCGAGGGTGGCGCGGCCTCCCCCATCCAGGCCAAAGACAGCCTGAATCAGGGGCTCCAGCCCCACGGCCCCAATGACCGCAACCGGAAGGGTGAGGGCAACCAGCAGGCGGAGGACTTTTTCCAGGGTCGCTCCAAACGCCTGCCAGTTGGCATAAGCGGCGTAGCGGGAAAGGGCGGGCAGCAGGGCCACTGCTACGGCTGTCCCCAGAACCGTCTCCGGCACCTGCATGATCATCCAGCCGTACGTCAGGAAGGAAACAGCGCCGGTCTGACCCAACCGGGAAGCGAGATTATCGCGGGCAACAAATACCAGTTGGATAACGAACATGGTTGCCAGGCGAGGCCCGATGACCCGGAGGACGTCGCGTATCTCCGGAGAACGGAGGTCTAAGATAGGTGTCCACCGGAACCGGTAGTGGATCAGGCCGGGGACCTGGACTGCCAGGTGAAGCGCTGCTCCCAGGATGACCCCGAACACCAGTCCGCGCACGCCCAGCCCGAAGTGCGGCAGCCTCAGCGGGCCCAGGACATACCCCTCCTCCGGGGCCAGGACCAGGGCGCCGAAAATCTGGCCCACATTGTACAGCGTGGGAGCCAGGGCGGGTAGCAGGAAATGTTGATGGGCCTGGAGCCCGGCAGTTACCAGTCCACTGAGGGAGAAAAGGACGGTGGCGACCAGATGGAGTCGCATCAACTCGGCGACCAGCCGCTGCTGGGAACGGCCAAACCCCGGCGCGATGCCAATTTCGGCCCGGACGATGGGCTCAGCGAACAGGGCTATCAGCACGGCCAGAGAAACCGTAACCACAAAGGCCAAATTCATCACCCGGGAGAACAGGCTCCACGCCTGGGCCCGGCCCTGGAGGGTGAGAGCCCGGGTCATCAACGGGATGAAGGCCATGGCCAATGCCCCGCCGGAAATGAGCGCAAAGAGCATATCCGGCAAATTGTTAGCGGCGTTAAAGGCGTCCAGTTCCGCGGAGAAGCGAAACTGTCGGGCCACAACCACCGCGCGCCCAAAGGCGAGAACCTTATCCAGGGCGAAGAAAGCGGCGACCATCAGGGAGGCCCGGGCCAGCGGAGAAAGCCCTGAGAGGAATCGGCCATTGCTATGGGAGCGCAAATGGAAACCTCCTGCTGATAGGCTTGTCGGCCTGGCCGCCGGCTTTTCACAGACCTCGTCCATCCCGGGTTGGGTAGCCCATTGCGCCAGCCGCAGATGGTGCCCTGGCTCATTTCCATGTCCTATCGGACCATCACTGGTATCCCTTTGAAGGGGAAAACCTGTCCCGTTGGGTCAATGGGGCTTCTTATTACCTCAGTCCCCAGAGCGCGGTAACCAGAGCGATGATGGCCAGAATGACAGTCCCGTAAACAAGAGTTTTACGCATGGTGGGACCCTCGCCCGCGCAGACGGTAGCGCAGCCGATGATGATTTTGGCCGGGGCGAACATCCCACCGATGGCACCACCGGTGGTCTGAGCAGCCAGGGCCAGAACGGGACTGAGCCCTGCCAGTGTCGCTGCTTGCTGCTGGAACGCCCCGAAGATGACGTTGGAGTTGGTATTGGAGCCAGTTATAAAAGCGCCCAGGGCACCAATGAAGGGGGAAGCCAGCAGAAACGCGGGCCCCAGGGCCCGGCTGACCCCTTCGGCCAGGATGTAGGTCATCCCCGCGTGCTCCATAGTTACCGACATACCGACCATAGTGGCGATGCCCAGACTGGCGGGGAGGGCCCGCCGGACGACGTCCCGCCCGATGCGGCGGAGGACGCCCGGTTTGTAGCGTCTCTGGCGGGTGTAGAGGAGAAAGGTTCCCAGTGAGGCGTAGATCAAGAGCGCCCCGGCATGGCCGAAGATGGGGATGCCGATGGTGAAGCCGCCTGGCGTCCGCCAGCCGCGCGCGGTTATCAGTTCGGGCACGGCAACCCGGAGGACGGCCTGTCCCAAAAAGGCTTCCACCGGGGCTACCAGTTGGGCCACCAGGACGGTGGCGATGAGGATGCCGTGGGGGAGCAAGGCCCAGCCCACGCTCAGCCCCCTGCCGCCCTCAGCAGAAAGGAGACGGGGTTGCCGCTGTGCCCAAAGGACACTGACGCCGGTGCCGACCAGTCCGGCGCACATTCCGCCGATGGGCCACATTCCGGCCCGAACGACCAGGTACTGGGTGCCGGCCATTGCCGCTCCGATGACCAGCAGAGGAGCCCATCCATGCCGCAGGGCCGAGGGGCCACCCGCTGCCCAGAGGACGCCAGCACCGCAGAGAAAGCAGGCCAGGCCCAGAAGGAGTGCGGATGGAGGGCCCAGTTCCTCCCCGGGTCGGCCGGTGGCGGCCATCAGCGCGTAGAACGAAGAGCCCAGCGAACCGAAGGTAACCGCCCAGGAGTGGCCAATGGAGGGGATAACGACTGCCGGGACGGGGGGGAAGCCCAGCCCCAAAAGGAGAGGAGCCAGGACAGCCACGGGGACACCAAAGCCCCCCACACCCTGAAGGAACGCGCTGAAGGCCCAACCCAGGATGAGGGCCTGGAGAGCCCGGTCGGCCGTCAGGCGGGGGAGGCCCAGGCCGATGGTGGCCACCGCTCCGGCCTCGTCGGTTACCCGGTAGAAAAGCAGGGCCGGCCAGATGATATAGAGGACGAAGAGCGTGAAGAATATCCCCCGTACCTGGGACCAGAAGAGCACAGAGGGGCCCGCGCCGAAGCGCAGGGCAGCGACAGCCAGGGCCAGCAGCCATCCCACCAGTCCGGCTCGCACTCCACTCCAGCGCAGCCCCACCATCAGCCCCAGGATGACAGCGATGGGCATTAGCGAGAGGAACCAGTCCAGTACAAATGTCATGCGGCTCTCTCATTGCAGACTTGGTGGACAGGCCGGGCAACAGGCCTTGGCGGCCTACGCTACAGCGGCCGGCGCTGCCTGTGGCGCAGGCTGTTAGCCTGTACCGGGCAGGCCGGGCGGCTGGCGCTTCATTGCAGGCCTGGCGGCCCGCGCTACGGCGGTTGCTGCCCAGGACAAACGGTGTAAGTCCAGTTATAAGGCGTTGTCCAGCACCATCATCACCAAGAAGCCGACAATCACCCCCCAGGTCCCCTCCATCTCAAACCCCCGGCTGTGGGTTTCGGGGATGATTTCGTCGGAGACGACGTAAAGCATAGCGCCAGCGGCAAAGGCCAGGCCCCACGGAAGGAGGGCATGCATCAAGGTAACCGCCAGGACGCCCAGAAGGCCAGCCACCGGCTCGGCCATCCCGGAGCCAAGGGCATAGAGAAGGGCCCGGCCGCGTGGCCACCGTTCCCGCACCAGCGGCAGCGCGACGGCCAGACCTTCGGGCATATTCTGCAGGCCAATAGCCACCATTAGTACCAGTGCCTCAGAGAGGCGGCCCGAACCGAACCCCACGCCGACGGCCAGCCCCTCGGGAAAATTGTGCAGGGTGATGGCGATGACCAGCAGCCAGACCCGGCGCAGGTGGGAGGCGGGCCCCTCGGCCCCTTTGATGAAGTGAGTGTGGGGCAGGATATGGTCCAGCGCGGCCAGGAAAAGCGCGCCCATCAGGATGCCTCCCGCGGCCGGGCCGATGCCCCCCAGTGCTATGGCTGGGACGATGAGGCTGAAGGCCGTTGCCGCCAGCATCACCCCGGCGGCGAAGCCCAGGAGCGCGTCCAGCACCCGCTCCGGGACCCGCCGGATGAAGAGGACGGGTAGAGCGCCGACCCCGGTAGCGAACCCGGTCAGTAGGGTGCCCGAGATGCCCATCAGCAAGAGGTTCTCACCGAAGAGTTGACGAAGGAGTTGGTCCATAGCGGGGACAAGTATGGCAGAAGACGGTGATTCTGTCAAGAAAAGCGGAGAGGCGGGATCCGTCCCACCTCTCCGCAGGCCTGCCGCTCTATGGACTCACCGGGAATTTAGTACTCCGGCATGGACGGCGTGTGTTCCTTCTTCTCCTCGGGGATGTCGGTAACCAGTGCCTCGGTGGAGAGGATCATCGCGGCAATGGAGGCAGCATTCTCCACCGCGCCCTTGGTCACCTTCGCCGGGTCAATAATCCCCCGCTCTACCATATCCACGTACTCACCCGCCAGGACGTCAAAGCCGATGCGCGGGTTGTTTTTCTCTTTCTGGAACCGCCGGACCGTATCCAGGATGACGGCGCCGTCGTAGCCCGCGTTCTCGGCGATCTGCATCAGCGGGGCCTCCAGAGCCGTGCGGAGAATCTCCACGCCGGTCTGCTCATCCCGGTACTGCATCTTCACGTTGTCCAGCGCGGAGATGGCGTTGATCAGCGCCACGCCGCCACCGGGGACAATGCCCTCCTCAATGGCCGCGCGGGTCGCGCTGAGCGCGTCCTCTACCCGGTGCTTCTTCTCCTTCAGTTCCGTCTCGGTGGCCGCGCCCACACGGATGATGGCGACGCCGCCCGCCAGTTTCGCCAGCCGCTCCTGGAGTTTCTCCCGGTCGTAGTCGGAGGTGGCTTTCTCAATCTCTACCTTGATTTGCTCCATGCGGCCCTTGATGGCCCGCTCGTCGCCCCGACCGCCGACGATGGTGGTGTCGTCTTTGGTGACGATGACCTTGTCGGCCCGGCCCAGGTCGGCGATGGTGGCGCTATCCAGTTTGCGGCCCTCCTCCTCAGTAATCACCCGACCGCCGGTGAGGATGGCGATGTCCTGAAGCATCGCCTTGCGCCGGTCGCCGAAGCCAGGGGCCTTCACCGCCACGCAGTTGAGCATCCCGCGCAGTTTGTTGACCACCAGCGTCGCCAGGGCGGCCCCGTCCACATCCTCGGCGATCACCACCAGTTCCCGCTTCCCCTGCTGGACCAGTTTCTCCAGGATGGGCATCAGGTCCTCGGCGGCGGAGATCTTCTTGTCGTGGATGAGGATGTAGGGCTCTTCAATGACGCACTCCATGGTCTCGGGGTTGGTGATGAAGTAGGCACTGATGTAGCCCCGGTCAAACTGCATCCCCTCCACGTACTCCGTCTCAAATTCCAGCCCCTTGCTCTCCTCTACGGTAACCACACCGTCCTTGCCGACTTTATCCATCACCTCGGCGATCAGTTCGCCGATCTCGCGGTCCTGGGCGGAGATGGCGGCCACGTTGGCGATTTCCTCTTTGGTGGTGACGGGGATGGACTGTCCCTCAATCGCCTTGGCAATGGCCTTTGCCCCTTCCAGGATACCGCGCTTGAGGAGCATGGGGTTGGCGCCCGCGGCCACGTTCTTCATCCCCTCGGTGATAATAATGTAGGCCAGGAGGGTGGCGGTGGTGGTCCCGTCGCCCGCGATGTCATTCGTCTTCGTGGCCGCTTCCTTCAGCAACTGGGCACCCATGTTTTCATAGGGGTCCTTCAGTTCGATCTCTTTGGCCACGGTAACGCCGTCATGGGTGATGGTGGGAGCGCCCCATTTCTTATCCAGGGCGACATTACGGCCCTTGGGGCCCAGCGTGGTAATGACGGCTTTTGCCAGGGTGTCAATGCCGCGCTTCAGGCCTCGTCGCGCTTCCTCTCCAAAAATCAGTTGCTTCGGCATGGCTCCTCCTCCTTAAGGTTATGGAGTCATTCAGTCATTGGGAAATGGGTCATTCGGTCATTATTCCACAATCGCCAGGATGTCGCTCTCCTTGAGGATGAGCAGTTCCTTGCCGTCGCGGGTCTTGAAGGTCGTGCCAGCGTACTTGGCGTAGACGACGATGTCGCCGACCTTCACATCCATCGGGATGTACTTCCCATCTTCATCCCGACGGCCCGGACCAACAGCCAGGACCTTCCCCTGTTGAGGCTTTTCCTTGGCGGTGTCGGGGAGGATGAGTTGCCCCCCGGCGAAGGTCTGGACCTCCTCCTCCAGGGGCTCCACAATCACCCGGTCACCCAACGGCTTGAGATTGACGGACATCGCTCCACCTCCTTTTGGTGTGATGGAATACTGGGTCGGCTACGCGGGGAGATTAGCACTCACCATACCAGAGTGCTAAAGCGACCCTTATCATACCACTGGGAGGGGGATTTGTCAAGAGGGAACGGTGGGAAATCGGAGGCTCTAACGAAACGTTAACAATCGGGGACGGTCAGTGGGGGCGCCGTCGGCTCTTCCCGCGATAGGCGGGAGCCAGGATGGCAAAGTGAATGCAGCGCGTCTCGTCCTGGATGCGCGCCGCCAGACGGGGGTCCACGTCCTTAAGGGGCGTGGCTGCCGTGATGATGGTTGGCAGGCAGGCATTATAGCGGTAGTCGAAAATTTGGTACATCTTCTCCCGCGCCCACGGCGTGGCCGATTCGGTCCCCAGGTCGTCCAGGACCAGGAATGGGGCCCGGCGTACCTCGTCAAACCGCCGGTCAAAGGAGACGGGGCTCTGCGGGCTGAAAGCGGCCCGCAGATGGTCCAGCAGGTCCGGCACAACAACGAAGAGGACCGGATGGCCCTGTTTGGCCCGGAAGTTGGCAATCGCCGCTGCCAGATGGGTTTTCCCGCAGCCATAGGTGCCAGTGAAAATTAGCCAGCCCTGGGGGTTCTGGGCGTAGGCCCGGGCCAGTTCCACCGCCTTGCGCAGATTCTCCCTTTCCTCCTTCGGCAGTTCCTTCTCCCGCAGGTCAAAGGTCTCAAAGGTCTGATGAGCGTGCAGGTGGAGGGTGCTCAGGTCCGATTGGTCAGCGGAGATGCCCGCCTGACGGTAATCGGGAGCCAGAATGGTAACAATGCGCGTCAGATCGGGATCGGCCAGGCGGGAGCGAATGCGCAGTGGGAGGTCCTCCAGAGCGTGGTTGGTGGTGATGACGGTAGGCAGTCGGGCGTTGTAGCGGTAGTTCAAAATCTGGAAGAGTTTCTCCTGGGCCCAGGGGGAGGGTGCCTCGGTGCCCAGGTCGTCCAGAATCAACACCGGGGCGGTGCGGACTTCCTCAAAGCGCTGGTCGTAGCGGACGGGGCTGGTAGGAGCGAAGGCCGCGCGCAGGTGGTCCAGGAGGTCCGGCACGGTAACAAAGAGGACGGGCTGGCCGCGCTCCACGCAGCGGTTGGCGATGGCGGCCGCCAGGTGGGTCTTGCCGCAACCGTAGCCGCCGCGCAGGACCAGCCAGCCGGTGGGGTTTTCGGCAAACTCCCGGGCCGTCTCGTAGGCGTGGCGCAGGTTGGCCCGCTTATCCGGCGGAAGGCCCTGGCCCTCCGGGACGAAGGTCTCAAAGGTCATATGGGCCAGGGACGCCAGATGGCCCAGCGCGCGCAACTGAGCCAGGCGGCGTCGCTCCATCTCTGCCAGGCGGCAGACGCAGGGGATCAGTTGGCCGAAGTCGGGATGGTCCACCGGGACGTCGGCCCGAACGTAGCCCAGGCCGCCGCAGTGGGGGCAGGGCACGTGGCGCAGGCTTTCAGCCTGCGCCACGATCTCAGTGGCGGACGTGCTCTCCCTCAATGTAACGGCGGCGGTCTTCCTCAAGACCTCGCTGACGCTCTTCGTCCGTTCTTCCTTCGGCATGCCAGCGCTCCAGAATGGCCCGGATGTATTTCCAGCGGCGCCGATTGAGGGCAATGGCCTCGCGGAAGGCGTCCTCAATCCATTGGGCAGGGTAGGTCTTCTCGGCCTCTTTCAGTTCTTCGGCGATGAGCGGGGTCAGGGGGCCAATGTTCTCTTCGTAGAGGGCAAAGATGTTGGGACGGGGCTGGGGCGGAGCGGTCGGGAGGGGTTCTCCCCGGCGCAGCGCCTCCAGCGTCGCCCGGCCGTGGGGCGAGTTGGCCAGATAAATGACGTCGGGATGGCCATTCCGTTCCACCTCCGCCTGAAGAAACGTCCCACGGGCCACCGCGCGGTCTACGGCCCGCCGGATGGCCGCTGGAGATTCCAGCCCGCGCAGGAGGAGCGGGTCCGTCAGGAGGTCCCGCTGGGAGACGTAACGGACCGGCCCGCGGGTCTGCTGGAGCCGGTAGAGGATGTGGAGAGTCACCTTCAATTCGTCCAGGTCGTCCACGATGGGGACTAGTTCGGTAACCACCGACTCCGGCAGACGGATGGTGGGGGCTTTTTCGGCGACAAAACCGCTAAAGACTTTCATCACTTCTGGGTACCAGTCGTGAACCGCCGTCCCGGCGGTCCCTCGGGCATCGGACGGGCCGGGTGCCCCGCGCTACTCAGTCAACCCTATTGGCAACAGGACTTGCTGATAAAAATTTAGTGAAACGTGATGCCCTCCGGGCGGGTACGGCGGTCCAGCCAGGAGAGGGGCAGATGGGCAACCGGAGCCAGCAGCGCGTTCAGGGCCGCCGACGGCCCGGCGGTATGGGAAAGGGCGTATGGCCAGTTCACCGAGTAGCCGGTCGCGGTCAGGGCGAGGAGCAACGTGATATGGAAAGCGAAGCAACCCACTAGCACCAAGAGCATCAACTGGAACGCGGTGGAGCCCAGTTCCCGACCCCACTGTTGCCCGGTCAATAGTGCGGCGACGAGCAATGCCAGAGCAAAACCGCCGAAGGGCCCGCCGGAAAGGGCATCCAGCAGCAGACCACCGATAAAGGCCCAGATGGCGCCCTCTATGGGGCCACGCAGGAAGGCCCAGACGGCGACCAGCAGGAAGACTAGGTCCGGGTGGGCGCCAAAAAGGGAGACCCCGGCCAGGGCCGTGCTCTGGGCCAGCGCAGCGGCGGTCAGCAGAGGGAGGACCAGGTAGAGACTGAGCACCCTCGCTTGCTCCCTATTCTCCCATCTCCTTCTGAACCAGGGGCTGGAATGACCGGATGACCAGGGTCCATTCTACCCGACGGTAATCCACAGCCGGGTGGACCACGGCTTCCTGGAAGAGGGCGAAGTCCTGCTTTACGACCTGGGCGATCTGGCCCAGGACCAGGCCGCGCGGGAATGCGCCTCCCAGTCCCGAGGTCAGCACGACGTCGCCCACCTGAACGCTCTCCTCTTGAGGGATGTAGAGCATGCGCAGGGAACCATCGGCCTGGCCCACCACCAAACCCGTCGCGCGGGATTGTTGGAGGATGGCCGCCACGCTGTGGCCGGTATCGGTTACCAGCCGCACCTTACTGGTGTGGAGCCCGGTCTCCACCACCCGCCCCACCAGAACGGCGCCGCCCGTCACCACCGGCATCCCCACGGCGACGCCTTCGGCCTGGCCAACATTGATGGTCAGGTAGCGCAGATAGGGGTTGGGCTCCTGTCCCACCACTTCCCCACAGGGAGCGTGGATGCAGGCCGAACGCCCCACCACATCGGCTCCCAGAAAAGCCCAAGTGGGATTGGCCTCCACGAATCCCAGAAGCCCCCGCAACTGGACGGCTTCCGCTTCGTATTCCCGCAGGCGGACGTTCTCTATCGTAAGGGCGTGGACCTGTTCCTCCAGTTCGGCCACCCGGGCACGCAGTTCCCGGACCTGCCGGACAGTCTGGGAAAGGTCGCCGATATCGCGGATCAGCGCGGTTGCTGCGCGCTGCAGAGGAGCCAGAACCACCTGGAGGCTCCGTTCTACCGGGGCCAGGACGCGCGTTTCATGGAGGGCCAGCAGAAGGATAGAGAGGATGAGGAATATCAGAGGGAGCCAGGAACGCCAGGTCCCACGCCGCACCGCGCCTCCTGTCATCACATCCAGTGATCTCGCTGCCTGCCGGGTCAGCGCTGCCGATCCCAACCGATCCAAGAGGGGTATCAGCCACCCCAGGGTCAGGCAATCAGTTCCGTCTTGCGGCGGTCTGTTGCCATGACAACCTGCCGCAGGAGGCGGACATTCTCCAGCACCATCCCGGCCCCCCGGGCCACACAGGTCATCGCGTCCTGGGCCACCCAGGCCCGGATGTGGGTTTCTTCTGTAACCCGTTCAGCCATTCCTTTCAGCAACGCACCCCCACCGGTCAGGCAGATACCGATTTCCATCAGGTCTGCCACCAGTTCGGGTGGCGTGTCGTCCAGGGTATCCCGAATCAGGTCCATAATGAGGCCTACCGAGCCCGAAAGCGCCTCCCGAATCTCTATACTGCTAATTTCCACTGTCTCGGGCAGACCGGTTACCAGGTTGCGGCCCCGCAGCAGCATCGTTTTCTCTTCGGGCAGCGGATACGCGGAGCCGATGGCGATCTTAACCCGCTCGGCGGTCTGCTCACCGATCATCAGGTTGTATTTCTGACGAACATACTGAATGATGTCTTCGTCCATTTCGTCCCCGGCGACCCGGATGGAACCGCTGAGGACAATCCCACCCATAGAGAAGACCGCAACCTCGGTGGTACCGCCGCCAATATCTACCACAATGCTCCCCCGAGTTTCCGTTACCGGAAGCCCCGCGCCAATGGCCGCAGCCATCGGTTCCTCTATCAGATAGGCCTCCCGGGCACCAGCGGCGATGGCCGCGTCGTAAACGGCCCGCCGCTCCACCTCCGTCACCCCGCTGGGAATGCCCACCACAACCCGGGGACGGGGAAAAGGCGTAAACATGTGCTGATGGGCTTTTTTAATGAAATAATCCAACATCTTCTGGGTGATCTCAAAGTCGGAGATCACCCCATCCCGCAATGGGCGGATAGCGATGATGTTGGCCGGGGTCCGCCCGACCATCTCTTTGGCCTCAATGCCGAAGGAAAGGGCCTCGTGGGTATCCCGGTCTATCGCCACCCATGAGGGCTCGTTGAGGACAATCCCCTTCCCCCGCACATAAACCAGGGTATTGGCGGTCCCCAGATCAATGCCGATGTCCAGAGAAAAGAAGCCCAACAGTGCGTCTATCGGATTCCACAAAGGCATGTCTTCACCTAAATAGAGAGTGCCGGGTTCGTTGCTAACCAGGTTGATTATACCACAAATTGGGGCTTTGGGTAGTTTTGTCTCCCCCCAGAATTGGGTGTATAATATTTGCGGGATTGAGCGCTTCGCCGGAAGGAGGCGACATGCGTGTCCGACATCCTGTGGTGGCTGGGCAATTCTATCCTGCTGACCGGGCCGGGTGTATCCGGATGATTCAGGAGTGCCTGCCAGGTCAGCCCCCTGCGGGTCTGCCAGAGCCCATTGTGGCCGGTGTCGTCCCGCACGCTGGATGGGTCTATTCCGGCGCTACCGCCGCGAAGGTCTTCGCCGCGATCCATTCTCAGTTCCTCCCCGAGACCGTGGTTCTGCTCAGCGCGAACCACCGGTGGGGCGGCTTACGGGCGGCCGTCTATGGAAGCGGAGCCTGGATGACTCCGCTGGGGGAGGTGGAAGTGGACGCTGACCTGGCTCAGGCCGTCATCCAGGAGGGAGCCGGATGGCTGGTAGACGCTCCGGAGGCCCACGCAGGCGAGCACTCCGCTGAGGTACAGGTCCCGTTTATCCGGTACCTTTTCCCTCAGGCCCGCATTCTCCCCATCCTGATCTCCCCGGACGGTTCGGCAGTGGAAGCCGGCGAGGCCATTGCCCGAGCGGTCGCCAGTTCTGGGAGGAAAGCAGTGGTCGTGGGTACCTCCGACCTGACTCACTACGGAGCCATGTACTACGGTTTCGCGCCCGCAGGAACCGGCGAACGGGCGCTGGCCTGGGCCCGGGCCAACGATGAGCGGGTCATCCGGCTGATGCTGGAAATGCGGGCGGAGGAGATCGTTCCCGAGACGGAAACCCACCACAACGCTTGTGGCGGGGGGGCCATCGCTGCCACCGTCGCGGCCGCCCGTGCCCTGGGCGCGCAGAAGGGGGTGCTCCTGGAGTACACCAACAGCCACCAGGTGATGCCCCGGGGCCCCGCTACCGACTTCGTGGGCTACGCCGCCGTTGTGTTCGGGTAATCCTCGGGGGGATGAATGATCCGAGAAGTGATTCGGAACATCACCGGTGAGGGACTGAGAGCATCCGTCTCCGCCAGAAAATCGTGGATACCGAAGGCTGGGTCTTCCCCCGTGGCCGAACCAAAGAGGTAGACCAGGTGGCCAGCGATAGCGAATACCTGGTTTTTGAGGTGAAGAGCGTAGCCGAGCCCGAGGATGTGGATCATTTTGCCGACAAGGTGGAACTGGTGCGGCGGCTGAATCCGGATAAAACTGTCCATGGCGTGTTCATCACCCTGGCACCCGAACCTGATGTCCAGGAGCGCTGCCGGGAACGGGGTGTGGAACTGGCCCGATGATAAGGAGGCGACCTATGCCTCTTTCCTCCGAAGATCGCCGGTACCTGCTCACCCTGGCCCGCCAGACCATTGCCCGAACGCTGGAGGGCCAGGAGCCACCGAAGGTGGACCTGGATGCTGTCTCGGAGGTGCTGCGACGGCCTGGCGCTTCCTTTGTAACTCTGACCCAGCAGGGGGAACTGCGGGGGTGCATCGGATCCATAGAGCCGCGCCGTCCCCTGGTTCTGGACGTACAGGAAAACGCAGTGGCCGCTGCGTTTCACGACCCCCGTTTCCCACCGTTAGCCCATTGGGAACTGGAGCGGACCCACATAGAGATTTCGGTGCTCACCCCTCCCCAGCCACTGGAGTACGAGGGGCCGACGGACCTGCTGACCCGACTCCGACCCGGGGTGGACGGCGTCATTATTGAACGGGGCTGGCATCGGGCCACCTTCCTGCCTCAGGTGTGGGAAAAATTGCCCGACCCCCGCGAGTTCCTCGCTCACCTCTGCCTCAAAGCCGGTCTGCCCCCCGACGATTACCGCCGCCCGGGACTGCGAGTGTACACTTATCAGGTGGACAGTTTTGAAGAGGAATGAGCCGCCCATGGCCGCTCCGTCCATCCTCGTGGTAGAAGACCATGAGCCCCTGCTCAAAGCCATCCAATTGGTGCTGGAACGGGCCGGTTATCGGGTCCTCACCGCCACGGATGGGCAGGAAGCGCTGATGATTATGGATCGGGTTCGCCCGGACCTGATCATCGCCGATATCATGATGCCCCATATGGACGGGTATGCGTTCTACGAAGCCGTTCGCGCCCGCCCCGAGGGCTTGGCGATCCCGTTCGTTTTTCTCACCGCCCGCACGACCCGGGAGGATGTCCTTCGGGGCAAAGGGATGGGAGTGGAGGACTATCTGACCAAACCCTTTGACCCGGAAGAACTCCTGGTGGTGGTACGTTCCCGCCTGAAACGGGCCGCGGAGATTCAGCAGGCGGCGGCGACGGAGATGGACCGTCTGAAGCAGCAGATTGTTACCATCCTGAGCCATGAGTTGCGCACCCCCCTCACCTACATTACCGGCTATACCGAACTGGCCCTGGATGAACTTCACACGCTCTCTCCGGAAGCCCTGCAACAGTTTCTGGAGGGCATCCGGCGGGGTTCGGAACGCCTGAACCGCCTGGTCAACGATTTGCTGACGCTGATCCGGCTGGATACCGGTCGGGCGGAAACCGAGTTCCGTTTGCTGGTTCGTTCGTGTGGCACCCTGGCCGAATTGATCCAGAAGACTGTGGACCAGTACAAACCGCTGGCCGCTCAGAATGGGATCACGCTGCATGTTCGCTTGGCGCACCCGTTACCGCCCGTTTCCATCTGTGAGCCTTTCTTTATGGACGCCCTGGGACGCCTGCTGGATAACGCCATCAAGTTTTCGCGTGATAAAGGAACAGCGGTCTGGGTAGACGCGCAAGTTGCCGGAGAGTGGGTAGAGATCAGTGTGAGGGATGAGGGGATTGGGATCCGCCCAGAGGAACTCCCCCATATCTTTGAGCGCTTCCGACAAATAGATCGGGAGCGGATGGAGCAGCAGGGGGTGGGGCTGGGACTGGCCATCGCCCGGGAACTGGTCCGGCTGCACGGCGGGGACATCACGGTGGAAAGCCAGTACGGCCTGGGCAGCCGGTTCACCATCCGCCTCCCGCTGGCTCCGCCGTCCTGATTCCCCAGAGGCCCGATGGCCGACCTCGCTGTGAATATCGCTGGTCTTTCCCTGAAGAACCCTGTTCTTCCCGCCGCTGGGCCGCCAGGCTGGAACGGGGAGGCCATGAAGGCCTGCGCGGCCGGCGGGGCCGGTGCGCTGGTCTCCAAAACGGTCTCCGTCCGTCCCGCCCTTGTCCCCACGCCCAACATGGCCGAGATCCCCGGTGGCTTCCTCAATACTGAACTCTGGTCGGAACTGCCAGTGGAACAGTTCCTGGAACGGGAATATCCGCTGGCGAAGGAGACCGGTCTACCGCTTATCATCAGCATCGGCTACACCGCTGAGGAGATTGCCGAACTGGCGCCTCGGGTACGCCCTTTCGCGGACGCGCTGGAACTCTCCACCCACTACATCGGTGATGACCCGACCCCGATGATGGAGGCCATTCGGGCGGCGAAGGCGGCGGTGGATGTGCCGGTGTTCGTCAAACTGAGCCCGTTCCGGGATATGAAGACCGCCGCCCGGGCCGCTGCGGATGCGGGCGCCGACGGCATTGTCGCTATCAACTCCTTTGGCCCCTGTCTGGGCGTGGATGTGGAGACGGGACGGTTGCTGATGGGGAGCCGGGAAGGATACGGCTGGCTCTCCGGCCCGGCGCTGAAACCCCTGGCCCTCCGCTGCGTCTTTGACATCGCCCGAACGGTGGACCTGCCCATCATCGGCGTCGGCGGCATCCGCCGGGGGACCGATGCCATAGAGTTCTTCATGGTAGGGGCCAGCGCAGTGGGCATCTGTACGGCGGCTATTCTCCAGGGGCCGGGGATCTTCGGGAAAGTCGCCCGGGAGATCGAGCAGTGGCTGGATCGTCACGGCTACCCTTCGGTGGACGGGGTGCGGGGACTGGCCATCCGCCGCTGGGAGGAATGGACGTTCCGAACGGCTCACATCCCGCCGGTTCTAGATAGGGACGTCTGCACTGGCTGCGGCCTTTGTGAGACCAGTTGCGTCTACGATGCCATCCACGTAGTAGGGGCGAAGGCGGTGCTGATGCCGGAGAAGTGCTACGGCTGCGGCCTCTGCGTTACCCGCTGCCCGGTGCGCGCGCTGAGCATCGCTTTCTGAAATCAAATTTTTATTGATGCACCCCGCGAGATCGGCGGAGGTTTGGGCACGAGTGGGAATCAAGGGCATGGGCTCGGGCTCCAGTGGCTCCCTGCTGGAGGAGGAGAGGGCTTTTGCAGCGGCCTTCTGCCGCGCAAAAGCCCTCATTTCCCCCCTCCTCTTTGGCCGTTTTGCCTGCGGCGCTTCGGTATCGCCTGGAACCGCTCTCGCAGCCGAAGATGTGCTTTCCGGTCCACCGGGGGCAGTTTGGGGATATTTTCCCTCAACTGAAAAAGCCCAACTTCAGAGCGGAGGCAAGGGGGTGGGTGAGGGGAGAATGGGGAGATATCTCCACTTATTCCGAACGGAGCGAAATTCGGAACTTGCCAGGTTGAGAAAATATGGTACAATAAATCTACTCTGGGGGCTCGTCTAAGGGTAGGACAGCAGACTCTGGATCTGCGTGTGGGGGTTCGAATCCTCCGCCCCCAGCCTGCATGGTACATTGCCAATCAGACCTTCCCAGGGGAGTCCGGGCGAGCCGGACTGAGAGGGCGTCCATCGGCTGGAGGCCGCCGACGCCGACCCTTTGAACCTGATCTGGGTCATACCAGCGGAGGGAGGGAAGCAGAACAAGCGGGCTTAAATGCCGCCCTGCGCTGGTGGGGCGGCTTTTTTTCGCAAAAGGGGGGGCAATATGACCCGACGGGTTCTCATCTTTGCCAACGGTGCTCTGCCCAACCTGGAGTGGGCCCGGCGGCTCCTGCAGCCCGAGGATACGCTCATCGGCGCCGACGGCGGCACCCACCACCTGCTGGCCGTCGGGCGATTCCCCCACGAAGTCGTGGGAGACCTGGATTCCCTTTCGCCCGCGCTCCTGGACGAACTCCAGCGGCAGGGAACGCGCATCTCCCGGTATCCCCGGGAGAAGGACGAGACGGACCTGGAACTGGCCCTGCGCCACGCACTGGCGTATCAGCCCGAAGTGATCCGGGTTCTGGGGGCCCTGGGCCAGCGACTGGATCAGACACTGGCGAACCTCGCCCTTCTTGCCGCTCCCTGGCTGGAGGGAGTGGATGTCCGTCTGGACGATGGGGTGGAGGAGGTTCTGATGGTCCAATCAGAGGCGGTTCTGAGCGGCCGGGCCGGCGAAACAGTCTCCCTCATCCCCTGGCGGATGCCTGTGGAAGGCATCTCCACCGAAGGGCTGCGCTGGCCCCTGCGGGAGGAAACCCTCTATCCGGAACGGACGCGCGGGATCAGCAACGAAATGACCGGCGCCATCGCTCGCATTCGCATTCGCGCGGGCCACCTGTTAGTGATTCACCGAAAGGAGGTGTCATGAAACGGATTACTCTTGCTCTGCTCGTCGGCCTGTTGGGGCTGACAGCCTGTGGGCCCCAGGAGCCCGCCACCCTGACCGTGATGACCCACGATTCCTTCGCGGCCAGCGAGGAGGTCATCCAGGCGTTTGAACAGGAGAACAATGTCAAGGTAACGTTTCTGGCCTCCGGGGATACTGGCGCGGCGCTGAACAAAGCGATTCTTTCCAAAGACGCGCCCCTGGCTGATGTCTTCTACGGCGTAGATAACACCTTTCTCTCCCGCGCGCTGGAGGCCGACATTTTTGAGCCCTACCGTTCCCCGCTGCTGAAAGATATCCCCGCCGAATTCCAGTTGGACCCGGAATTTCGCGCCCTGCCGGTGGATTACGGAGATGTCTGCATCAACTACGACAAAGCGTACTTTGCGGAACATCACCTGCCCATCCCCCAGAGCCTGGAGGACCTGACCCGACCGGAATATCGGGGGTTGCTGGTGGTAGAGAACCCGGCGACCTCATCGCCGGGCCTGGCGTTCCTGCTGGCGACTATTGCCCACTTTGGGGACCCGGGCTACCTGGAGTACTGGCGCGCACTGCGGGAGAACGGCGTAGTGGTGGCTCCGGACTGGGAGACCGCTTACTACACCCACTTCAGTGGTTCCTCCGGACGGGGGCCTCAGCCGATGGTGGTCTCCTACGGCTCCAGCCCGCCCGCGGAAGTGATTTTCGCCGAACAGCCGCTGGAGGAAGCGCCCACCGCCTCCTTGGTCGGGCCTGGCATGTGCTTCCGGCAGATTGAGTTTGTCGGCATCCTGAAGGGCACGCGCCATCGTACCCTGGCGCAGAAATTCGTGGACTTCATGCTGAGCGTCCGGTTCCAGGAAGACATGCCCCTGCAGATGTTCGTCTTCCCGGTCAACCCCCAGGCGAAATTGCCGGAGGCTTTTGTCCGCTATGCCCAGATTCCCGAGCAGCCAGCCCGGCTGGACCCGGCAGTCATTGCGGCCCATCGGGAGCAGTGGATCCAGGCCTGGACCGAAACGGTGCTGAAATGACCAGAAACCATTCGGAGTTGGGGGGGGGGGGGGCGCCCCCCCCCCCCCCCCCCCCGGGGGGGGGGGGGGGAGGGCAGCGCGGAGACCCCAACCCGGGTGCCCCGGGGGTTTTTTGGAGAACCCCCGGGGGGGGATTGCCGTTTTG
>JANXCY010000022.1 GCA_025060135.1 Anaerolineae bacterium | reverse complement strand
GCTTGGCGACATCCTCGGTCGGCGGGACAAAGAAGATGGCCTGATCTTCCCGCAGACCCAGGTCGCGGGCCGCCGCCCTCACGCCCAGTTCCACGTTGCTCCAGTAGGGGTGCACCGACTTCCCGATGACCACCACCCGGAAGTCCGAGGGGGCAACTCCCTCCTTCGGCGGCTCCCAGCCCTTGGTGGTCCACTCGTGGGGGATGCCCCGGGCGTCCAGCGAGGCCTCGTACTCCTTCAGGTTCTGCGCGGTGATCACGTCCACGCCGGTATCAATCACCCCATCCTTCACCCCCATCTCGGCGAAGGCCGCATCCTTCCCCTTCGTCGCAATGAGGTAGATGAGTTTCACCGACTTGTAGCCCATATCGTACTCCCGCTGGGCTACCGTGGCGTGAATCACCCCCTCCTTGATGCCGTTGATGATGTCGGTGGTGGCATCAAAGCAGACCAGTTTGATCTGCCCCGCCTTCCCGGCCTCCTTGATCGCCGTCGCCCACGCCGGACCATTGTAGGCATACACACCAAAGGCCCCAGCCAGGTCCGGATTGGCGGACAAAACCGAGTTGGCCAACTCCAGCGCCCGCGCCGCATCCTCCTTGTCGTTCACCGGCTCCAGAGCCTGTATCTTGGTGCCCGCAATGGCATCCAGAAAGCCCTGAGTCCGCTGCAGCGCATTCAGCGCCGTGTCGGAGCCCCGGCCGATGCCTACCTTGCCGCCCTCCGGCAGCAACTGCTTCATCACCTCACCCGCCATCTTGCCCGCGGAGTAGTTGTCCGTCCCAATGTAGACCAGGGAGACGGACCCTTCCACCGGCGGCGTGTCCAGCGTGGTAACGATGATGCCCGCATCCGCTGCCTTCTTCATCACCGGCTCCAGCGCGGCCGGGTCGGAGGGCGCCACAGCGATGCCGGTTACCCCCTGGGCAATGTACATCTCCATCGTCTCAATCTGCTTGGCGACATCCTCGGTCGGCGGGACAAAGAAGATGGCCTGATCTTCCCGCAGACCCAGGTCGCGGGCCGCCGCCTTCACGCCCAGTTCCACGTTGCTCCAGTAGGGGTGCACCGACTTCCCGATGACCACCACCCGGAACTCTTTGGCTGGCGGTGTCGGTGTAGCGACCGGTGTCGGCCTGGGGCCGCAGGCCGCCAGCAGCGCCATAACCACAAGGGCGGTCAGCAACAGGGTCAGCCGTTTCATCGTGTCCTCCTCCTTAGAAATATACGGATGGGGTGAATAAAAGGGAATCGGCCATATTCGGGGACTGTTTCGCCATAACCTTCCCTCCGCATCACCTCCTTTCTGGGCAAGTTTTTCAGGATGTCGCTGGGACGGAAAACCGAGCGGCTTCCTGGACTTGTTCGCCACTGGCATATGCCATAATGAGTTCCTGGGTGGCCTCCTCCCGGTCCAGAATCGCGGCCACCCGTCCCTCGCACATTACCAGGATACGGTCGCTCATTCCCAGGATTTCGGGCAGTTCCGAAGAGACCATAATAATCCCAACACCTTCTTGGGCCAATCGGCTCATCAGGGCATGGATTTCGGCCTTGGCTCCCACGTCAATCCCCCGGGTGGGTTCGTCCATAATCAGGATGCGGGGGCGCAGGGCCAGCCACTTGGCGACGACGGTCTTCTGCTGATTCCCGCCCGAAAGGAACATCACTTTCTGCTGGAGTTGAGCAATACGGATGTTCAATTTGTGCACAAATTCCTGAGCAGTTTTGACCAGCCCCATACGGTCCAGCCAGACTTTCAGACGGGTATGTCGGTCCAGCGAGGGGAGCACGATATTCTCCAGCACGGAGAGCGGGAGAATCAGCCCGTGATTGCTGCGGTCTTCTGGGACGAAGCCAATCCCAGCAGCGAGGGCGTCTCGGGGCGATTCAATGGTTACCGGTTGCCCTTCCACGAAAATTTCACCGGCATCTTTCGGGTCGGCACCAAAGATCATCCGAACAGTCTCGGTGCGGCCCGCGCCCACCAGACCGGCGAAGCCCAGAATTTCTCCTCGGCGGAGGGTGAAACTCACGTTTTCCACGACTCCCCGTCGCGTCAGCCCCCGCACCTCCAGAAGCGGCGGACCGATTTCCGCCTTCTGTTTCTGGAAGAGGTCTCCGACCTCGCGGCCGACCATCAGCCGGATCACCTTTTCTGGGGTGGCTTCCTGAATCGACATACTGCCGACCCGTACACCATCCCGCAGAACGATAATCCGGTCGGCGATGCGGAACACCTCCTCCAGTCTGTGGGTGATGAAGATGACTCCAATGCCCTGTTGCTTCAGGGTTTGGATGACCTCAAACAGTTTTTCTACCTCATCCTCACCCAGGGCAGAGGTAGGTTCGTCCATAATGATGATGCGAGCGTCCACCGCCAGGGCCTTGGCGATTTCTACCATCTGGCGTTCCGCCACCGAGAGGTCGCGGACCAAAGTGGAAGCCGAAATGCGCGCCCCGATCCGGTCCAGAATGGCCTGCGCCTCGCGCTCCATCCGGCGGCGGTCCACAAACAGGCGTCCGGGGCCAGGGCGGCGGGGCTCGCGGGCCATAAAGATGTTGGCTGCTGCACTGAGATTCGGAGCCAGATTGAACTCCTGGTAGATAATCGCGATGCCCAACTGCTGGGCGTGGCGAGGGCCGATGATTTCCACTTCCCGACCATCTATGAAAATCCGTCCGGTGTCTTTATGATAGGCACCGGAAAGGATTTTCATCAGGGTAGACTTGCCCGCGCCGTTCTCGCCGACCAGGGCCAATACCTCCCCAGCGGCCAGTTCCAGGTCCACGTTAGAAAGCGCCTGCACGCCTGGGAAGGCTTTGGAAACCCCTTCCATACGGAGGATCAGATGTTGCTCCTTCAACGCTGTCCTCCCTATGATGGCCTGGAGAACCAGTGCTTCAGAAAGCTCAGGTCGCCACCGCGACGCAGCGTGTCGTAGACGACCGCAATCACCAGAACCATCCCCAGAATCACGTCTTGGATGTAAGAGGAAATGTTCAGGACCACCATGCCGTTCTGCATCACACCCATAATAGCCGCTCCCAGGATGGCGCCAAGGACAGTGCCCTCACCGCCCATTAAACTGGTCCCGCCAATAACTGCGGCGGCGATGGCCCATAACTCATAAGCGCTACCAACGACCGGGGTGCCCTGGCCCAGCCGGGAGGCTAGAATGACACCGGTCAGCGCGGCCAGGAACCCACTAGTTGCATAGCAGAAAATGCGCACCCGGTCTACGTTCACACCGGAGAGCCGCGCGGCTTCAATATTGCCGCCCACCGCGTAAATCCGGTAGCCCAGAGGAGTGTGGTTCAGGATAATGTGAACCACAATCGCGATCAAGATCAAAATCACAAAAGAGATAGGGATCGCGCCGATCAACCCTCCGCTCTCCCATCCCAGAAGCCGGGCCAGATCGCCTTGCCCCAGAATGAGGAACGGATGTCCAGAATCAAAGACCTGGGGATACCCCCGGGTGATGTTCGCCGCCAGCCCTCGGGCCATCAAATAGGTCCCCAGCGTAATAATAAAAGGCGGGATTTTTAACTTGGTGACAAACATACCATGCCACATACCCACCAGGGTCCCAATCACCAGGGTAATCAGGATAGCAGGGAGCACTCCAATGGGCGGTATGCTACCCACCCCTTTGAGCATCATCCAGGCCGTGATCACACCGGTGAAGGCCAGCATAGAGCCCACACTTAGGTCAATCCCCCGCGTGATGATGACCAGAACCTCACCGATGGCCAGCATCCCAAAGGTGGCAATGAAACGCATAATCACAGCCAGGTTCGCCGGCTTCACAAAGATGTCCGGGCGTCTCCAGTAGAAATATAGGCCGAGCAGGATGAGCGCGACCAGCACATTAATCTCCCGAAAGCGTCCCACTCGGGTCAGGAACGAAGGCCTCGCCGTCCGGGAATCGGTTTTTGTCATCTTCCTCCTCCAGAATTCGGTCAGCGGCCATCGCCGCTGGATGTCAAAGCATCGGGAGCATCGGCTCCCGGAGAATCTCGTCCAGCACCAGCGCCACCGCTCCCATCACGCAGGCGTCCGCGCCATGAGCCGAGGTCGTGATGGTGAGAGCCGCCCGGGGTTGCGGCAGAGCGTGGATGCGGACCGTCTCTTCAATCACCGGTAACAGAAAAGGGCCGGCCAGGCTCAGGGCGCCTCCGAGAACCACCATTTCCGGATTGAAGGCATTTACCAGGTTGCTGATACCGATGCCCAGGCAGACTCCTACATCCTCCAGGGCCGTCCGAGCAATCGGATCACCCGCCTGAGCGGCCTGCACCACCACGCCCATATCTATCCGGTTCGGGTCTTTTTCAATCACCGAAAGGATGGAACTCTCCCGGCCATTCTCCAGCGCCTTCCGCACCCGGCGAGTGATCGCCCGAGGCCCCACCATCGTTTCCCAGCAGCCCCGCTTGCCACAGCCACATGGTTCACCGTTAGGGTCCACCGTCATATGTCCGAACTCGCCGGCGTAGCCGTTGCTGCCACGAAAGAGTTTGCCCTTGATAATAATCCCTCCGCCCAGACCAACACCAGCACTCAGGTAGATCAGGTTCTGGACCCCCCGAGCGTTCCCGAAGTAGTACTCGCCCAGCGCAGCGGCATTGGCTTCATTCTCGACATAGACCGGGAGGTCAAACCGTTCCGTCCACATCTGGCGGAGGGGGACGTTATACCAGCGCAGGTTGGGAGCAAAAACCAGGGTGCCCTCCTGGATGTCCACCAGGCCTGGTACGCCGAGGCCAATGCCCAGCGATAACAACCCCCGCTCTTTCCCGATCGCCAGAGCCTCCTCCACAATCGCTTCGGCCTTTCGGATAATGACTTCTTGCTTCTCTTCAGGATGGACGGCGATTCTCCTGCGCCAGAGCACCCGGGCGACAAAGTCGGTCAGGACAGCGGAAATGAAATCGACCCCGATCTCCACGCCAATCGCACACCCGCCATCCGGATTCAGTTCCAGCAATATTCCCGGACGCCCAGTGCGCGTGGAGGACTGCAACCCAATTTCCCGAATCAGGTTTTTCCCCAGCAGGTCATGGACAATACTGGAAACGGTACTCCGATTCAACCCAGTGGCATCGGAAAGACCCGCGCGCGAAAGAGGACCACTCGTTCGGAGACACTCCATAATGAGTGAGGTATTCAACTTGCGGACCAGAACCTGGTCAGCCGTCGTGGAATAGCGAACCAAGAGGCTTCACCGCGCAGTTTAGTTTGTTGTAACGACAAACAAATTATACTTCGAATCCCCCCACCTGTCAAGAGGCATGGGAAAATTTTAAGGAACCAATGAGAGCCGCCCCGGTTGGAAGAGGCAACCAGCGATAAAAAAGCGTTTTCCCTGCGGCTCAGCCCCAGGGAAAACGCTATCAGCAGCTATGTTCCTGCTTATCCGAAGACCCGCACCCGACTGAAAAAGACTTTGGTACGGGTCGCGTCTACAGGCGCTCCCACTACCTCAATAGTCCCGGTCAGTGGAAAGTCGCAAGAGGAACGACCCATCATTACATCAACGGTCCCTGGCCAGACCATATAGCGCCCGGATTCGTCGTGCAGGCCCAATTGATGCGTATGGAGAGTGAAGACCACTGTCTTGCGCTCCCCCGGTTGGAGGTGTACTCGCTGAAAGCCCTTCAGTTCCTTCAGAGGACGGGGGGACGGAGCGTCCCGATGGCGCACGTAGAGTTGCACCACCTCGTCGCCCGCCCGGGTGCCGGTATTGACCACCTCCACGCTGATGGTAACCTCGTTGCCGATCCCCACTCTCTCCGGAGCGATGCGCAGGTTCTCCAGGGCAAACGTAGTGTAACTCAGGCCGTATCCGAAGGGGAATAGGGGTTCTCCCGTGAAGTACCGATAGGTCCGGCCCTCCATCCGGTAGTCCTCAAAGGGCGGAAGGTCTTCCACGGAACGGTAAAAAGTAACAGGCAACCGCCCTCCGGGGTTGTAATCGCCGAAAAGCACATCGGCAATCGCCTCACCCCCCATCTCGCCAGGATACCAGGCTTCCAGGATGGCCGGGATATGTTCGGCCGCCCAGTTCACCGCCAGGGCACTCCCGCTCAGCAGGACCAGTACGATCGGCTTTCCCAACGCATGGAGTTGACGGAGCAGGTTCTCCTGGGGCGCGGGCAAGCCGATGTCGGTCCGGTCGCCGCCCACAAAGCCATCCACGTCCACCGGCATCTCCTCTCCCTCCAAGGCCGGAGAGAGTCCCATCACGGCAATAATCACATCAGCCTTGCGGGCCACCTCCAGCGCCCGGGCCACGTAATCCACTCCCGGAGGCGACCAGAGCAATTGCACTTGAGGGTCCAACCCCCGGCTGACGTACTCCAGCCGCAGAGGATAGAACCGCCCTGCCTCCAGGTAGATCTCCCGGGCGTCCAGAATGGGGAGGTGAATTCCTTTATAGGAAAGGAGCCGCTCGTTATCCAGATACAGCCGATACTCGCTGAGGCCGTTGACGCCGAGCCGGTAAGTCCCGCTCGCCGGGGGCACCAGATAGCCTGTCCAGCGCACTGAGAAGGGGTCTCCCCACCGCCCAGTGAGGGGATGGGTCCCGGCCCAGATGAAATCCACCTGGCGGTCCACCCGCCGGAGCACAGGTTCTCCCGAGAAATCGGGAGAGGGATAATATTCGGCCAGCAGGCCTCGCTCGTGGGTATCCCCCTCTGCTGGATAGAGGCATTCGGGGGAGATGACCTCCATCGGGGTGAGACCATCTACTATCGGACAGCCGAGGGCATAGTACAGCCGGGTGGTGGGAGCGATTTTCCGCCGGATGCCCTCCAGCGGGGTTATCGCCCGGGCCGGCGTGCCATTATAGTTCCCCAGCAACACCCGGAAGTCATGGGCATTAGGACCAATGACGGCAATGGCCCCCAGGTCTCTGGGGAGCGGGAGGAGATTCCCTTCGTTCTTGAGCAGGACGATGGACTCCCGCGCCGCCTGGAGGGCCAGCGCGCGGTGCTGAGGAGAAGCAACCACTTCGTAGGGAATACGGGTGTAAGGAACCTGCTCAGGAGGATCAAACATTCCCAGGCGGAAGCGCGCCATGAAGAGCCGTCGGAGGGCCTGGTCAATGGCCTCTTCGGAGATGAGCCCTTTTTTCACCGCGTCCAGCAAGGCATAGTAGATACCGCCGCATTCCAGGTCGCATCCGGCCTTGACAGCCAGCGCAGCAGCCTCCTCCGGCGTGGCCACCACCTGGTGCTGGGCGTAGATGTCGTGGATGGCCCCGCAGTCGGAGACCACGTATCCATCAAACCCCCATTCCTGGCGCAGGATCCGCTCCAGCAGGGTCGGGCTGGCGCAGCAGGGCTCGCCGTTCACGCGATTGTAGGCTCCCATAATGGAGCCCGCTCGGGCTTCCTTCACACAGGCTTCAAAAGCAAAGAGATAGGTTTCTCTCAGGTCGCGCTCGCCCACGCGAGCATCAAATTGATGCCGCTTCGGCTCCGGGCCACTGTGGACCGCGAAGTGTTTAGGTGTGGCGACCAGTTTCAAGTAGCGAGGGTCATCGCCCTGAAGCCCTTTCACGAAGGCCACACCCATACGGGCTGTCAGGTAGGGGTCCTCCCCATAGGTTTCCTGTCCTCGGCCCCAACGGGGATCCCGGAAAATATTGATGGTCGGGGACCAGAAGGTCAGGCCCACATAGATGTCCCGGATCCCCTGCCGGACGGCCTGATGGTGCTTGGCCCGCGCTTCATCGGAAATGGCGGTGGCCACTCGCAGGAGCAGGTCCGGGTTCCAGGTCGCCGCCAGGCCAATGGATTGGGGGAACACCGTAGCCAGGCCGGCCCGGGCCACCCCATGCAGGCACTCATTCCACCAGTTGTAACGGGGAATCCCGAGCCGCTCGATGGCTGGGGCATCAAAGATCATCTGGGAGATTTTCTCCTCCAAGGTCATCTGGGAGAGGAGGGCATCCACCCGTTCCGCGAAGGACGATGAGTCTTGGGGCACGATACGGACCTCCTGTCAAGATGGGAAGTACTTGTAGCATCGGACCAGGACGCCATCCACCTCTACATATCCGGGCATCTCCTTCCGGCAGATTTCCATCACATCCGGGCATCGCCCAGCGAATTTGCACCCCACCCGCAGATACTCCTGATATTCCGTTTCGGTCAACGTGATTTTCTTGTCCCATCGCTGCCTGGGGTCAGCTTCCGGGATGGACTCCCGCAACAATCGGGTATACGGATGGAGGGGCCTGATCAGCACTTTTTCTACAGGGCCCATCTCCACAATATTGCCTCTGAACATAATAGCGATGCGATCACTTACATAGTAAGCGGTGGCCAGGTCATGCGTGATGTAGAGCACGCTGACGCCCATTTCTTCTTTCAGTTTCTTAAAAAGGTTCACTACCGACATTCTTAGGGAGGCATCCACCATGGATACCGGCTCGTCGGCGACCAGAAGTTTCGGGTCGGTCAGCAGAGCCCGGGCAATGGAGATGCGCTGTAACTGTCCACCGGAAAACTCGCTGGGATATTTACAGGAAACTTCCTCGTAGGAAAGCCCCACTGCCTTCAACTTTTCGTCTATCAGACGAATGGCCTCTTCCTGATTGCGGGCCAGCCGGTAGTTCCGGATCGTCTCAAAGAAGTACCGCTCTACCATCCGCAACGGGTTGAAAGTCCCAAAGGGATCCTGGAAAATAGCCTGGATTCCTTCGGTAAACCACACCTTCTTGTTCTTGGCGTCTCTCTTGCCGCTGTAGGTAATCGTTCCAGCGGTAGGTTCCTCAAAGCCCAGGATGATCCGGGCGATGGTCGTCTTTCCGCATCCACTTTCACCGGCCAGTGTGAAAATCTCCGCTGGGCGGATGTAGAACGATACGTCATCTACGGCCCGAATCCGGATTCTGGAGAGCAGGCTCCCCAGGGTAAAGACCTTGGTCAGGTGTTCCACTTCCAGGAGTTTTTCCATGGTCAACTTTCCCCCATCAGCCAGCAGGCCACCTTGTGGTACGCCACTGGCTCAAAGAAGTCCGGCATGCGTTCGGTGCAGATCTGGTAGGCATAAGGGCATCGGGGGTGAAAGGGGCAGCCACTGGGGGGATTCGCCAGCGAAGGGGGACTCCCCGGCACGCTCTCCCGCATCCCTTTATCTCCGAATCTCGGCAGGGAGTTGATCAAGTATCGGGTATATGGGTGCAATGGGTTTCCGAAGATTTCGCCCGCGGTAGCCTCCTCAACGATTTGTCCGGCATACATAATCCCGATCCGATCGGCAACGTTCGCCTGTACACCCATATCGTGGGTTACCAGGATAATGGTGTTGCCCAGATTCTCCTGGATGCCTTTCAGGAGCTGAATCACACCTCTCTGGACCACCACATCCAGGGCAGTAGTAGGTTCATCGGCAATGATGATGCGGGGCTTCAGGAGCGCGGCCAGAGCAATGGTTACGCGCTGCCGCATCCCACCGGACAACTGGTGGGGATAGGCTTCCAGAACCGTCAGGGGCAATCCCAGGGCCCGGATATGCTCCTTCGCGATCTCAAAGATTTCGTCCTTCGTCTTGCCTCGCACGTGGCTTTCCAGGAAGTCCCGGTAAGTCTCCTTGACCTTGATGACCGGATTGAGCACGCTCATGGAACCCTGCGGCACATAGGAAATGTATTCCCACCGCAGTCCCTTTATCTCATCCGGACGCAGAGAAAAGATGTCCACGTCTTTCCCGTTGATCCGGTAATAAACCTTGCCTCCCATCAGACGGAGGGGTGGGTCTATCGCGCCGTAGAGAGCCTTCAAGAGAGTAGACTTTCCGCACCCGCTTTCACCTGCAATGCCGTACACCTCGTTTTCTCGAATCTCCAGATTCACTCCATTGACCGCTTTGATCACTTTGCGGGTCCCGAAAATGTCCAGCACGTAGAAAGCCTGGAGTTGTTCCGTGCGAAGGATCGTCCCGTTCATAGATGCCTCGCTATGCCCCGACCCGCTGGAGCCGGGTTCGGGGGTCCAGATACTCGCTGATGCTCACGGAGAGCCAGTAGAGGGCCACGAAGAGCAAAATGGCCAGGACCACCGGGGTCAGAATCCACCACCAGTATCCCAGCAGCATGGCCTGATAACTGATCGCCCACTGGAGCATGGTCCCCAGCGTCGGGATGTCCATATTCACCAGACCCAGAATGGCCAGGGTCATTTCCATCCCGATGGCCCAGGACATATTGTTGATCAGGGTGGAGAAGACCAGAGGGATTGCAAAGGGCATATACTCTTTCAGCACCAGGGGCAGGGTGCCGGTTCCGGAGAGGATAGCGGTCTGTGTGAACTCCCGCTCGCGCAGGCTCAGAATCTGCGAACGGATCAGTCGGGCATCCCATGCCCACCCGAAGATGGCCAGTAACAGGCCCAAGGTAACCAGATTCATCAGGTGTCGGACCAGCATGGCCAGCATCACGATAATCAGGAAGAGCGGAATCACCAGGAAACTATCGCTCACAAACATCAAGACGCGGTCGGTAAGCCTTCCCTTGTAGCCCGCGACCATTCCGACAATGACAGCAATGATCCGGGAGACCACCCCGGCGATCAGCGAGATGGTCAGCGAATTGCGCACTGCGAAGGCGGCCTGCCAGAACACATCCTGCCCCTTGGAACTGGTGCCCAAGGGATGCTCCCAGGAGGGCTTCAGGTCTCGCGGGACAACCCCCCAACGGGTGGGGTCATAGGGCGAGAAAATGGTGATAAACGCCAGGAACAGAAGCAGGCAGAGCACGCAGAAGCTCAGTACAAACCGGTAGTCTCTGAACAAGTCTCTGAGAATCTTCACGGCGCCAATACTCCTCAGCGGTATCTGACCCGAGGGTCAAAGAGCGGATACAATAGGTCCAGAAGCAGAATGGCGGTGGTGATGGCGACGATGGAGAAGATAGTGATGCCCATAATCAAATTGTAGTCTCCGGTGATGACGGCGTTGTATAGCAGGGTACCCAGACCCGGGTAGGAGAAGACGATTTCGGTGATGAGTGCGCCACTGAAAATCTGTCCCAGTGCCAGTCCCAGCGCCGTTATCTGGGGAAGCATAGCGTTGCGAATCACATACTTGGAGACGATAATGCCCTCTTTAACGCCGCCCAATTTGGCATATTGAACGAAACTCTCGGCGTTGACGTTTTGCACGATCAGTTTCATCGTCTGGAACCATATGGTCCCCCCGAGGATGGTCAGCGAGAGGGCCGGAAGGAAGGCGTGCCGGAGCACATCCGCAATGTATGACCAGGTAAAAGAAGGGACACTCCCGATGGCCGCTCCTCCGGCGATCGGAAACAGACGAATGACATAGCCAAACAGGAGGAGAAGGGTGAACGAGAAGATGTAATAGGGAAGCGGCCGGATCACCATAGCGGCAAAGTCCAGGGCCTGCGCCCACCGTTTGCGGGAGAAGTAGCCCGCCAATCCGCCGACGAGGTTGCCGGCCACCCAACTGATAACGGTGGTGGTCAGCAACAGGCCCACGGTCCACGGCAGGGCCCTCCCCACCAGTTCGCTCACCCGGGTGGGAAATTGGAAGAACGAAACTCCGAAGTCCCCCCGGAATAGCCGTTTCCACAACCCGATATACTGGTCCAATATGGAGCCTTCCAGTCCATATAATTCCTTCAGGTCCTGGATAAACTCGTCCACGGTCGCGGGGTCCAGATAGGCGCCCTGCGAACGGATTTGGGCAATGGTATGCGCGATCGGGTCGGTAGGCGTCAGACGGGGAATGAGGAAGACCGCGGTGACTCCGAGAAACACCACCAATATGTATTGAACCAACCTGGGGATCAAATACCGTTTAACGAAATTCATACTCTCTCCTTCTCTCTCACCCTCAGCGGGGTATTATACTCCCGTGCATGGATTTCGGCCACCAGTGCCAGCCGGGGATGATGCCCAATGATGAGACTTGCTCTTTTCGCCCAGGTTGACTTCTCAAAAGGGCCCTTGGGCGGGCAGGAGGCCCGCCCAAGGGTTCGGCTCGGACCGAGGGTTAGTTCCCAGTGGGCTGGAGGAACGGAGTCATGTACTTGAAGGGGCCCCAGTGAGTGTAGGGCTGGGTGTAGGGGTTCTCCGCTCCCGGCCAGTTGGTCCAGTAGTACTCATCCCAGGAAACGAAGCCGATGTAACCGAAGGTGGGGATGCCCGGCATGTTCTGGACCAGGATCTTCAGCCCCTCGGTACCGATGGCGACGACCTGGTCGGTCTTGGTGGGGTCGGTCTCCCGCAGGCGCTTGAGCACGTCGTCCATCTCTGGGGAGGACCAGCGGGAGGTATGGCCCTGGGTCATCTCGCCGATCGGCTTGACGTAGGCCGAGTTGAAGACGTCCAGCACCCGGGAGAGGTCAGCGCCCGCGCCCCACGGCTCAAAGGCCGGCCAGTTGCCCGAGACGTCGTACTCGCCGTACTGGGTCAGCGCGGAGACGTTGTCCGAGGGGACGTGCACGGCGTCAATGCCGAACTTCTTCCACTGCTGGACAGCCGCCGCCGCGTTCCGGTACTCCAGGTGGGACATATCGGAGCGGCTGATGACCTCAATCCGCCAGGGCTTGCCGTCCGGGAGGCGCCACTTGCCGTCCGCATCCCGGGAGAAACCGTTCTTGATGAGCAGTTTCTCGGCAGCGTCGGGGGCGTACTTGTACCAGCCGTACCCAAATGCCTGGGCGATGAAGGCCGGGTCATCGGGGATGACGTACCCGCGCGACTTTGCGTACTCCGCCAGACGGGCCGGGGCCTCGGGGTCATACGGCTTGAAGGTCTCGCCACCACCCAGGTCCAGCGTGAACTCCTTCAGCCAGTCCTGCATCGGCTTGATGTAGTAGTCGGGGTAGGGGCCGAGGGAGGGGACATGGACCGGGCTCATCGTCGCCGCGCCGTCCACGGCCTGGGCCTCGTACTCCACGATGTCAATGGCCAGGAGCAGTGCCCAGCGCACCTCGGGATTGTCGTACGGGGGCTTGGCCGTGTTGAAGGTGAGGCCCGTGATGCAGGGATCGTTGTTCACCACCCAGGGGAAGGTCGGCTGGTAGGCACGGTTCGTTTTGCCCTGGGCCAGTGCGGCCTTGAGACCCTCCGCGGAGAGGTCCACAGCGTCCAACTGGTGGGTCAACTGGGCCAGAATCTTGGCGCCCTCGTTGGCAAAGGCCTGGAAGACGATGTACTTGGGCTTCGGCTCGCCGAACATGATGCCCGTGGGGCTCTTATCCCAGTCCTCCCGCCGCTCCCAGATGGTCCAGTACCCGGCCGGGTCGTAACTGTGCAGTTTGTAGGGCCCGGTCCCCACCGGAGGGTTGAACTGGAACTTCACCGGGTCGTCCACCTTCTCAAAGATGTGCTTGGGCATGATCCAGGTGCTGCCCCAGCGGTCCAGGAAGGTGGTGTGGAACCGGGAGTTGGGCTGCTTCAGTTTGAACACGACCGTGTAGTCATCGGGAGCCGAGACGCTCTCCACGTTCTCCACGAAGAACGAGTGGGCGTTGAAGCCCTCGTACTTCATAAGCGTCTCCACCGTGAAGACCACGTCTGCGGCGGTGAAGGGCTGGCCATCGCTCCACGTAACCCCTTTGCGGAGGGGGATGGTTACCTGGGTGAAGTTCTCGTTGTAGACCGGGTCCCCATCGGCCAGGCCGTTGATGATCTTGCCGGTGGCGAAGTCCACGGACCACAGCGGTTCGTTCATCAACTGCTGCATCCCCCGGTCCCGCCACTTCCAGCCCACCCATTCGTTGAAGTCATCCGGACTCCCGACCCGTCCGGTCAGTTGGGCCGCGATAAGCGTCTCGCTGCGGGGCAGGATACCCAGGACGTCCGGAGCCTTCTCCTTAACAACGGGGGCCGGGGTAGCGGTTACCACGATGGGGGTGCCCTGGACGATGCGCGTAACCTCCACCGGGGTCACCGGGACCGCGGGCCTGCAGGCGACCAAGAGACCCACAGTCGTCAGCAGGCTCACGATGAGCAGAATGGTTTTGCTACGCATGGTGTCTTCCCTCCTTCACTTGCTTGGAACGAACAATCGGGTATAGTATGGTGCTATGGGGGGATTCCGTTCCCCACCAGTGGTGGTGCAGGTCTTCCATCTCCAGGCCAGGGAAGACCTGCACTTTTTATGGTGTGGTCCCACATGCACTGGCCTGCTCCTCACCTCCTTTCTACCTTCCAGTTGGGATAGAAGGTCGCTACAGGATAGCAACGTTACCGGCAACGATACCAACCAGTTTATCAAAATCTCCCTCTTCAGAGACCCGTTTGCGAACCGGTATGCCCCGGCCTGAAAGGGTGGTTAGAGCAATGCGCGACAGGAATCCCGGATAATGAGTTGGGTGGGAATTTCGTATAGAAGGCCGTTGGGAGGTTCGCCCCGGATCAGGCCGACGAGGATTTGGGTGGCCATGTACCCCATTTGGTCAATGGACTGATCCACAGTAGTCAGCGCCGGATTGAAATACGCGGCCTCGGGGATGTTATCAAAACCGACGACGGAAAGGTCGCGGGGCACCTCCAGTCCCATCTGACGGGCAGCCTGGATCACGCCGATCGCCGTCTGGTCATTGGCAGCAAAAATGGCCGTGGGGGGAGAGGGCAAACGAAGGAGTCTCTGAGCACCAATAAAGCCCGCTTCTCTGGTATAGTCCCCACCCTGGATCAATTCGGGATCCAGCGGGATTCCCGCCCTTTGCAGGCCGTCCTGGTATCCCTGCAAACGCTGAACCGCGCTCTTCAATTCGGGACGTCCTCCGATGAAGCCGATCCGGCGATGGCCCAATCCGATCAGGTACTCCATCACCGCCAGCGCGCCCGCGTAGTTGGTGGCGATCACCGCGTGGCACTCGGGCTCATCAATATTAGGATCAATGACCACAACGGGTGAGGCTGTGGAGAAGGTGGTGGTAGCAGGAGTCACCACGATCACGCCATCGGTAACGGTATTCAAGAGGGAAACATAACGCCGTTCCCGGTCGGGGGAGGATTCCTTTTT
Organism: Anaerolineae bacterium; assembly: GCA_025060135.1. GTDB lineage: Bacteria > Chloroflexota > Anaerolineae > B4-G1 > DUEL01 > SpSt-77. Next base: position 17,577 of record JANXCY010000022.1, on the reverse strand, counting down.
CGTGCCTCCACTGGTATAGAGGATCAGATCGTACCCGTGTTCTGCGATGGCCCGATTGATGCCCCGCATAATCTGGAAGGCGAAGGGATCCTCCACATCGGGCATGATGAGGCCGATGACGTTGGTTCGGCGGCTGCGCATACTGCGGGCAGCCAGGCTGGAGGTATACCCCAGTTCCTCAATGACAGCCCGAACCCGCTGACAGGTCTCTGGCGCAACGTCGTCCTTGTTGTTCAAGACCCGTGAGACCGTAGATACCGATACATTGGCTGCCCTGGCGACATCCCGGATGGTAACAGTGGTTCGGTTTCGGCCCATCAGTGCCGTGGCTCCCCTTGGCGATCGTGGCAGGCAACGATACCGGTATCATTACCGGCAACCTTACCATCATTTTACCATATCTTGATGATTTTGTCAATACCTGCGCAGGCCTTTTTCGGCCATTTTTCTATCGGCCCTGAGAGCGCGGTGGCATCGGTGCATCTATCCCCCCGGCCCCGGGGCGTCCATTTGCGCAGATCCGAAAGTGCAGGTAAAATGAAAACACTATGGGCGAGCCACCTGTGAATCAACTGGTTATCGCGACGGTGGCTGGCGAGCAGGCCGGAGACGTGATCCGGACGCTGGTGGCGGAGGGGTTCCACGTAACCCGGATAGACTCCACCAGCGGCCTGCTTCAGGAAGCAACGGTTTCCCTGCTCATTGGCCTGGACCGATCCCGCCTGCCCCATCTTCTGGAGCGAATCCGAACGCTGTGCTCTCCCTATATCCGATACCTGCCCGTTCACCTGGAGGTAACGATGGCGGAGATTCAGCCGCTGATGATAGAGACGCAGGTTGGGGGAGCAACGGTCTTTGTTCTCAACGTCGAACGATTTGAACAGGTGTGAGGATGAAACTGCTGATTGTCATCCTGCGGGACGGCGACGCGGGAGCGGTTATAGACCGGCTGGTAGAGATGGGATACCGGGTAACCCGGATTGCCAGCACGGGTGGGTTTCTGCGGCGGGGAAATGTTACTCTGTTGATCGGGGCAGAAGCCGGGGAAGTGGACGGGGTCATTGACCTGCTCCGGCAGACCTGCACGCCAGCCGAGCCAGGCCAACACCGGGCAACCGTGTTCGTGGTAGACGCGGCCCACTTTGAGCAGATCGGATGACCGGGGCTACAGGCCCACCGGTTGGCCCAGTCCTGGCGGGCTTTTATGCTGTATCCCCGCGGGGCATCCGTGCGGCCCTCCATCCGGCCCACCCGGCCGTAACTCCCCAGTGCAGCAGGATGCTCAGCCAGAGGTTAACGGCCTGGAGGTAGAAGGTCGCGCTGAGGATGGCCATCCCCGCACGAATTAGGGTGAGGGGACGCTTTTGCGGGTGCCGGAGGGCAGCCCACCACCAGGGGTTCAGCCCGGCCTCCAGCGCGGCAATGCCCAGCCCCACCCATACCCCCCAGTAGGTCCCCAGGGCTACGACCGGCCCGTTCCGGTAGAACATCCAGTGGGTTTCTTGGAAAAGGGCCTCCCTCAGCAGGCTTAGGAGAGAATGGTCCTCTTCCGAGCGTCTCCTCCTCGTTACCCACCCGATCAGAGCCAGGGTCGCCCAGGCCGCTGTTCCCAGAACAGCCGCCCAGCCGATCCCCTGAACACCATCCATCCAGAGGCGCAGACGCTCTTCAGGGGCGATCGGGAAGCCCAGAAGGAGGGGGAGAGGGACCAGACCGAACCATCGCTCCACCACCGCGTCCCGGCCCCAGAGAAGGGCGGCGAAGGGCCCACCTATATAGTAGAGAAACCGAAAGAAATGCAGCAGAGGGGAGAACAGCGGGGAGGTTCTCAGCCGTTCGGCCCATGCCCGGCGGTGGCAGTACCAGGATGTCCCAGTGCATAACAGGGCAATGAAAACGGATCCGCCCAGCCAGAGCCAGCGGTCAGCCCCGGGCATACTCCTCCTTCAACGGGACCTCCAGCCGCACGGTGGCTCCCTGGCCGGGGGCAGAGATGATGGTCAGTTTGCCGCCCACCAGTTCCGCTCGTTCCCGCATATTCAGCATCCCCAGACTTCCCCGTTCCTCATATCCCTGCTCCAGGATGCGAGGATCAAAGCCTACGCCGTCATCCACCACCTCGGCGACAAACAGGTTCCCCCGGGTGTACATCCGTACCTGAATCTGGCTGGCATGGGCATGTTTGCGGGCATTGCTGATCGCTTCTTCTATGATATAGAAGATGATGCCCTGCTGGTCTTTATCCAGCCGCTGGTCCACTCCCTCCGGAGCCTCCAGGCGAATGGGCAGTGGATCGGTCTCCATGCGTTTGGCGATGTACTGTTCCATCGCGGCCCGCAGTCCCTGCGTCTCCAGAATCAGGGGCCGAAGGGTGAAGAGCATCTGGCGGATTTCTTTGGTCGTTCGGCGGGCCAGTTCTTCTATGCGCTCCAGTTCGGCAGCAACGGTCTCCGGTTGCTGGTGAAGGATACTTCGCACGTAGTTGATGCGCATGGCGATGGCCGCGATGGACTGGGTAGGGCCATCGTGGAGGTCGCGGGCCAGTTTCTTGCGCGCGTCCTCCTCCACTGCGACGATCCGCTCTTTCTCCTCCATCAGGCTCTGGTAGAGGCGGGCGTTTTGCAGCGCTACGACACCCTGGTTGCAGAGGGCCACCAGGAGGTCCTGATAGTCCGGGGTGAAAAGCCCTGCCCTCGGGCTGCCAAAGACGGCAATGCCAAAGGTTTCAAAGCCGGCCCGCAGGGGCACTGCCACGGCTTCCCGGCAGGCGTGGAGAGCAACAAACCGGCCCAGTTCGGGATCTTCCCCGGGCCGCAGGCAGAGGGCCGGCTCGGCCGTGCTCATTGCCTGGGCCAGCACTCCCAGCCGCCCCTCCAGGACCACCTGCTGATCGCGCCGGGGGGTGTGCCGAGAGGCGGCGACCTGCAGATGCTCCCCGCGAAACAGCAGGATGAGACCTACCACGGGGACGTTTTCTCCCGCCAGTTCACTCAGGCCGATTTCTGCTACATCCAGGATGGCCTCCAGTATCCGCTGGTAGTTCAGGGTCGCGCTGAGCGTGCTGGCCAGTTCAAAGATGAGGCGGGATTGCTGATGACGGGCGCGCAGCCGGCGCAATTCCTCTTCCTGCTCCTGCTGCTGGGCCAGATCCAGCCGCCGTTTCATCTGTCCACCGACCAGAGCCGTGATCATCGCCGCCAGAAGGATGAGGACAACGCTACCCACTTTCGTCAATAATGTCAGTCCAGTTATGGGAGTGGGCTGAAGAACGCCGAGACCGAGGTAGCCCAGGGTGATAAAAAGGGCTACGGACAGGCTGGCCAGCAGAGAGAAACGCAGGGCAGCGGTAATGATGGGAAAGAGGCTAAAAAAGAGAAGGGGGCTATCCAGCCCCCCCGAGACCGCCATCAAACCCACAGCCAGCATGGTATCCACGGCCAGAGCAATGACGGAGAGGGAGAGGGGAAAAGCATGCACTGCCAGGAGCAGCGTCAGGACCAGGTTATATACAATGGCCAGGGCTGTCAGCAGGCCGAGGGCAAGGGATGAGGAACTCCGAAATCCATGCAGGGGGTCCAGAAAGGCGACCAGGACCACCATCAAAAGGAGCAACCACCGCAGGCTGCTGACCACCCAATCCACCTGCAGGCGGCGTCGCAGGCCATTCACCTTTTTGGAGGAAGGTATGGGTTCCCTGGGTCCCGGCATAGGGTTGAAAAAACGCGCGCCCGAAGTATATCCCTTCGGGCCGCCAGTGCTCAGCAGGTAGTGGGCGCGAAGGGATTCGAACCCCTGACCTCCACAATGTGAGTGTGGCGCTCTAACCAGCTGAGCTACGCGCCCGCTCTTATTATAGCATCATTTTTTAGGATGACAAGAGGGCGCTCTGGGGCTCGGGCCATATCCGGGCCTGTGCCCCTTGGGCTGGATCGGGAGTTGGGTTTATCTGGCCATGCTGGACTGTGTCCTCCCTGTCCCCCTCGCGTCCGAACCTCCGCTCCTCCTTGACATTGAACGGATGTTCGCTTATAATATAAGAAAAACAAAACCGCTGAGGAGATGGCCATGAACGCACTTCTGGAAAGGCTGACTGAGCGGCAGCGGCGGATTCTGGAAACCGTGCGGGATTTCATCCACGAGCGAGGCTATCCTCCCACCGTGCGGGAAATTGGGCAGAGGGTGGGGATTGCATCCACCTCGCATATCAAATACCATTTGGACCGTTTGGAAGAGGTCGGGCTCATCCAGCGGGACCCCCGTTCCTCCCGGGGCATCCGTCTGACGGTCGCTGGCGAGCGCACGGTGGGCTTCGGTGAGATTGTCGCGATTCCTCTGGTCGGCGTCATTCAGGCGGGTCAGCCCATCCCGGTTCCGGCCTCGGACTTTTCTCTACTGGGGATTGAGGAGACCATTGAACTAACGCGCGGGATCCTGGGCGATACCCGGGACCTCTACGCTCTGCGCGTGCAGGGAAACTCCATGATAGACGCCCTGGTCCACGATGGCGACATCGTGGTGATGCGCCGAGTGGAAGAGGTCGAAAACGGAGAAATGGCTGCCGTCTGGCTGCGGGATCGGGAGGAGGCCACTCTCAAACGGGTATATCGGGAAGGCAGCCGGGTGCGCCTTCAGCCCGCCAACCCGAACATGGCGCCCATCTATATAGACGATCCCCGTCAGGTACAGATTCAGGGCAAAGTGGTGATGGTTATCCGTCGAGTGGGCTGACCGGCTACGCCTCACCCAGCGCCTGAGTAATGACCGGGTAGCCTTCTACCTCCTCGGTGGCTGGAGGGGATGCCCGGCGGATGGGCAGCAGGACCGTGAAGGTACTGCCCTGCCCCGGTGCCGACTCCAGCCAAACCCTCCCTCCATGGGCCTCTACCAGCGACCGGACAATAGAGAGCCCCACGCCCAATCCTCCCGCCGCCATACGCAAGGGGTCATCGGTGCAGTAAAATCGTTCCCATATCCGGGGTTGCTCTTCTACCGGAATGCCGATCCCGGTGTCCTGAACCCAGATGCGACAGAAGCGGGGCTCGGCCTCTCCCGGTTCTGGCACAGGCGCCGCTCCCACTGTTACCCGACCTCCCGGGTAAGTAAATTTGACCGCGTTGCTGACCAGGTTGTTCACTACTTGACGGATCCGCAGGGGGTCCGCTTCCACTACCGGTAAATGATCGGCCACCTCCAGCCGCCACTCCAGTTGACGGGCTTTCATCTGGGGGATGTAGGCTTCCAGCACCTCGCCTAACACCAGGGCCAGATCGGTGGGAGCGTAGTGCAGTTCCAGGTGTCCCCGTTCACTTTCGGCCATCGCGATCAGGTTGTTGGCGATCGTCACCAGCCGACGGGCGTTGTCGTGAATGATGTGAATAAAGGTGGATTGAGTGGGGGCCAGCGGCCCCACCATACCGCTGTAGAGAGCCTCCGCGTAGCCCAGAATGGCGGTGAGCGGCGTACGGAGTTCGTGAGAAATGTGGGCGATAAATTCCCGTTTGGATTTCTCCGCCTGCACTTCCCGGGTAACGTCTCGCAGGACAGCCACTGTGCCCAGTTGCTCGCCGGAGGAGAGTCGGACCGGGGCAGCACTGACGGCAATATGTTTTCCCTCCAGTTCAAATAATGTCTGGAGTGGGGGTTGCATAAAGCCGAGGTCCCGCATATTCGGCGAGGCGAGGGATTCCAGTGCCTGTCGGATAGGCCGGCCCAGCAGCCGTTCCCGGGGGACGCCCAAGATGTCCTCCGCTGCCGCGTTCATCCGGATGGCGATCCCCCGCTCATCGGTTACAATGATCCCCTCGGCAGTGCTTTCCAGAATCGCTTCTCGCAACGAGGCCTCTCGCTCCCGATCCTGCAGTACCTCTCCCAGACGCCGAACCTGTCGTTCCAGGCGCAGATAGAGATAGACGTTCTCAATCACCGCGCCCATCTGGGCCGCGATGGATTCGCACAGACGAACCTCCCGGCTGCCGAAGGGTACCGGATGCTGGTCGTTGACCACGACGAGGACGCCCACTGTCCGCTCTCGGTGCACGATAGGTTGCACAATGGCGGGCCCCCCCTGAGGGCTCTGGACCAGTTCGTAGAGGGGCTGGAGGTCCGGCTGTGGATGGCGGGGATGCAGGACCAGATGACGGCGCCGATAGACTCCATGGGCCAGCAGAGGACATTGGGATAAGGGGATGTCATTTTCATCCGGCAGGGGCTGGTGGCCCAGCAAAGCCACGTAGAGGGCCATCAGGCGGAGGCGCTCCGGTCGGTGGTCTGCCGGGAGGTCTTCCGGCTCTTCTGGAGGCCGCAGCAGAACAGCCACTCGGTCGGCATCCAGCGCCTGGGCAATCTGCTCCACCACTCGCTTCAGAATCCGTTCCAGGTCCAGCGACTCGCTCAGCACTCGACCCACTTCCAGCAGCGAAACCAGTTCCCGGGTCTGCTGGAGGGAACGCTCGCTCAGTGTTTGCAGTTCCTGCCGGTAGGCCCACAGGTCCTGAATGGCCGCCCGGTAGACAATCACCGAAATCAGGGGATAGCCCAGCAGGTTGATCAATCGTCCCAGTCCCGCCTGGTCCGCTGTGATGAAGCCATTACCGATCGCGATGACTCCAAAAGCCACACCGGGCAGCATGAATTCCCCGCGCCGCCGGGAGAGAAGAAACAGACCGGTCGCCAGTGCCAGGACCGTTGCCCACAGGTCCCAGATGGTCTGTTGCCAGAATGTGGTATATTCCAGAAAGGGTACAGCCTGACTCAGAGGATACCACAGGGGGAAAAACAGGAGGACCACTCCCAGAACGGCGGCCAGGTGGATGAGCAGAAACCACCGCCCGACTCGTCTCCCCAGAATGGGAGCCACAAATGCCCAGCTCAGCACCGTCAGGCTGGCCACCTCCAGCGCGTAGAGGAGGGGAGCCAGTATATGATAGCCCTGGGGTCCCAAAATTAACAGAGGAAGCCGCAGCGCCAGAATCAGGGTGAACGCGACGCAAAAGCGCCACTGATCCGGATTATGGGTCCGGCGGTACTCTACCAGGGCGATTCCGGCCGCGCCTTCCAGGGCCAGCAGGATCAGCAGGTGGTAGACAAAGGTGCCTGGACCAGTACCCAGCAGATTATAGATGGGTCCCAAAATCCCCATCCCCTTCCTCCACGAGGACAACCCGTTAGGGTGGCAGCGCCGCCGTTCTCCACGCTTTTCTCTTTCCGCGTCTACGGCACAGACGGACGGGTGAGCGTGAGGACAACGGGCGCGGTGGGAGTGGGGGTTTCCCTCTCCTGCGGCGTCCGAGGCGTGAAGGAGACGATCAGGCCAATGGTCATGCTGACCACGACCAGGATGCTCACCACCCAGAATATACGTTGGCTACGAGAAGCGGTAACTCTTGTGCGGCGCATATCTCCAACCTATATTTATTATAGCCGGTTCTTCTCCGAGAGCAAACCGGAGCCCGTAACTTTGCCAAATTCCCGGTTTCGTGTACCATGCTGATCCCCATGCCCACACCAGTCAATCACCTGATGATGGCCCGGGAAGTTCTAGAACGGGGCCTGTTAACAGCGGCCGCGCAACGGCTGCTGCGGGCCCAATATGGTCCCTTCCTGCTGGGCCATACAGCACCGGACGTCCAGACCATAAGTGGGCAGCGACGGGAGGAGACACACTTTTATTCCCCGCCTCCGTCGGCCTCCGTGCCGGCTGCCCAAACGCTTCTGGAAGCCTATCCCGTGCTGGCCCGGGCGGAGAGCCTGGAGCCAGCCCACGCCGCCTTTCTCGCCGGGTATCTGGCCCACCTGCTGGCCGATGAACTCTGGTGGCGGGAAGTCTTTCACCCTTTCTTTGGCCCAGAGGCTGGATGGGGCACCTGGCAGGAACGGCTATTTTTACACAACGTTCTGCGCACCTGGCTGGATGAGCAGGACCAGGCCCGGCTGAACGGTAGTGAGGCCGACGCGCTGGCCAGAACGGAGCCCCGGGGCTGGCTCCCCTTCGTTCGGGATGAGGATCTGCGGGCCTGGCGGGATAGCCTGGTGGAGCAACTCCGGCCCGGCCACCGCATCCGCACTGCCGAGGTCTTCGCAGAGCGGATGGGGGTCTCCACCGAAATGGTGGAAGCCGCCGCGCGTTCGCCGGAGCGGATGGCCTGGATTTTCCGCCACGTTCCCCCAGAACGCCTCCAGGCTTACCGGGATGCGGTACTCCACCAGAGTGTTAGCCTGATCAACGGTTACCTGCGACGGCGGGTCTAAAGGCAGGCATATCTCTTGACAGGAGCATGTATCCGATGTATGATTGTTAGGAACCTCATCTGGGAAGGAGGGAACCATGAAGGCCCATGAGGTGGCGTTTCTGGAATGGCTGGAGCGCTGGGAAGCGGAACTCCCTGCAGTTCCGCTGGAATCGGTTGTGCGGGAGCCCGCCCGTACCGCCATTCTTTCTGTGGACCTGATCAAGGGATTCTGCACGATCGGGCCGCTGGCGAGCCCTCGGGTGGCCGGCATCGTCCCTTATGTGGTCCGGTTGTTTGAACAGGCCTACGCTCTGGGAGTCCGTCATTTCCTGCTAACACAGGATGCCCACGATCCGAACTCGGTGGAATTCGCGGCTTTCCCGGCTCACTGCGTCGCGGGTACCCCCGAAAGCGAGACAGTGGACGAACTGCGAGCCCTGCCCTTTTCCGACCTCTTCGTGGTGATCCCCAAAAAGTCCATCAGTTCCAGCATTGGCACGGACTTCGTCCCCTGGCTGGATAGCCATCCGGCGGTCAACACCTTTATCGTCGTGGGCGATTGCACCGACCTGTGTATTTACCAGGCCGCCATGTTCCTGCGGTTGAGGGCCAATGTGCAGGGCCTGCGGGATTTTCGCGTTGTCGTTCCGGCCAGCGGGGTCCAGACCTACGATATGCCTGTGGAGACTGCTCTGCAACTGGGCATCCTCCCCCACGACGGCGATCTTTTGCACCGGGTCTTTCTCTACAGCATGGCCCTCAACGGCATAGAAGTGGTTGCCCGCCTGATTTGAGGTTCGCTCTCCCCTTCGGCTACCCGAACAGCGCGCCCTGTGGGAAGACAACCCCGTTACTTTCTATCGACAGGAGAGCCGATGTCCCTATCGGACCGGATCGCCCAGTGGCTCCGGGAATATCTGGAAGCCGCCGGTGCCGATGGTTTCGTCTTCGGGCTCAGCGGGGGAGTGGATTCTGCGGTAACTGCCGCGCTGGCGGTACGAGCCATCGGCACTGGCCGGGTGCTGGCCGCTATCATGCCCTGTTATTCCCAGCCGGATGACGTGCGCCTGGCCCATCGGGTCGCCGAAACTTTTGCCGTCCCCACGATTACTGTAGACCTGTCCCCTATCTACGACGCGCTGATAGCAATCCTGCCCCCCTCGGAAACCCTTCTGGCCCGGGCCAACATTAAACCTCGCCTGCGGATGATCACCCTGTATTATCTGGCCCAGATGCACCACTACCTGGTGCTGGGCTCGGGGAACAAATCGGAGATCGCGGTGGGGTATTACACCAAATACGGGGACGGTGGAGTGGACCTTTTACCCCTGGGAGGCCTTTACAAGACCCAGGTGTGGGCGCTGGCCCGGGAACTGGGAGTTCCCCAGGAAGTGATTGACCGTCCCCCCACCGCTGGCCTCTGGCCGGGTCAAACGGACGAGGGGGAGATGGGCATCACCTACCAGGAACTGGACCGGGTCCTGGCCGCGATAGAAGCCAGAGACTTTTCCGACGTGGACCCGTTGGCGTTGCAGCGGGTGCAGGAGATGATGGCCCGTTCGGAACACAAGCGCCGCATGCCCCCCGTGTTTGAGCCGTAGCTCCTCCTGGGGCTTTGACTCCTATGTGTAGGGTGATCGTCCCCATCATCAGCAGCCGGTACTGCACCTCTTGGAGACCCGCCGCTTCCATCGTCGTAGCCAGTTCCTCCGGCGATATAAACGCCTGCACGGATTGGGGCAGGTAACGGTAAGCGTCCAGGTAACCGGTGAAGAGCCAGCCCAGTATCGGAACGATACTTCCAAAATAGAAACGGAAGAAAGGCCGAAAGAGGGGAGAACGGGGCCAGGTCATTTCCAGAGCGATGACTCGCCCGCCCGCCCGGACTACCCGGACCTGTTCGGTGAGCGCGGCCCGGACATCCGTAACGTTCCGCAACATAAAGGCGCTGACCACCGCCTCAAAGAAATCGCTGGGAAAGGGAAGAGAGAGGGCATCTCCTTCCGCCCAGCGGATGGGCCAACCGGCAGAGTGGGACCGACCGTTCCGGAGCATCTCTCGGCTGAAATCCAGCCCGACCACTTTGGCTCTGGGCCACTGCTGGAGAAGCACCCGGGCCATGCCGCCTTCCCCCGTCGCGACATCCAGCACCCAGCCATCGGAGGAGAGACGAGCCTCCGCGGCGGCGGCTCGCCGCCAGGAATCTACCTGTCCCAGCGAAATGACCCGGTTCATCCATTCGTAGCGTGGGGCGATACGGGTGAACAGGTGATGAGTATACGTGCGTTTGGCGGAACTATCCGGAAACAATCCTCTCTTCTCCCTCCATCCATACCCGTCCGTACGCTTCCGGGCGGCGGTCCTCAAAGACGGTCAGGTAGCGGCGGGCCTTTGGGATTTCCCGCAGGTCGGCTCGGGCAACCAGCAGTCGCTCCTGGTCATCCCCTTCCACCAGAACCCGACCCCAGGGGTCCACGACCATAGAGCGGCCAGGGAAGAAGGTCTCCCCATCCACTCCGACCCGATTGCAAGCGGCGACGAAGAGTTGATTCTCCACCGCTCGCGCGCGGGCCAGGAGGAGCCAGGCATCCAGCCGACGGACCGGCCACTGGGCCGGTACCAGCAAGAGATGAGCTCCGGCGACCGCCAGGGTGCGGCTCAGTTCGGGGAAGCGCAGGTCGTAGCAGATGATCAGCCCGACTGGCCCCCACGGGGTGGGGCAGAGGACCGCCCGGTCGCCCGGGACCAGGTAGCGCGGCTCATTCATCAAACGGAAGAGGTGGACTTTGCGATAGGCGCCCAGAAGCGTGCCGTCGGGGGCATACAGAACAGCGGTGTTGGAAACCCCACCCTCGTGCCGTTCCAGCAGGGAGCCGCAGAGGTAGAGGCCAAATTCCCGCGCCATCGTAGCCATTTCGGCGAAGCCCCCTTCGCCCAGAGGGGCCGCCCATTCGGCCGCGCGCTCCAGGTCGTACCCGTGCAGCCAGAGTTCGGGCAACAGCAGGAGGTCGGCGCCTGCTTCCCGGGCCTGCGCGGCCAGTTCCCGCGCCCGGGCCAGGTTTCGCTCCGGCTGGCCCGGCGGCACCTCCATCTGCCCCAGCGCGAGCATCCACTCCGGACACATCCTGCTCTCCCCGATTGGGCCTGCCCGGGAGACTGTGGGGTCCCCGGATCCCTGGACAATGAGAAGGGGGAGACGGCCTCTGGCTGTCTCCCACCCCCTCTGGATCACACCAGCGAGCGGCGAGGGGTCCGGCGTCCCTCCCGCAAGCGCCGCTCCCGATTGGCCCGCGCTGCCCCCCGAAACGCTTCTACATCGCGGATGATCGGTCGGCCCGGCACCTCCAGCGAGGGCCGGATCAACTGTCGCAGCCGATCCAGGTGCTCCTTCGTTACCGGAGCCGCCCGTTCGGCCAACCCCTCAGCGGTGTTGGCCGCCGCCAGAGCCCACGTCCACTCCTCCCGCAACTGGTCAGCCCGCACATGATAATGTTTGCGGTCCCATACCTCCGCCGATTTCAGGGCATCCTCCCAAGCCGCCCGCAGCGTTACCCCCACCACCGAGAGCAGGTCCTTCGCCAGTTCCTGGTCGTGCAGGACCCGGGGCAGGTGGACCAACAGGATTTCGGCGACAATTCGCAAATGCTTCTCCCGCTCAGCAACCGTCATTGTGGCCAATCCGAAAGGACGGTGGAGCATACAGGGCTTTCGGTGATGGGACTGGCATTCCCAGACACCACAGCCGGAGCAACCCAGTGCTACGGTTCCACGTAGCAGGCCAGGCCCAAGGCGCCCGGACCGGCGTGGACGCCCAGGACCGGCGTTACAGGCTCAATATAGACTTCCACGCAGCGGAAGCGAGCCAGGATTTCCTCCTTCAGCCGCTGGGCCTCCTCCACCGCGCCAGTATGCAGAATGGCGATATGGACGGCGGCATCCCCCACTCGCTGGGCCAGAGTATCCAGCAGTTGGCGGATCGCCCTTGTCCGGCTGCGGGCCTGTCCGAAGAGAGAGACATCGTTATCCCGAACGCGCACCAAAGGCTTCACATGGAGAAGGTTCCCCACCATTCGGGCCGCCCAGGCCAGCCGTCCACCCCGAACAGCGTACTCCAGCGTCTCCAAGGCAGCGACCAGGTCTACCTTCGGGATGGCCGCCCGGGTCCGCTCCACCACCTCCGCCAGCGACGCGCCCGCCGCCGCCGCACGGGCTGCCGCCAGAGCGATAAACCCCTGGGCCATCGCGATCGTCCCGGAATCCACGACCTCTATCGGATACGGCGCCAATTCGGCGGCTGCCGCGCGCGCGGCCTGAAAGACACCGCTATAACGGCTGGTAACATGGATGGAAACGATGGAGCGCGCTTTCTCCTGAAGCCGCCGGTAGAATTCCAAGAACTCCCCCAGCGAGGGCTGAGAGGTCTGGAGCCGCCGGACCCGTTCCTTCAGCCGCTGGAAGAACTCCAGGGGCTGGATGTCCACGCCGTCCCGGTACGATTGATCGTCCATCTGAATCCAGAGGGGGATCACCTCTATGCCCCACTGCTGAGCCAGGGGCCGGGGCAGATTGGCCCCGGAGTCGGTGGCAACCATCACTTCTCGCATTGCTACCTCCTTCTCCTCTGGCAGGCCCGGCGGCCCGCGCTACCTGTAGCGCAGAGGGTTCGCCTGCATGGGACAGGCCCGGCGGCCGGGGGTACATTAACGGCCTTGGGCTGAAGCCGATGGCGTGCCTTCCCAGACCTCCCGGATAGCCTGGCGCAGCAGGGCTACCACCTCGTCTATTTCCGCTTCGGTGATAACAAACGGCGGGGCAACCATCAGGTGATCACCCAGGATGCCGTCTATCCCACCGCTCCCAGGATAGATGATGAGCCCGCACTCAAAGGCCCGGTCGCCTACGCGGCGGGCAAACGCCGCCTTCGGTGGGAACGGCGCTTTCGTCTCCCGGTCGGCGACGAATTCCACGCCCCACATCATCCCGATGCCGCGCACGTCCCCCACGCAGGGCAGGTCCGCCAGCGCCTCCCGCAATTGCTGACCCAGGTATGCCCCCCGGACCGCTGCCGCCGTTACCAGATCGTGTTCCTCCAGGTAGCGCAGCGTCGCCTGCGCGGCTGCCGCGCCGACAGCATGGTGGGAGAAGGTGCCACCGTGGTTGAAGTCGCCGTGGGCCTGGCGAATGGTCTCCACATCCGCTCCTCGGACGGCCAGGACCGAGAACGGGAAATATCCACCAGTGGCTCCTTTCCCCATGACCATCAGGTCTGGGCGGACGCCGAAATGCTCCATGCCGAACCAGCGTCCGGTGCGACCGAAGCCGGTCATCACCTCGTCGGCAATGAGGAGGACGTTGTAGCGGTCGCAGATTTCCCGAAGGAGCGGCCAATATCCCTCCGGCGGAACGACCGCACCCAGGGTAGCGCCGCTCACCGGCTCGGCGATGAAAGCGGCCACCCGTTCTGGCCCCTGGCGGCGGATTTCCGTCTCCAGGGCCCGCGCGCAGGCCAGGTCGCAGGCCGGATAGGTAGCGCCCACGGGGCAGCGATAGCAGTACGGAGGCGGGATGTGGGGCTGGTCCCGCATCATCGGGGCAAAGAGGTTGCGCATGGATGGTTTGCCGGTAACCGCCAGCGCGCCCAGGCTCAGGCCATGGTAGGAGCCCCAGCGGGCGATGACCAGGTCCCGGGCCGGTTCGCCCCGCGCCACCTGGACCTGACGGGCAAATTTTATGGCGCCCTCCACCGCCTCCGACCCGCTGGTCAGATAGTAAAAACGGGGGTCATCCAGTGGGACCCGTTGACTCAGGGCGTCGCTGTAGGCTTCCAGGCTGGAGGTCGTGAAGAGGGTTCCATGGACGTAAGCGATAGCAGCGGCCTGATCGACCATCGCGCGGGCCACTTCCCCCACCCCGTGGCCGATGTTGACCGCTACTGGCCCACCGGAGGCGTCTATGTACCGGCGGCCGTCGGCATCCCAGATAAAGATGCCCTCCCCGCGCACTGCCTGAGGATGGGGGAACGCCATCCGGCGACGGAAAACGTGAGGAGAACAGGCCGAAGCGCTCAGGAGACCTCCAGAATTCGGAAGGTGACGGGGCCAGCGGGCGCGTCCACCGTCACCACCTCTCCGGCCCGATGGCCCAGCAGGGCCCGCCCCAGGGGGGATTCATAGGACACCCTTCCCTTCAGCGGGTCGGCCTCCACCGGCCCCACAATCTGAAAAACCTCCGGTGTCTCTCGTCCCTCTTCCAGAAGGGTAACCCGGCTTCCCAAATCTACGATGCCGGTGGAGCCGTTGTTCTGGATGAGCACGGCGTTGCGCAGCATCGTCTCAATTTGCTGAATACGCCCTTCCAGGAAGGCCTGCTCCTCTTTCGCCGCGATGTAGTCGGCGTTCTCGGAGAGGTCGCCCTGCTGGATGGCCCGGCGCAGAACCCGGGCCAGTTCCGGCCGTCGCACGTTGACCAGATAATCCAGTTCCCGGCGCAGTTCTTCCATTCCCTCAGCAGTCAACACTACCGGTTCCATCACTCCCGACTCCCGTCACTCAGGGAGGGTCAGGTAACCCGATGTCTCGTCCCACCCTCCCGGGTTCAGGGTAATCCTACCGCAAAATCGGATTTTTGCAAACGCGTGCCAGGCCCACTTTTACTGCCGAGACGCAGACCACGTAGATTATTTTTACTCTTTTTGACCGGGTGAGGGCTCCCGCCGCCGAAGGCGAGCGGGACACAAGGAATGGCTAATTGAATTGTTGAGCCCACCGCAAAAAGGATAGGGCTCATGTTCAAATTTGGTGCAGGGAACGGCAATCAGCTCGTTCTTTCTGGCGGAACCGCCGAAACCAGTTGACGGTTTATCGGTGTCGCTGTTGTCACGGGGTCTATACGCTCTACAGGGGTGGTGCATCAGACCACCCGGCAGACTTTTGTTTCTCAATGGTGCGCTTGCACCAGTTTTGAATATAAGCTAAGGGACAGGCTATCTCTGCTGCACGTTCTTGCCAAAGCGGGCACTTCCTGCTATAATCCAGACAAACCCACCGGAGGCGGGGGCGATGTTCCGAAAGAACACCCGGCACCTGCAAATCCCTTTGACCAGCCCCGTGGACGAACTCCCCGAGCCGATGCAGGAGCGGCTGAAGAACTTCTGGGCGGAGACTTTCTATCGGGAATTCTCCTGCCGCCTGGACGAAGCGCCCTTCGCTGTCCTGTATGCCGATACGCCTTCCCGCCCCAATGTGCCGGTGAATGTACGGGTGGCTCTGGAATTCCTCAAGGCCGCCAACGGCTGGACCGATGAGGACATACCACGCATTCTGCTACAACGTCCAGATGCGCTACGCCCTGGACTATCGGCATCTGGGCGAAGGCTATTTTGACCTGCGCACCCTCCTACTTCCGGGAACGGCTGGCCCGCCTATGCGGGAGAGGGGCGAGAACCTGCTGAAGCAGGCCTTTGAGCAGGTTACCGATGCACAATTCCAGGCCTTCTCCCTCAAAACCGGAAAACAGCAGATAGACAGCACGCTGTTGGCCTCCAACATCCGCCAAATGGAACGTCTCCAACTGCGGGTCACCTCTAACGCGTGCACCGGATGCCCTCAGAAGAAGACCAGCAACGCTACGCCGACCTCTTTGCCGACTACCTGAAGGGCCACGCCGGGCCGTACGTTTATTGGCTGAAGAAAGAGGACCTGCCCGCCCACTTGCAGCGGGTCGGAGAATCGGCGCTGGCGACCCGTTCCGGGCCGGGAAGGCTTTTGGGGCTGTCTTGGCGGGAGATGCCTGCGCCGCCTGTGGCGGCGTTCCCACTGCCCGGTGGTTCGGCGGAAATGGTCGGAAGAGTGGGTCTTACGCTTCACGACCGAGAAGTGGCGACGGGCAGAGCGTCGGCGGCAGGCCGCTCAGCATCAGCAAGCCGCCCAGAACCTGCGGGCGGGGGTGGAATCTACGGTGCGAAGTGTCAAACATCCCTCTGCGGGAGGGAAGCGCCCGATGCGCGGGCGATTCAGCGTGGCCTGTATGGTGATTGGCTCAGCCGCTGGGGTCAATATCCGGCGGTTGCACCATTTCCTGTTCTGCTCCGCTCACCAGGATGACCCGCCAGCCAGATTCCGGCTGCCGCAGGGAGATGGAGCGGATGCGGTTTTCTTTCGTTCGGACGCTGCAGCAACTCCTCCTGGCTCTCCTGCCACCTCAGCGTCTGGTATTCGGTGGGTAAAGTTCAGGTTTTTGCAGAGACTCATGCATAGCATCACGACCATAGGGCATCCACTTCGCAGATTTCCACCACCAGAAACCTGCGGGAGGTAGCAGCCCATGCAGGACATAATTAAGGCTCTGGCTATTATTGCTCTCTTGCTTGTGATCGGTCCTCTCTTTGCGCTTTTCGCCCTGATAGGTGTGATCCCCCTGAGTCCTCTTGGTGGCAAAGACATCCCTCTTGATAGATGGTGGAAACGAATTGGCACGGCCGTATTCGGAATGATGGCCTGGGGAATCATCTTAATCATCTTGTATGGGTTATATCTCCTGCTATGTCTGATTCTCCCAAATGCACCCCTCTGTCCGGTAACCCCCACCCCGACCCCAACAAACGTACCCATATCTACGTTCACGCCCACGGCAACTCTCACGCCAACATCCACGCCATCTGCTTGCTTCTGCCACTCTGCCACCGATGATGACACTCTGCGCTGCCTGATCCACGCGGAAAGCGAAGCCGTCAAAAATGAAGACCTGGCGTTGATTCAACGAATTTTTGCCCCTGATGCCGCAATCTTCAGGGGAGACACAGGAGAAGAATGGCGCGATCCAATCGCATATTATGGACAGCTTTTTGCGACTCTGGACTTTCCACATGCGAGGCACTTTGAGATTTCCTCCATAATAATCGCAGCAAATTTTGCCAAATATACCAGTGGAAGTAGCGGGCAATACACTACAGGTGTCGGAACACCGATACCCTACTATAACCCCAATCCTTCCGACCACTGGGTTTTTGGGAAGAATGAACAGGGATGCTGGGTTATTCAGCGATTCGAGTTTAATGCAAGCCACATACCCTTTCCGTAAGATTTTGAGGTGAGCCAATGGTCAGACCTCGTTTGATCTGGTTTGTCTTGGGAATGATCTGCCTGGCAACAATTCTCCTCAGCACATCCAGTCGCTCCTTACTGGCTACGGAGTCTACTTACCCCATTAGGATTACGCCAGACCGTATGGAGATCACCGGCGATGTGACCACCCGCTCCAACTGCCAGCATCCAACAGTATGCTCATGGCTGGAAAACACTCCAGAAGGTACCATTATGCTGGGGGTGGACCCGGCTTCGCCCAATCCGAG
>JANXCY010000021.1 GCA_025060135.1 Anaerolineae bacterium | reverse complement strand
CGGGCGCTCTGGGCGGGGGGGCGCGCGCCCTTGTCGGCGGTGGCTGTCCCGCCCCCGCTCGCTGGCCGCCCGGGGGGGGGGGGGGGGGGGCGGCCCCCCCCCCCCCCCCCCCCCCCCCCCCCCGCAGCCCCTCCCCCGGGCTGCCCAGGGCTATTCTTCCTCTTCCTCTTCCACCACCTTCCGACGGCGAATCAGTTCCGGTTCCGCTGCCGCAGGCTCCGGAGCGGCCACCTCTTCTTCTTCCGCCACAATCTCCGGTGGGCTGATGCGGACCACCATCTCATCGGGGGCATCCAGGACCCGGATCGTCGGAGGCAGCGTCAGATCCGCCACCGTAATTTGCTGGTCCACCTCCGTCAGGACGCTCAGATCCACCTCCACCGCTTCTATCAGGTCCCGGGGCAGGCATTCAATCTCCAGCGTCTGCTTGCCCTGCAATAAAATGCCTTCCCGCCGTTCCAGCACCGGTGAGGAGCCGACCAGGACGATGGGAATTTCCATCGTGATGGGTTTATCCATCTGCACCCGGTAGAAATCCACATGGAGCAGATTCCGGCGGATAGGGTCTCGTTGAACCCCCCGGATCAGGACCTGGGGAGCCGGTCGCTCGTCGCCGATGAACAGGGTGATCAGATGGCTGGTGCCGGCCCGATAGATGATCTCTTCGGCCTCCCGGGCCAGAATCTGCAGGGGACGGCTGGATGTCTCCGGTCCGTAAAGCACCGCAGGAATCCAGCCTTCCCGACGCAGGCGGCGGACCGCCTTGCCAGTGATGGTACGGACCTCAGCCCGCAGTTCCAGTTGGGTCATCGCTGTTGCCTTCCTCCACACTATCAATCGGGGAAACTCGCCGCCGGGACCGGTGGGCCAGCCATCTGTCCCGGCCTCCCTCTTCCTGCTGGTGCAGAATTGTAATCCAATTCGCCATTCTCGTCAAGGCCTATGCTGAATGGCGATAGCCACCAGTGTTAAGGCCCGGGAGACGGTAGATTGTCTACCCCTTCCCAAAATCCGCATTCGGTGTTATATTTCCTTCCACATATCGTGAGACTGTATCGGAAACCGCGATGGACAGAACGGCTCCAGTATCCGTCCTGAAAATCCGTGTACGTCTTGTTTCCGAGAAAGGCGATTCTACGGGTGTGAGGTGAAGCGATGCATTCACGGAAAACCGCTTGGCTGACCGGACTTTTGGTGCTGATGCTCCTGGTTTGTACGGCAGGAGGGGCGTTTCTCGCTGGCTTCAGCACGGCCAGACTGGTCCAGCAGGGTACGATCTCCCTGCCCGTTCCGCTGATGCCAGGCCCTACCCCTTCGCCCTCTCCGGGGGAAACCGAGGCCTTTCAACTCTTCTGGGACGCATGGGACATTATCCGGAAAGAATACTACGGCGAGATCCCGGATATTCGGAAAATCGTTTACGGCGCCATCCAGGGGAGCATCCAGGCTTTGGAAGATCCGTATACCGCGTTTCTTGAACCCCAAGTCGCTGCGATTCTGGCCGAGGACGCCAGCGGTGAATTTCAGGGCATTGGTGCCTACGTCCGGATGCGCGATGACGGCAAATTGGAGATTTCCGGTATCATCCCGGGCACTCCTGCCGAAGAGGCTGGCCTCCAAGCAGGCGACCGGGTGCTGGCCGTGGACGGTCAGTCTATTATCGGCTACGACATCTACGAGGCGATCGCCCTCATTCGGGGACCGGCGGGTACCCGGGTGGTCCTGCTGATAGAGCGCCCCGGGGAGGAAGAGGCTTTTGAGGTTACCCTCACCCGCGCGCGGATTGAGATCCCGTTGGTGGCGACGAAGATGCTGGAAGGAGGTATTGCGTATATTCGTCTCACCGATTTCAGCGCCACTGCCACCCGGCAGATGAATGAGAACCTGCGAGACCTGCTGAACCGCAAACCCAAGGGGCTGATTCTGGACCTGCGGAATAACCCCGGCGGCTGGCTGGATCAGGCGCTGAACGTCGCCGATATGTTCTTGGATGAGGGGGTTATTGCCATAGAGCGTACGAATGAGGGAGAAAGGGTTTTCCCCTCCCAGGATGGCGGCCCGGCGGAATCCATCCCGCTGGTTGTTCTGGTCAACGGGGGGAGCGCGTCCGCTTCGGAGATTGTCGCCGGGGCCATTCAGGACCGAGGACGGGGGATCCTCATCGGTGAGCAGACCCTGGGTAAGGGATCGGTCCAGCGCCCTTATCGCCTTCGCGATGGCTCGGAACTGCGGGTAACGATTGCCCGCTGGTTCACCCCTAACAACCGGGCGATTGATCACCAGGGCCTGACGCCCGATATTGAGGTGCCCTGGCCCGAGGAGGCCGGCCCAGACGAGGACCCGCAACTGGAGCGGGCAGTGGAGTATCTGTTAACCGGGAAATAATCCGGGTTCCGGGTGGCAGAGCCGCCGCCCGAACCCCTCATCAGCCCGCCATGACCGGCATCAAAGTCGTCGCGACTAATCGGAAAGCCGCGCACGAGTACCAGATAGAAGAACGGTACGAGGCCGGGATCGCACTCACGGGGACCGAGATCAAGTCCGTTCGCGCCTCCCAGGTGAGCCTCCAGGAGGGATATGTGCAGGAGCGGGAGGGCGAACTCTGGCTGGTCAACGTCCATATCGCGCGCTACGAACCGGCCGGTCGGCTCAACCACGACCCTCTCCGCCCGCGCAAGTTGCTTCTCCACCGCCGGGAAATCAACCGCATCCTTGGCCGGATGCGGGAGAAAGGGTACACCGTGGTCCCGCTGAGGATGTACCTGAAGAACGGGCGGGCCAAAGTGGAGATCGCGCTGGCCCGGGGCAAACGCAAGTACGACAAACGAGAGGCTATTGCCCGTCGGGACCTGGAGCGGGAGATCCGTCGGGAATGGAAAGGACGGCTCCGATGAGACCGGTGCAGCCCTTCGTGGTGGACGGACAACCCATCGTCTCCCTCCGTCAGATCAATAACCTCCCCCGCCACCAGAAGGAAGCCATCTACAAACTGTTGATTCCGCCGGAGGCGCTGCTCCAGTTCGGCATTCCCTTCTCCCTGACCGACTCCCAAGGGCGACCGCTCTGGGAGTGCATCTGCGAACCTGGAACCTGTTCGGTTACCCTCGCGCTGCGCCATCAGTGGGATGCCCCGGACCCGGTGCTTTATCTGGAACTGGCAGAGACTCTGCATAACCAGTTGGAAGTCCTGTTCCTTTCCATCAACCATCCGGCCTCGGAGCGGTACAACGTGGACCGGATGCCCGATGGTCGCCCCACCAACTTCGGGATGGACGGACGGAATATCCCGGAGGAGATTCGGGCCATGCAGGCCGGCCTGGCCCCGGGGCAGGTCCGGCAGGGAGGCCGCTTGATCCGACGGCTCATCCCCCGCTTTGAGGAATTCGTGGCCCGTCTGGGATACGACCGCTTTCAGGCCCAGCCCCTCTTTTATCACGCGGCCATCATCCTGGAGCGTTGCGGCTTTGCCTACGCGATGGGACAGGGTCGGATGGAATGGATTCACCAGGAATTCGGCCGGGGCGGCCTGCTTTTCTCCCGGCTGGACGGCTCCACCCCTTTCCGGCAGCCGGGAATGGAGGCCAGCGTGCGGGGGCGCAGTTGGGCCATCTATGACGGTATCCTGGGCGAGCCGTTCACCGGTATCCGGATGTACAAGCGGGTCGGTGTTCACGCCGGCGTCTGCACATTTCCCGAGGCCATCTGGTAGTAGGAAGAAACCGGTTTCTGCAGCAGGCAGCGCAATGCTGAAAACTCATCCTAAAGGAGGCGCACCATGACAGCACCTACTCTCGCCACCCCTATCGGGTCCATCATCCTCTGGCTGGTTATCATCTTTCTGCTGATCCTCTTCGTCCTCTATCTGGTCTGGCTGTTCACCCGTCAACGGGAGAGGCGGGTAATTCCCCCCGCTGAAGCCGCGCATCCATCTTCTCCCACTCCGTCCGTGGAGCCGGCCCAACCTGCCGCTATGCTCGCCGAAGCCGTTCCTCCATCGCCGGCCGCTCCTGCTGAGGCTGTCCCGCCCTCCCTCGCTCCCCCTGCCGAAGCGGTCGCAGAAACCGTAGCGGCCCCCACTCCTGCCGAAGCCCCAGCGGATGACCTGACCCGGATAGAGGGCATCGGGCCTAAAGTGGCCAAAGTCCTGGCCTCTATCGGCATCACCACCTTCCAGGCCCTGGCCACTGCCGATTACAGTCAGGTCAAACAGGCGCTGGTGAACGCAGGTTGGCCGTATATGGACCCGACGGGCTGGATGGAGCAGGCGAAACTGGCCGCCGAGGGCCGCTGGGAAGAACTGGCCCTCCTCCAGGAACAACTGAAGGGTGGACGCCGTCGGCGATAGGGCAACTGCGGAGGACTCTATGACCACCGCCGAATCCTCGCTCCAGACCCTGAAAGAGGGCAACCGACGGTACGTGGCCGGTCGGCCTCAGCACCCTCATCAGGACGCGGCCCGCCGGAAGGAAACGCTCTCTCATCAACGCCCCTTCGCTGTCATCCTGGGATGCGCGGATTCGCGCGTCCCGCCGGAAATCCTTTTTGACCAGGGCGTCGGCGACCTTTTCGTCGTGCGCACCGCCGGGCACGTGGTGGATCGCGCCGTCCTGGGCAGCATAGAGTACGCCGTGGAACATCTGAATGTCTCCCTGGTGGTGGTCCTGGGCCACACCCGCTGCGGCGCGGTAACCGCTGCTGTTCAGAGCGCATCGGCACGCTGCGCGTCCCACCCTGGTTCCATCGGCCACCTCGTAGAGGCCATCCTTCCCGCGGTTCAACAGGCCGCGGGTCTCGCGGGCGACCCGGTGGCCCATGCCATAGATGCCCATATCCGGCACACGGTGGAGACTCTGGCGGCTGTACCGGCCCTGGCGGAGCGCATCCGCTCCGGAGCCCTCCGCATCGTCGGCGCGCGTTACGACCTGGAGACCGGTAAGGTGGCCTGGCTGGACTCGTGAAGCCCTGCGCCTTGCGCCTTGTGCCCTGATCCGGAGGTTCCCAATGCCCACCCTTCTCCTCCAGCATGCCGACATCCTGGCCACGATGGACGATAACGGGCAAGAGATTCCCGATGGCGGCCTCTTCGCCCGTGATGGCGTCATCCAGCAGGTCGGGCCGACAGCGGAACTTCCCACGACTGCTGACCTGGTCATTCATGCGCGTGGGATGGTTGTCCTGCCCGGCCTGGTCAACACGCACCATCATCTCTACCAGACCCTAACCCGCGCCGTTCCGGCCGCGCAGGACGCCACCCTCTTTGAGTGGCTCAAGACCCTCTACCCCATCTGGGCGCGGCTCACGCCAGAGGCTGTTTACGTGAGCGCGCTGGTTGGGCTGGCGGAATTGATGCTCTCCGGCTGCACCACCGCCTCCGACCACCTCTACATCTACCCCAACGGCTGCCGAATTGACGACGAAATCCGCGCCGCGCAGGAGATCGGCATCCGCTTCCACGCCAGCCGGGGCGCGATGAGCCTGGGCGAAAGCAGGGGCGGCCTTCCCCCCGACCATGTTGTGGAGGATGAGAACTTCATCCTGAAGGACATGCAGCGGGCCGTGGAAACCTACCATGACCCCAGCCGCTACGCGATGCTCCGCATCGTCCTGGCCCCCTGTTCCCCCTTCTCGGTGACTCCGGACCTGATGCGGGAGACGGCCGCGATGGCTCGTGCCTACGGCGTTCACCTCCACACCCACCTGGCGGAGACGCTGGACGAGGAGCAGTTCTGCCTGGAGAGATTCGGCCGCCGACCAGTGGGCTATGCGGAAGACCTGGGCTGGGTGGGCGACGATGTCTGGTACGCCCACGGGGTCCACGTGAACAGCGAGGAAATCGCCCTTCTGGCCCGTACGGGTACCGGTGTTTGCCACTGTCCCAGTTCCAACATGCGCCTGGCCTCCGGCATTGCGCCCGTCCGGGCGTATCTGGATGCCGGAGTACCGGTCGGGCTGGGCGTGGACGGCTCCGCCAGCAACGATTCTTCCCATATGCTGGCGGAGGCCCGGATGGCGATGCTCCTGCAGCGGGTGATGGGCAATCCGCGGGGACTCACGGCGCGCGAGGCCCTGTGGCTGGCAACCCGCGGCGGCGCCGCCGTCCTGGGCCGGGACGACATTGGTCAACTGGCTCCCGGCTTTGCCGCCGACTTCATCGCCTTCCGCCTAGACCGGTTGGACTACGCCGGCGCGCTTCACGACCCGGTGGCGGCCCTCGTCTTCTGCACCCCCCAGCGGGTGGACCTCTCCGTCGTCAACGGGCGCGTGGTGGTGGAGGAAGGCCAGTTGCTGACAGTGGACCTGGGCCCCATTGTGGAGCGCCACAACGCCATCGCCCGGCGGATGGTACGGGGAGAATAAACAATACGGAGTACGCAACACGCCTATGCGCGTCCTCCTGGTCTCCAAAGCCTGCATCGTCGGTATCTACCAGCGGAAACTGGAGGAAATCGCGCGGCTGGGAGTCCAATTGCGGGCCGTTGTCCCCCCGTTTTGGAAGGACGAGCGCGGGGTTCTCCCCCTGGAGCGGGCCCACACCCAGGGCTACGAACTGGTCGTGGAGACGATGGCCCTCAACGGCCACTTCCACCTCCACTTCTACCCCCATCTGGCCCGGCAGATTCGGGAATTTCGCCCGGACATTGTCCATCTGGACGAGGAGCCCTACAACCTGGCGACCTTTCACGGGATGGTTCTGGCTCGGCGGGCCGGTTGTCGGACTCTCTGGTTCAGTTGGCAGAACCTGCGGCGCCGCTATCCGCCCCCTTTCTCCCTCTGGGAGCGCTACTGCCTGCGCCACGCGGACGCGGCCATTGCGGGCAGTCAGACCGCCGCGCGGGTCTGGCGGGCCAAGGGGTACACCGGCCTGCTGGCCGTCATCCCTCAGTTTGGCGTGGACCCGAACCACTTCGCTCTCCCACCCCTCCGGGAGACAGACCGGCCTTTCACTGTGGGCTTCGCCGGACGGCTGGTAGAGGAAAAGGGAGCCGATCTCTTGCTGGAGGCCGTTGCGGGGATGCCGGGGGTGCGGGTGGAGATTTTGGGGAGTGGGCCGATGCGCCCCGCCCTGGAAAAACGGGCCGCCGATCCGGCGCTGGCTGGACGGGTGGCCTTTCGGGGTACCCTCCCCTCGCCCCGAATGCCCGAATTCTACCACCGGCTGGACGCCCTGGTCCTCCCCTCCCGTTCCCGCCCGAACTGGATAGAGCAATTCGGTCGGGTGTTGGTGGAGGCCATGGCCTGTGGGGTACCGGTCGTTGGCTCCACCTGCGGCGAAATCCCCCACGTAATCGGCGACGCGGGACTGATCTTTCCGGAAGGGGACGTAGAGGCCCTACGAGGATGCCTGGAGCGCCTTCGTGCAGACGAGTCCTTTCGGGCCGAACTGGCCCGCCGGGGCCGGGAGCGGGTCCTGGCCCACTACACCCACGCCCGCATTGCTGCCCAGACAATGGAAGTGTACCGCCATTGCCTCTCTGCCCCGGATGTGCTATAATGTACTCCAACCTGCCCAGGAAGGACCAGCGATGCCAGCGACGAAACGCATCCCCACCGACCGGGCCGAAGTCTACAACCAGGAAGGCCTGCAGGCCTATGTGGACTGGGACATCGAGCGAGCGGTAGAGCGGTTTCAGGCCGCCATACGACTTGCTCCCGAACGGGCCGAATATCACCTCAACCTGGCCCGGGCCTTCTCCCGCGCGGGGGACTTTGATCAGGCCCTCCGGGCCCTGGCAGAGTTCCTGCGCCTGGAGCCCGATTCCCCTGTTGCTGAGCGGTTTGAACGCCTCTTCGCCCGGGGCCTGGACGAGGTAGAGACCATCCTGACCGAGAAAATGACCAATAGCGGCATGCCGATAGAAGAAATTGGCGCCGCCATGCAGATGTGGCTGGAGTACCGGATCGCCTTGGGCCGGGAGTCCCTGAACACCCGGAAACCAGAGGCCTGGGCCGCCGCGCTGGATTACACCGTTCGCAAGGTCAACCTGCGCAAAGTCAACCTGCGGGAGATCGCGGCCCTCTACGGTACCAGCGACCGCACCGTCCGGGAACGATTTGACCAACTGGTTGCCACTCTGGATGTGATGCCCTGCGACTATCGGTATTTCGTGGGCGAACAGAACCCCCTGGACAAACTGGTAGAAGCCGCCGAACTCCTGGAACAACTGGAGGCTCGCTTCCGCGAATCCTGAGATCCCAAGAGGACCCGGATGTATCCTGATAGCGAAATCCTCTTCCCCCCCCGCTGCATCTTGCACCTGCGCAACTTGCGCGGTGAGTTATGGGCTCGATTCATTGACCATCTGACCCAACTGCCCGACGACCATGAGGATGTCCTGGGCTTTTCCCTCTTAATGATTCAACTGGGTAGTTGCCTGACCTGTAGCCTGGATAGTTACCGGGCCTCCCTGGGTTGCTGCACCTGTGCCCGCCGCACCATTGCCGGTTTTAAAGGTTCCGATGAAGAACTGCTGCAACTCTTTGAAGAGGCTCGCGAAAAGGTGCGCGCCTACCTCAGCGGTGCCCAGCCTGTCCTTTCCTCCGCTGAGGAAGAAGCCGAATCGGCCGCCGATTAACGCCGATGCCCGCCAGCCCCTTTCTTCGCCTCCTGGTCTTCCTTCTCTTGGCTGCCTGCCTCCTCGCCTCGTGCCATTGGGCTCCTCGCCATCCTGCTTTTGAATGGACCGGCGAAGAAGACCCCTTCAAACAGGCCTACGCGCTGTTGCTGCTGGCCGGGAACCCTTTCCATGCCCGGCCGCGTACCCTTCCCTACGAACCGGTCGCTTACGCTGGGTTCAACCCCTTTGGCATCAACGTCTTCCTGGAGCAGGAAGTGGAACTCTGGAAACGGGAGCGGACGGTCCAGATGGTCGCCGGGGCGGGCTTCCGCTGGCTTCGTCAGAGTTTCCCCTGGGAAGACATAGAGATTCATGGGAAAGGCGACTTTGAGGACCGTCGCAACGTCCCTTACCGCTCTGCCTGGGAAAAATACGATCACATCGTTTCCCTGGCAGAGCAGTACGGGATGGACATCATCGCCGTCCTGAGCAACCCTCCGGCCTGGTCCCGTGCCGATGGCGATGCTCGGGGCACCTTCGCCCCGCCAGATAACCTGGAGGACTACGGCGACTTTGTCTACACCGTTGCCTCCCGATACCGGGGCCGCATCCGTGCCTACCAAGTCTGGAACGAGCCCAACATCTACCCCGAGTGGGGGGAACAGCCAGTGGACCCGGCGGGCTACACCCGCCTGCTCTGCACCGCCTACCGGCGGATCAAAGAGGCCGACCCTGAGGCGATCGTCCTCACCGGCGCGCTGGCCCAGACCGTCGGCTACGACTTCGGGCCCGGCGCCTGGACCGGAATGAACGAGTTCGTCTTCCTCCAACGGATGTATGACGCTGGCGCCGCCGCCTGTTTTGATGTCCTCTCGGTCAATGACTACATCCTCTGGTCCGCCCCCACCGACCGCCGTATGCGCCCCTGGGCCGTTACCTATGCCCGCCCCGTCTATCTGCGGGACCTGATGGTTGCGAATGGCGATGCCCACAAGTCCATCTGGTTTGCGGAAATGAACTCCAACGCCATCCCCGATGACCCGACCATCCAGCACTTCGGGGCCTATGGGCAGGTAACCCCCGAACAGCAGGCCCGCTACGCGCCGCTGGCCTACGAGCGCGCTATGCGGGAGTGGCCCTGGGTCGGCGTTATTAACTTCTGGTTCTTCCGACGCCCCTCGGACGTGGAGCGGGACCAGGCCTGGTACTACTTCCGTATGGTGGAGCCGGATTTCACTCCCCTCCCCGTCTACTACGCCATGAGGGACTACATTGCTGGCCTGACGCCCACCCTTTACCCGGGGACTCATCAGGAGGACCACTGGGCGCTGGATTACAGCGGGGATTGGGAGACTGTCCGTCATCCGGCGGCGATGCTGGGGGCTTACCGCCGAGCCTCAGCACCGGGTGCAACGGTCTCCTTTGTTTTTGAGGGCCGCGTCCTGATCCTGACCCCTGGCCCTGAAGTGGGGGAGATAGAGGTGCAGATAGATGAGGGCACGTCCCGGCGGGTGGAAGTGCGCGGCGAACCCCTGCGCCTGTTCTCCTCCCTGTGCCGGGAGACCCATCGGGTTCGGATCACATTGGTGGAGGGCCGATTGGCCGTAGATAGTTGGACTGTCCGGGCAGACTGAGCAGTCCCGCCGCCCTTTCCAGCGCGTGGAAGCCCATCATCTTCCAGCAGCCCGTTGCCAGCAATCGCTTCCGGGTGAGCCAGCCGCCCAGCCCCTATCCGCCTCCCGGGTGCCATACCCCTTGGTGCGGACGACGCGACCCAGGCGTCCGGCCTCCCCCTGCTATCGCAGCCACCAGACCTCGGGGTCAAAATGCCAGCAGTGAGCCACCATCAGGAACGCTCCGGAGCGGCGACTGGTGGCGACCATTGCTTCGGTCTCGGCAGCGTTCATCGCCCTGAGCTTTTCCACCATCACGGGCACTCCTGCCTCCAGCGCCGCAATGCTCGGAGGCGCATGAAGGTCATGGGGCGTATAGACATATGGGAGCATCCGCTCCGTTATCGGCCAGAAGGTCGTGGACGTCCAGATACTGAGGGGATGCCGAAAGCGGTGGCGAAGGCGGCTATAGGCCTTGGGTGGTAGTGGACTACCGCCGTCCGTCATATCGGGGAGTTTCTGGGCCGCCCGGGCATACACGCGGGCCATGTAGCCTGTGCCGACCAGGACCCCCCCATCTCCGTGGGGGATGGGCGCGGGTTGCTTCCGAGGAGCGTACCTCTGACGATGATGGGTGGGGAGGAAAGAGGTTTTCGCCCTTCGTTATCGCTGTCTCAACTCGGCCTGACTGACAATTCTCCGTTGAGTGGCGATATACCAAGAGGAGATCGTGGCCAGACGGTCCGAGGGGGTCATCAGTGGACCGATCTGAACACCCTGGACCTTTCGGCCCACACCATAAGTGTAGACCGGTTGATACAGCAGGATGGCAGGCACCTCGTCAGCGAAGAGTTCCTGAAATTCCTGGTACAGGGCGGCCTGACGGGTCGGGTCCACCGTGATGCGGGCCGTCTCGATCACCTCGCTGATCCGTCGGTGGTCCAATCCGGCGTAGTTCTGCCCAACCGTAATCTGCGTCTGATGCCAGAGGGGGTAGGGGTCGGGGTTGCCAGGAAGGGCCAGTTCCACCAGCGCGGCCTGATAGTCTCGCCGCTCCAGCCGGTCTCGCAATTCCAAGGGAGGGATCGCGACGGCCTGAACATCAATCCCCATCGCCCCCCACTGCCGGGCCACCTCCTGGGCAACAGCCGCGTGGATGGGGTCGGTGGACGAAAGCAGGGTAAACGAAACCTCCCGGTCGCCCTTGGTCCGGACCCGGGCGCCTGGAGGCAGGGTCCAGCCTGCACCCTCCAGCAGCGCGCGGGCCTTCGGCGGGTCGTACGCGTAGCGCGGGATGTCCTCGTCGTAGGCCCATGTCCCGGCCAGGATGGGGCTGTGGGCTACGATGGCCTGTCCTTCCAGTACCCTCTCCACCAGCCCCTCCCGGTCCAGACTGTAGAGGAGCGCCTGGCGGACTTCTTTCTCCTGGAAGAAGGGGAGTTCGTCTTTTCGGGCCAGGTTCAGGAAGATGAGAGACTGGTTGGCCAGTGGCGCGGAGTAAAGGTTCAGGTCTGCTTCCTGCCGGGCCTGCGAGAGTTCCGCCAGGGTGATCCGGCTCACGCCTTCTACTTCTCCTGCCTGGAAGGCGCGGAACGCGGCCGCGTAGGAGGGGTAGAACCGGAAACGGACCCCTTCCAGGTAGGGTCGGGAACCGTAGTAGGCCGGATTGGGTTTCAGGAGAACGGAAACGACATCGCCCCCCTGGGTCTCCACTTTGGCTACCTGGAACGGGCCACTGCCCACTGGCTGAAGGTTGAAATCCAGGTACGATAGGTCCGCTGCCCGCAAGCCCCCCAGAAGGTGGGCCGGGAGCAGTCCAATAGTCGTATAGTCCAAGAATGGCGCGAAGGGTTCAGAAAGGACAAAGCGGACTGTCCGCTCGTCGTCTTTGAATACCTGAACAGTGCGCCAAAGGGCACCCAGGTCGGGAGGGCCGGGGAAATCCGGGTCCTGCATCAGGCCAATGGTGAAAAGGACGTCATCGGCGGTCAGGGGGGTGCCGTCCGGCCAGCGGAGCCCGTTGCGCATGTGAAAGACGTAGGTCAGGCCGTCCAGAGAAGTCTCCCACTTCAGGGCTAGATCGGGCTCCACCTCTCCCCGGGCATTCATACGGGTGAGTCCGCTGAAGACGAGCGCACAGAGATCGCGGTCCACGTCGTTGTAGGCGGCCAGAAGGGGATTAATGCTATGAGGGAATCCGGCCACACCTTCCACGTACGTCCCCCCGGGGGCAGGAACGACAACGGTGGTCAGGGTGAAGGCCAGATAGACCAGCGCGATGATCAGCAGGGTTGCCCCGGCGCCGATGAGCAGGGCTGGCCAGCGAACCGTTCGGGTCATTGCGCGCTTATGGCGGACCGATGACAACGGCGTTCAGAATGGCGATCAGAAAGAAGAGGACCGATAGGATGATGGTTACAATGAAGAGGGTACGCTCAACGCCTCGCCGGGTCCGGTAGATGGAAGTTTCACCGCTGCCGAAAATCGTGCCCAAGCCGCTGGCGCGCACTTCTAAAAGGATCACCAGGGTCAGGGCAATACCCAGAATAATCTGAACGATATAGAGATAGGTGCTCATCCTCGGGCTGACCTCCAGATCAGTTTGCGGATTTGCGACGAAGGGAATTATAACACGCCCCGGGCTGGAAGCAAGCCCGATGAGCCTGCAACGCGTTGGTCAACCGGGCCGCTTTGTGGTACAATCCCATATAAGTGGGACATCCCAGAAAGGCTGGTGCAGGGTGAAAAAGTGGGTTCTTCTGACAGGAGTTGTGCTGGTCTTGTTGGCGGGATGCCGGCAGCCGGAGCCGGTGAGCCACGTCCCGACCGCGCCGCCGACCTCTGCGCCAACGTCGATCCCTGGCCCGGCGGCCTGCTGGGCCGCTCCCTCAGTATTCTCCTCCCTACCCCTCCTCAACGTCCCGGCGGTAACGGCTGCTGACTGGGCACGCGGCCCGGCCGATGCGCCGGTAACGCTGATCGTGTATTCGGACTTCCAGTGCCCGTACTGTGCGATGACGCGCTTCCAGGTCCTGGCGCCGCTGGAAGAGGTGTACCCGGAGAGCCTGCGCATCGTGTACCGGCACTTTCCTCTTTCCAGCATTCATGATAAGGCTCAAATCACCGCGGAAGCCGCCGAAGCCGCTGGCGCCCAGGGGAAGTTCTGGGAGATGCACGACCTGCTCTTCACCCGGCAGCAGGAATGGGCCTCCCGCTCTGCAGACGAGATGCCCCAAGTGCTGACCGGCTACGCCCAGGAACTGGGGCTGAACGTGGAACAATTCCAGCATGACCTGGAAGCGCGTACCTACCAGGCGAAGGTGCTGGAGCAGTTTCAAGAGGCCACCGCGTTGGGACTGCCGGGGACGCCCTCCTTTATCCTGAATGGCCGGCTGGTTACCCGGGGAGACCTTATCACGCTGGTGGACGAAGTGCTCCAGAAACCCCGCATGTACGATGGGCCCCCTGCCGTTCGGATTGACCCGAACCGCCGTTATACCGCTATCATCCGGACGCCCAAGGGAGAGATCGGCATGGAACTCTATGCTGCCCAGGCGCTGGTCAACGTCAACAGTTTCGTTTTTCTGGCCCGGGAGGGCTGGTATGACCACACCGCCCTATTCCGGGGCGACAATTTCGTCCTCCAGGCCGGAGACCCCACGGGCCGGGCGGGCCGGAACCCCGGATTTCAGTGTGGTAAGGAAATCAGCGATCTCCGGTTTGATGTGGCCGGGGTTGTCGGGGTCTTGGGTGCAGACCCGGACACCAGCAATGGCCGGTTTTTCATCACGCTGGCCCCATGGCCCGAGTTGAATGGCATGTACACGGTTATTGGGAAGGTCGTTCGGGGTTTGAACCTTCTCCAGGGGCTTCCGGAACAGAATCCCGAAAGCCGACTGATTCCGTCCAGCCTGACCATTGAGGCCATCCGGATAGAGGAGCAATAAGGATGTCTGGTCTATCATCCCGGGCGCTGGGTTCTCTGCTCATCCTGGCTGGTGGTTTGGTCGTTAGCGGGGGCGGGATGATGGCTGCTCTCCTGGTGATCAGTGCCTACATCCAGCAGCCATCTGCAGAGAGGGTCGGGACTGCCCTTACCCAATCCGTTGCCATCGGGGCCCTGGGCGGGGTTCTGGGGCTGATCCTGGTCGCTGAGGGGATTCGCTACTGGCGAGGGTCGCAGGCAACTCCCTTCCGCCTGCGCCGCTCGGGGTGGCTCTGGCTGGCCTTCGGTCTCCTCTTGACCGTTGGAACGGTGCTCTCGGTACTGGCTGTTCCACCGGTTGTGATGGCTCCCATCCATGCGCTGACGTTGCTCCTCCTGCCCGCGCTGGTCCTCACCGCTGTGGGTTGGGGGCTCTCGGGACGGGAGGGCTCGTGGGCCGATGTGGCCGGTGGACTGGTGAGCGGCGCACTGTTAGGAACCGGCGCGGCTCTGGCAATAGAGAGTGTCCTGATTGTTCTCGTGGTCATCGCGATGCTCGCGCTGGGCTGGGTTCCCCAGGAGTGGTTGCAGGAAACTTCCCAGGCCCTGACCCGTGGCCAATTTTCGTTCCCCACCGAGGCCGAGGCGTTGCTGGGTTTTCTGACCCCGCCAGTTATCCTGGTGATTCTGGCGCTGTTCAGCGGCATGGTACCGATCGTGGAGGAGATCACCAAAACGCTGGGAGTGGGGATTGCCGGAGCCTGGGTGCGTTTCTCTCCGCCCCGCGCGTTCCTGCTGGGCGTGGCCTCCGGCGCCGGGTTTGCCCTGGTGGAAAACGCGCTGAACAGTTTCTTCCTCGGCCCGGTGTGGGGGCCAGGAGTACTGGCCCGTCTGGCAGCCACCGTGATGCATAGCGCCACCGGTGGCCTGATGGGCTGGGGATGGGGTCAGTGGTGGTCCGGGCGGCACCCCTGGCGACTCCCCATGGCCTTCGTCGGTGCGGTAACCCTCCACAGTATTTGGAATTTCGTCGCCGTGGGAATGGCTCTGATAGGCTTGCTGGTCATGGACCGCGCGGAGCAGCCGCTATGGATGGCAGTAGGGGGTCTGATAGCGCTTCTCCTGCTGGGCATTCAGTTCCTGATCACCGGTGGGGTTACGGCTGGTATTCTCTGGGCCAGCCATCGGCTGGGACGAATGGCCTCTGCCTGATACTGCCTCCTTTCTGAGCCCGATGATGCCCCGCTGGCTCTGGATCCGCAACCAGACCCGCCGCAAAACGCTCCCGGTCCGGGCGCGGTGGTGTGCGTCCTTTTGGTGTCGCCTGCGCGGGCTCACCTTCCGCCGGCATCTTCCGTCCAATGAGGCACTCCTTCTGGTGGGCCGGCAGGAAAGCCGCATCGGGACTGCCATCCATATGCTCTTTGTCTTTTTTCCTATCGCTGTGATCTGGCTGGACCGGACGGGGAAGGTGGTGGATACGGCCCTGGCCCGTCCGTTCCGGCTGTGGTATGCCCCGCGCCTCCCCGCCCGGGACGTCCTGGAGGGCCCGCCCGGGTTGCTGGAGGAGGTATCGGTGGGAGACCTTCTGGTATTCGGTGAATGAGGGGATGACCACTACCCGCCACTCCCGTTGGGCCCACTGGGTCGCTGGGGCCCTCGCCTTTCTGGTGATTGGTGCTTACGGACTGCTTACCCCCCCGGGCCTGTTGACCAAAATGGACTGGATCGGGGCTGCGGTCTGTCATCGCATCCCCTCCCATTCGTTCGTCCTGGCCGGAAGACCGCTGCCGCTCTGTGCCCGCTGTACCGGCACCTTTCTGGGCGCGTTGACAGCGCTTTTAGGCCAGGCGATGATCCTACGCCGCCGAGGAGCCAATTTCCCCCCGCCCGTCATTATGGCGTTCCTGCTCGGCTTTATCCTGCTGATGGGGGTGGACGGAGTCAACTCCTATGTGGACCTGGTCCGAGGAACCCCTCTGTTCTACCAGCCGCGCAACGAACTCCGCCTGATCACTGGCGCGCTGAACGGCCTGGCGCTGGGGGCACTGTTGTGGCCAATGGTCAACTTCAGTCTCTGGCGCCACCCCCGGCCTGAGCGAACGATCCGGGACGGGTTAGACTTTGGTATCCTGTTCCTGATGGAAGCCGGGGTGGTGGCCTTGGTGCTGGTGGAGGGGTCGTCTCTTCTGTACCCGCTGGCGCTGGCCAGCGCGCTGGGTGTGCTAATGATGCTGACGCTTCCGATGACGATCCTGGTGGTCATCCTCGCGGGCTGGGAGAACCGGTATGACCAATGGCGAGAAGCAAAGATGCCTCTGTTGATGGGGCTGGCCCTGGCTTTCCTGTTGATTGGCCTGATGGACCTCTTCCGCTACGCGATCACCGGTACCATCACAGGATTTCCAGGGCTGGAAGGAACGCCGTGAAGAACAGGCCCAGGGGGTTATTCAGGATGAACGTTTCCTCCTGCAGTTGACCACCAGTCAAAGTAGGCCCGGACCATGGCCTCCATATCCAGCGTGATCCCCGCCAGCGGCCCCGTCTCCTGGGGAGGTTCTCCCCGCTCCCGCGCCGGCAGCGGGAACTCGCTGGGGAGCCCATGCTGTGCGTTGAACGCGTGGCGCAATCGCTGGATGGCCTTTCCGGCCTCCAGAAACTCCCGCTCGGTCATTTCCCAGCCGGTGGCCGCGTTCAGCCAGGCCAGGAACGGCGGCTCGCCCATGTACAGCGCAAACTGGCAGAGGCCCAGGCTCTCGTAGGCCCGCAGCACGGCCATCCCGACGGCTATCACCTTTCCCTTTGTTGCATAATCGTAGCGGCCACCAGGTTTGACTCCCGCCAGCGCGAAGTAAGGCTCCAACGAGGGTAACTCCACCGTCCCGGAGAGGGTGGAGGTATGGCGGCCCGGGGCCGGGTCCACGGCATAGCCCAATGCCACTCCCGGCTCGTAAAGGCCCCGATGCATGGGCAGTTCCTGTCCGCCGGCGTGGACCGCTGCTTCTTGGGCTTCTGGCCCCAGCCGCTCCGCTGCCCGCCGGATGCCATCGGCCAGCCAGTCTCCCAGGCCCGGCGCCCGACGGGCTATGCGCGCCGTCAGTTCCACAATAGCCTCGCCGTTTCCCCACTCCAGAGGTAACTCTTCCGCCAGTTCGGGCGGAAGCCATCCCCGCTCTCGGCACTCGATGGCAAACGCGATGGCGACACCCGTGGAGATGGTATCCAGCCCGGCTCGGTTGCAGATGCGGTTGCAGCGCATGACCACTTCCAGGTCGTCGTTCAGCAGGAGCGGGCCGAAGGCGGCCAGCGTCTCGTACTCTGGTTTGTGGTCGGTGTCGCCATCGGGCAGACGGACAATACCGCCGCAGGCCACCGGGCAGAACGAACAGCCGTACCCGCGAATTTTCGGCCGGATGACCGCTTCATCGCTCAGACGGGCAGCCCGACGGAGGGGGAAATCCCGGTAGCCGATGCCGGTCCAGTTGCGCACCGGCGTGTCCCCCAGTTCCACCAGCGCGGCGGTCCCGGCGGCAGTTCCGTAGAGGCGGTAGGTATCTATGAGAATCGGGGTCGGGCCGCCGCTGGGCCGGACCCGCAGCCACCGCATGATGGGCAGGATACGCAGAAGAAAGCCGGAGATGCCCGAAGCCCAGCGAGAGGGCCTCCGGCGGAACAGCCGACGGTACTCCTCCGTGATCTGCCGGAATCCCTCCGGGTCTGCCAGAGGAGGACGGGCCTTCCCCTGGACGGCGACGGCTTTGAGGTTTTGGGCGCCCATGACCGCGCCCAGGCCACACCGCCCAGCGGCCCGTCCCTCGTCGTTGATGATGGCCGCGATGAGCGACCGTTTCTCCCCGGCCGGACCGATGCAGGCGACGCGCACGTCCCGGCCATGGGCGGCGCGGAGGGCGGTCTCCGTCTCCCGGGTATCCAGCCCCCAGAGGCCGGTCGCGTCCCGAATTTCGGCCCGTTCGCCGTCTATGTAGAGGTAGACGGGCCGCGCCGCCCGGCCCGTAACGAAGAGGCCGTCGTAGCCAGTCCCCCGCAGCGCCGGGCCGAAGTTCCCCCCGCAGTTCGCATCCCCCCAGGCGCCAGTGAGGGGGGAGCGGGCGCAGACGATGAAGCGTCCGCCGAAAAGGGCACCGCTACCGGTGAGGAGTCCGGGCAGGAAGCCAATGACGTTTTCCGGCCCCAGGGGATCGGCCCCCGGCGGAATGCGCTTGTGAAGTACCCAGGCCCCCAGGCCATATCCACCCAGGTAGCGGCGGTAGACCTCTTCGGGGGGCATTTCCACGGAGATTTCGCCGGTGGAGAGGTTGACGAAGAGCAGTTTTCCCCAGTAGCCGTTGGGCATGTGGGATACCTCCATTGCGATGCATACGGCCATCCCGAGCCGTTGCTCTACGGCGTCGGTGGGGGGGTCGGCGTCAACGGAGATTCCAGCCAGAGGAAACGGCGGGTTGGCCCGTCTTCCGACGCGGTGGCGAAGACACCGCTACGGGTCTCCCGGACTACCTGGACCTCCCAATGGAACTCCCGAGCCTGAGAGCCGGGCGGGGGAAACAGGTCAGCGGGGAGCCGGTAGGCCGTGGTCCGGGTCCGCACTTGAAAGACGGGCATACCCGGAGGTACAATGCGCAGTTCGTACCATTCGTTCGGGCGCAGGATGGCCACAGAGGCCCACTGGAGCACGATGACGGCGTCCGGGCCCCCGAAGACGGCGCCATCCGGCGGGTAGAGGAGAGGAGGTGGTGAATAAGGTGGGATGGGCGTCGGTGTGGCGCGGGGATTGGGGGTGGGCGTCGGCGTGGGCATCGGGGTTCCCCGGGGGATGATCAGCGACTGGTTGACCCGGATGACGTCCGAACCAGCGGGAATCTCCGGATTGGCCGCCCGGATCAGGGCAACAGTAACGCCGTATTTCTGGGCGATGGAGATCAGTGTCTCCCCCGGCGCGACGACGTGGATGATGTAATCACCTGGCGTGGGGGTCGGAGTAACCGTCCCTGGCACAGGAGAAGGTGTGGGAGTGGGACGGGCCGGGGGGATGAGCAGCACCTGCCCGATCTGCAGGGCGTCCGGATTGAGCCCCGGGTTCAGGGCAATGATTTCCTCCACGGTGGTATCGTATCGGACGGCGATGGCGGAAAGAGTGTCGTTGGGCTGGACCTGGTGGGCCCGGGGCGGGAGGGGGGTAGGGGTCGGTGTCTCGGTGGGCGTGGCGGTGGGGGTAGGAGTGGCTGCCGGAGTTGCGGTCCGGGTCGGCGTAACGGTTGGGGTGGGAGAAGGGACCAGTTCGGGGAAAAAGAGGGGCCCCAGGAGCCGGTACGCGATCCACAGCACCAGCGCGGCCGTGGCGAAGGCTGCCAGCCAGAAAGGCCAGTGGGAATGACGGACTGGCGCACGAGACACCGGAGCCTCCGCCTCTGCGGGCGTCTCCACCAGCGACGCGCCGCAGATGATGCAGGTCGTCGCCCGTGCCGACACCTTTGTCCCACAGGCCAGGCAAGTTTTGCTGGATCCATCGGCAGGTGGTAAATGGGTCATGGGATTATTCACTTATTCCATTTCATTCACTCATTCAGCCATTCGGCCATTCCGTCATTTCACTCATTCAATCTTTGGGCCATCTGCCCATCCAGGCCCAGGTCGGTCGCGATGGATTGCATAGCCTCCAGGACGATGCCGACGTGCTCCCAGAGGTCCACGCCCAGGAGCGCCGCGCCTTCCTCAGCCGGGCCCCGGTCGGCGCCGGCCGCGAACCGTTTGTCCTTCCATTTGTTTTTGACGCTTTTGACCGTAATCTGGCGAATGTCCTTAGAGGGGTGGACCAGGGTTACGGCGACGATGAGACCGGTCAGGTCGTCCACGGCGTAGAGGGCATGTTCCAGATGGCTCTTGCGCTCCACGCCGGTCCGCTCGGCGGCGTGGGAGAGGACGGCGTGGACGATTTCTTCGGGCCAGCCCCCCTCCCGCAGGATACGGGCACCGTTCAGTGGATGGTCTTCGGGGAAGCGCTCGTAGTCAAAGTCGTGGAGGAGTCCTACTACTCCCCATTGCTCCTCATCCTCTCCAAAGCGGCGGGCGTAGGCCCGCATGGCCGCCTCCACTGCCAGCATGTGTTTGAGCAGATTCGGATTCTGAACGTACTCAGTAACCAGTTTCCAGGCGTTCTCTCGGGTGGGTTGCATGGGTACCTCCCAGGAAACGGAATTCGCAATACTTCAAAATATCGGAATCGGATCGCCCAGGACGGGTTGGGGGCGGCGAATCCCCCGGTCCCACCAGGCCGGCCAGAGAGTGGGGACCTCGCGGGCCCAGTACCGGCGGATGTGGAGGTAGGGCTGCCGGTCGGCCACATCCCCTACTGCCTCCAGCCCCAGGCGCTGGCAGGTATACAGGGCGCGCGGCAGGTGGTAGCGCTGGGTAACGACCACCACCTCCGTCAGGCCGAAAATAGCCTTCGCCCAGTAGCAGGTGTCGTAGGTACGCCGCTCGGCATAGTTCAGGACGATGTCCCCTTCCGGCATCCTCGGTGCCCGCGCGACCTCTCGCATCTTCTCCGGCTCATAGATTTGGGCATCATGATACCCCAAACCAGCCAGCCCAGCAACCGTTCTGCCAGAAAGGATGCCTCGCATCCAGGCAGAGGCCAACGGAAATTCATGCCCCTCCCCTCCCGGCCGCCAGCACCAGCAGGACTCCCACTTCCACGGATTCGCAAAGGGCGCCGTAGACGTCGCCGGTGAAACCGGGAATGCGTCGCAGGATCCACCCGGCGAAGAGCATTGTATACAGCCAGGCCAAAGCGAAAGCCATCAGACCCGCCAGCGGGCGTACCAGGAGGACAGGCAGAACCAGCAGCGTCGCCACCGGCAGGGCCCACCGGCCAGCGAACGCCTGCACCGTTTTCCCCATGCCGGTCGTCCGGGCGGTGGGGTAGCGGGCCATCGCGTAGACGATGGTCCACCGGCCCAGCGACGGGGCCAGCAGCAGGGCCGTTCCCATTCCGGCCCAGAGGCATATGGAAAGGGTCGCGTACTTGACCAGGAGCAGGATGACCGCCCCGATCACCCCGAACGCGCCCACGTGGGTATCCCGTAGAATCTCCAGCCGGGCTTCAGGGGTGCGGGCAGCCAGCAGCGCGTCGCAGGAATCCACAAACCCGTCCAGGTGGAGCGCGCCGGTGATCCCCACCCACAGGGCCAGGAGGAGAGCCGCCCGCACGACCGGCGGGAACAGCCAGCCGAGAAGCCAATCTGATCCCGCCAGCACGAGGCCGATCAGCGTCCCGATGGCCGGGAACGCCCACGCCGACCGCCCGACCTCTTCCAGCCTTATCTCCTGCGGCGGCAGCGGCAGGCGGGTCAGGAAATGCAGGGCAACCAGGAGCGAGCGAAACATCGGGGAAGCTGAGGGCAGTTATTGGATATTTTCCCGTCCCGGACCTGGAAAACGCCAAACTTCCGTTCCCGGTTACCCGGTCCGTTCGGAGACTCCGGCTTCGGCAAAGGTGGCCATCTCGTTCAGGATTTTGCAGGCTGCCTCCACCAGGCCCATGGCCAGGACGGCACCGGTCCCCTCGCCCAGCCGCATGTCCAGGTCCAGGAGCGGCTTCAACCCCAGATGGCGGAGCATGGCCGAGTGGCCGCGTTCCAAGGAGTTATGCCCAGCAATGCAATACGCCGTTACCGCAGGGGCGATCGCCGCCGCGATCAGCGCTCCAGCCGTGCAGATGAATCCATCCAACACCGCGGGGATGCGATGGGCTGCCGCGCCCAGGATGATCCCGGCGATGACCCCGATCTCAAACCCACCGACCTTTGCCAGCAGGTCCACGCCGTCTTTCGGGTCCGGCTCGTTGACCCGGAGCGCCTGCTCCACGACGGCAATTTTGCGGGCTAGCCCCGCGTCGTCCACGCCGGTGCCCCGCCCGGTTACCTCCGCGGGTGGAAGCCCGGTAACCGCGGCCGCGATTGCGGCCGCCGGAGTGGTATTGGCGATTCCCATATCCCCCGGCGCAACGATATCCAGCCCCTGGGAGAGTTCCTCTTCTACCAGCGCGATCCCCGTCTCCAGAGCCTGAACAGCCTGCTCCCGGGTCATGGCCGGACCCCGGGCGATGTTGCCTGCTCCGTATCCGATCTTGCGGATTTTCAGGGCAGGATGGGGTTCCAGGTCGGCCGCGACACCGGCATCCACCACAACCACCCGCGCGTCTACATGGCGGGCCAGGACGTTGATGGCTGCTCCGCCCCGCAGAAAGTTGTAGACCATCTGCGCGGTAACCTCCTGGGGGTACGCGCTCACGCCTTCTGCCGCGACACCGTGGTCGCCCGCCACCACGATGACCGCTTTGTGGTGGATCACGGGCCGGGGATT
Organism: Anaerolineae bacterium; assembly: GCA_025060135.1. Lineage (GTDB taxonomy): Bacteria > Chloroflexota > Anaerolineae > B4-G1 > DUEL01 > SpSt-77. The sequence goes on along the minus strand of JANXCY010000021.1, from coordinate 11,354 downwards.
TCCGGTGATCCCGGCGACCTGAACCGAGAGGCTCTCCAGCCGTCCCAGGCTCCCCTGGGGCTTGGTCAACTGGTCCTGGCGGGCCCGGGCGGCCGCCATTGCTTCTTCCAATAGAGGTCCGATACGCTGAACGGCATCCTGCAGAGAGGTCATGTTTCCTCCCCACCTGGACAGGGCGGACACAATCCACCTGGTGCAGGCTGGGCGGCTCGTAACGCAGGCCAACCTGCCCAATGGCACTCACCTTTGAGGTTTCGAAGACCACCGCAGCACAGCCACCAGGCCTGTCTCATGCAGGCTAACCGCCTAACGGTACCTGTCGTGCAGGTACTGTCGCGCAGACCGCCTGGCCTGCAGGGACGGACGAACCCTGGGCTGCGAAACATCCCGTCGGTACACAACTCTTTTATGAATCCGAGATTTTCGGTCTTCGGGCCACAAAGAAAGCCCCGGTGCCCCTGAGGTATACCGAACATTGTTCAAAATGCTCCGCCAGCGCCTCTCCCAGATCTTCCCGACGGTCATCCCGGTTGTATAGTACCCGTGCTCCGGGACTCATGTAGAGTTGTAGACCCCCCATAAACAGCTGACCCAGTATGCCAAATTCCACCCCCTGTCCCAGAAGGGTGGAACCAAAAAGGAGTCCTTCGGTCTTTAGGAACGGCTTCAGATGCTGGAACATCCATCTCGCTTTGACGGCCAGCGTGCCGGGCAGGCAGTGCAGGAGAAAATTCCCCCCAACCGAATCAAACGGCGGCAATGAGTACGGGATCGGTTCCCATACATGAGCCAGGTAGACGGCAGGACGATCCCGTCGGATGCGATGAGCGGTGAAGCGGAGAGCATTCGGATTCGGGTCCAGGAGCGCCCCTTTGGGGTTTTCTACCGGTACCGACGCCGATCCAGAAAATACCCGCTTCCCACCCCACCGTCCAGTGATTGCCAGAGGTGTGCTGGTTATAGAAGTTCAGGATTTCTTCGGATGGACAGCGCCATACAAAGGGGTTCTCAAACCGGATCACCAGGAGGTCATAGATTTTCAGGACCCATCGGTTATATACTCTGGCTCCCAACATCACGTCTCGGCGAGACCAGGGGACAGCCTGTTTCCTGCATCGGGGCCTCCTTGTTGGATTTCCGCGCGCAGGGCTTCCACCAGCCGCCGATTCTCCTCCGGCAACCGCGTTCCAATACGGATATCAGTGGGGAGGCCGAAGGAACGGCAACTGCGCACCAGAAGACGATGGCGTACCCACAGGGCTTCTCGCGTCCGATCGCCGTCGCAGGTTCGGATCAGGAAGAAGTGCACGGCGGTGCGTCTGACAGGCAATTGTAACTCCATTATGGTGATGCGCAAGTCCTCGGTGATCCGACGCAACGCGCGCCAGGTCTCCCGGTATTCCTCCAGGTGGTCCAGCGCGGCTAATCCCGCCGCCTGCGCGGCCGCGTTCACGCTCCACGGCGGTTGTGCTCGGCGCAGGGCCCGAATCCCCTCTTCGGGCCCCAGCACGTACCCCAACCGCAATCCTGCCAGGGCGAAGTCTTTGGTCATGGAACGCAGAAGGAGCAGGTGTCCGCTTTCCAGCCAGGGGACGGCGTCCCAGGGCGCATCGGCGAAGTTCACATAGGCTTCGTCCAGCACCAGGAGGCTTCCCACCGTCTCGCAGGCCGTCAGAATGGGGAGCACGGCCTCCTGGTCCAAGTAGACCCCTGTGGGGTTATTGGGGTTACAGAGCCAGACCAGACGGGGACACTGCGCGCGCACCCAGGTGGCGATTTCCTCCCCATCCGGGAGGAATTCCTGTTCCTCGGGAGCGGAGAGCACGTGGACATTCGCGCCCATTAACTGGCAGGCCACCCGGTACTCTCCAAACGTCGGGCCAACGATCAGGGCGACGTCGCCGGGGTCCAGATAAGCCAGGGCGACTAGCCAGATGGCCTGGGCGGTGCCGTTGGTCACCAGAACCCGGGTCGGGGGGAGGCCGCAGAGGGCAGCCAGCCGCTCCCGGAGCAGGCCGGATTCCGGGTCGGGGTAACGGGGGATGTTCACGTGTGCCAGTGCTTCCCGGACCGCTGGGTGCGGGCCGAAGGGATTGGAGTTGACGCTGAAATCCAGGATTTCGTCCGGGGCCATGCCCTCGGCCCGCAGGCGGGCATAATCCAGCCCTCCGTGCTGGTCAGGGGTCAGTTCCTGCAGGGCCTTTCGGGGCCGAGGTCTCATCTCGCCTCCTGATTTCACCAGTGGGAAGACCCGATGGCTGCGATCAGACCCGATAAGAGCAGCGTCATCAAGAGGGTCGTTCCCACCACCAGCGCCATTGTCCAGCGGACTACCCGGAGTGCCCGCTGGATGGTCTGCGCGTCCAGGGGGCCGGAGCCGCCCTCCAGCCAGTAGTGCCCCCTTTTCTCCAGAGTAACACCCAGTGCGCCCGCCATGGCGGACATTGTCCATCCGGCGTTGGGGCTGGCGGTCCGGCGGTGCTGGCTCCATAGCGTGTGCCAGGCCCCGCGCGGGTCCTCTCTGGCCAGCGCGGCCCCGGCGACAAGCAGCAGGGCGGTCAGCCGCGCGGGAATCCAGTTCAGGACGTCGTCGGCCCGCGCGGCGAACTTCCCGAGGTATTCCTTTTCCGGTGTACGGTACCCCCACATAGAGTCGGCAGTGTTGCAGAATCGGTAGGCCCACGCGCCAGGGAGTCCCAACAGGACGAAATAGAAGAGGGGGCCGGTCAGCCCATCGGTGATGTTCTCTGCCAGCGACTCCACGGTTGCGGAGACGACCAGCGGCTCTGGCAGGTCCGCTGTCTCCCGCCCGACCAGGTGCCAGCGGACCCGCCGCCGGGCCTCCGGCAGGTCGCTTCGTTCCAGCGCTTCCCGTACCTCCTCTCCGGCCTGCAGCAGGGCCCGCAGGGCAAAGGTTACTTTCAGGAGGGGGACGCTCCAGAGCCAGAAGAGGGGAGGGGAAGCCCGGGAAAGAAGCCAGCAGGGGAGGGCAAAGAGAGCCATACCCAGCAGGACGGCCATCATTCCGAAAAGGAACTGGCGGGCTGGGCCCTTTCGGGGCCGCCATCCCCACCACCTGTCCAGCCAGCAGCCCATCCAGGCGACGGGGTGAAGAGAGCCCCTCGGTTCGCCCAGCGCGAGGTCCAGGACGACCGCTCCCAGAAGGGTCAGGGCCGTTTCAGTCAATCCGGCTCTCCAGTCGTACTGTGAGGTTCAGGTACCACGTGCCGTTATGCTCGCCCAGCCGTGGAGCATCGGGAGGGAGTTCCACCCGCAGTGGTCGCTGGAAGAGAGGCCCGTCGGTGACCAGAGTGTGATATTCGCCTCGCTCCCCGGAGGGGTGGGCGCCGCGCGCCACCATCTCTGCGACCAGGTCCCGGTCCAGGGGACGTCCCAGGAAAGCAGGGTCCAGCCGGGTCGCGACGACCACGGCCTGAAAGCCAGCCTCCCAGAATTCCTCCAGCAGTGCCCAGGGGCTGGCTTTCCACAGGGGGAGTAGCGGCCAGAGGCCCACGGCGGCGCAGGCCCGCTCGATCCATTCCCGGTGCTCCTCTATGTCCATATCTCCGAAGACGCCGCCCTCCACTCCGGCGGCCTTCAGGTTGCGCAGGGCATCGATAAAGTTGGTTTCGTAGTCCTCCCAGGAGGTATAGACCTGGAGCAGGGGAATGCCCATAGCGCGGGCCTGGAGGGCGATGACCCCGGCGGGGAACCCGTGGGAGCGCACGCGGCTGCCGTCTTCTGTGGCGCAGTTGAGCAGACAGGCCAACCGGTAGCCCTGTTGCCGGGCCCGGTAGGCGGCCAGCGCGCTGTCTTTGCCACCGCTCCAAGAGACGAAGAGATTCATCAGGAATAACCGCACACCCGACAGTGTCGCGCGTCCTGGGGCATCCCGGCCCCGCAGGCGGGACATGCCCGCTCTCCAGGCGCAGGCGGAGGGATCGCCCCTACCATCTGGCAGTAAAGGCGGTAATAGTAGGGCTGGTCGCAGGTGAAGAAACGGACCGGCGCGGCCCAGTCCTCATCCGTCAGCATGGCCATCACCCGCTCCCGCAGCCGGCTGAAACCGGAGCCCACTTCTATGGGGCGCTTGCCCTGCCAGCAGAGATGGGGTGGAAGGTCGTCTTCAAAGGCTTTCCGCAGAATCCACTTCCCGAACCGGGTACCTTTCTCTTCCCGGACTTTTAGTTCCGGCGGGATGGACAGAGCCCGGTCTACCACTACCGGGTCCCGATACGGCTGGCGGACTTCCATTCCAAACCATTCGCCGAACTCGTCCGCCGAAAAGCGCATCCGCTGGACCAGCCAGGGGATGTAGGAGGCCAGGTCCAGGTCCCACATATACGGGTATCCAGCGAATCCTTCGTCCGCGCCGTCGCCGGTCATCGCGCTCCCGAAGCCCAGGCTTCGGGCCTCAGCGAAGGCGAAGTAGAGGGCCAGGTCGTTGGGTAGGGCCGGATCAAAGGTCCGCCGGATCCGGACCACCTCGGGCAGCGCGCTCAGCGCCTCTTCTATGGAGACCCGCCGGACCGTCAGGTCCCGGTTCAGGTGCCGGGCAACCGCTTCGGCGTAACGGAGGTCCTCTCCTCCGTCCTCCAGGCAGATATGGAGCAACGGGATGGATGGGGTGAGAACCGCCAGGATGGATGTATCCAGTCCTCCGGAAAAGAAGAGGACCTCCGCCGGATGCCGCCGGACGGCGTCTTGCAGAACGGATCGCAGGCTCTGGAGCAGGTCGTCCATCACTCAGCCTCCGTATCGGCGGCGCATCTCTGTGGAGACCTCCGCTGTCAGCGAGAAGACCCGTTCGGCCAGGTCCGGACTCAGGGTGCCCGTCCCGCAGGAAGGGGTGATCAGAGAGGCGCGGAGGATGTTTTCCAGGGGAATCCCCTTACGTACCAGCCGGTGTATTGCGTTGTGAAGGCGATCCAGGAGGCTCTCCGTTGTCTCGTGCAGGACTTCCCGGCTGCTGGGAACGATGCCCCAGGCGATCATGCCGCCTCGTTGCAGGAAGGCATCCACCTGCTCGGGGTAGAGGGCCAGATGCTCTGCATACCCGTAGGCGTCCAGGCTGAGGATGTCCACGGAAGTTTCCAGCAGGAGCGACCAGTCGGTATTCGCGCAGCAGTGGATGCCCTTGATCCCCTGGATGGCACCCAGGACTTCCTCCAGGAGAGCAACCGCCTGTTCCCGCCCCAGAGCGACGTAGGCGGAGCCAAAGGAGGCCAGATAGGGCTCATCCAGGAACAGGATGACCGTGGGGCATACCTGACGGAGTTCCCGTTCCTGCCAGGCTGCTTTCATCGCCAGGTGTCTGGCCACTGCATCGGCCAGAGTGTCGTCGTAGAGGATGGAGCGGCCTCGCTGGTCTGTAACGCCCAATCCCCAACTGATCGGGCCGGTTACCTGGCCTTTGACTGCCAGGGGAGGGTGGGGGAGTTGGGCGACGGCCTGGATGAACGGGCCGAAGCCTGCGGCCTCTTCTTCGCTCAGGGCGGCAAAATTCCAGTCCTGCTCCAGATAGGCGCGGTAGAGTTGTTCCAGTTCCGGGGTGAGGTCGCGGGTGAAGTCCACGAAGATTTTTTCTTCTACGACATTAACATTCACGCCCGGGAACCCTGTGCTGAACTGGGCGTACATGTTCTCCCGAAACGAACGACGGGGCAACTGGGGCCATGCCGGGATGTCCGGGAAATATGCCAGGACCTGGCGGACGGCCTCCGCCGGGTCGGTGTGGGGAGTGCTGCCGATGGGGAGGGAGCACAGAGTCAGGTCGGTCATCGAGGTTATACTCCGATGGGATACGCGTTCATCACATCTTCTGCGGTCAGCCAGCCGGTATCGGGGAACAGCCGGGCGACCTGAGGGGCAAATAAGGGAGAGGCCGCCAATACGGTGGGTTGGTCGTCCACGACGACCTGTCCGTTGCTGAGGATGACCACCCGGTCCGCTATTTGAGCGGCGAATTCCACATCGTGCGTGGCCAGGAGGACCGCCGTGCCGTCCTGTTTCCAGGTTCGGAGAAGCCGGACCAACTGTTGTTTGAGCCAGTAATCCAATCCCCGCGTCGGTTCATCCAGCAGGAGCAGCCGGGGGCGGGTTACCGCGATGGCCCCCAGGGCTACCCGCTGCCGTTGACCGGCGCTGAGGTCCCGGGGGTAGGCATCGGCATACCCCTCTAATCCCAGGGTGACCAGCAGGTCGCAGGGAGGCACTGGCGGCGCGTGCTGGAGTCCGTGATTCCTGAGCGTGGTCCAAAGTTCTTCCATCACCGTATCGGCAAAGAGCATCATGTCGGGCTCCTGCGGCAGATAGCCCACCCTCTGGCAAATCTTTTCGGGAGGCTGTCCGGTAATGGGCTCGCCGTTCAGCCAGATCTGGCCCCTCTGGGGGCGGAGCAATCCCACGATGCATTTGAGCAGGGTAGTTTTTCCGGCTCCGTTCCGTCCCATCAGGACTATGGTTTCCCCGGGTGAGATGGTTAGATGAACGCCGCAGAGGGCTGGATGATGGTCGTAGGAAAAGTGCAGGTCTTGAATCCGCAGGAGCGGCGCGTTCTCCCTGGGGGGGACCGACAGAGCCCGTTGAACGGGGGGAAGAGCCGGCATCCGGGCGGCAAAGGCCCGTCCTTCTTTGAGGGTCAGAGGGAGTGGCTCCCACCGCAGGGCTTTCCCGACGGTGATCAAAGGGGGGGTCAAGTCTATATGGGGCAGGACTTCCCGTGGAGGGCCGCTGAACATGGGGGCCCTTCCGTTGGGCCCGGGGAGATAGACCAGACGGTCCACGTAGGGGAGAACCCGTTCCAGCCGGTGCTCTGCCAGCAGGATTGTCAGCCCCCACTCCTGATTCAGACGCACCAGGGCCTGTAGAACGTCTTCGGCGGACTGAGGGTCCAGTTGGGAAGTCGGCTCATCCAGCACCAGGATGCGGGGCCGGAAGGCCAGCGCGGCGGCGATCGCCACGCGCTGCTGCTCACCCCCCGAGAGGGTTTCTAGTTTCCGGGAGCGCAGCGGAGTCAGGTCCAACAGATGCATGACTTCCTCCACACGCACCCGCATTTCTCCAGGTGGCATAGCGGCGTTTTCCAGAGCGAAGGCGATTTCATCCTCCACGCGATCCATCACAAATTGGGAGTGCGGCTCCTGGAAGACGAACCCGACAATCCGGGACAGGACGTGAGGCCCTTCCCGTACTGGATCATGGCCTTCAACGGATATTTTCCCCGAGAGGGTGCCACCTGTAAAGTGAGGGACCAGGCCGTTGAGACAGCGCAGCAGGGTGGACTTACCGGCCCCGGAGGGCCCAGCGATTAGCACGAATTCTCCTGTGTTCACCCGGAGAGACAGGTCAACCAGCGCGGGCGCTGGACTCCCTGGATAGGTATAGGTGAGGTGTTCAATTTCAATCAATTTCGGAACTCCTTTTGGCGAATGCGGGAATCAGCAAGCCCAACAATCCCAGCCCGACCCAAGGGTGAAAATCGGGCAACAGCAGCCGGGGATAGGGAGAGTAATACAGGGCCTGAGGGTCAACCCATGAAAACGGGTCTATCAGGATCCATGCGGCTACGCCGCACCCCAGTCCGATCAACCCATCCCAGAGGGTCCAGGACCGATTCCGGTAGCCTGTGCGGGGGTGGGCATGTCCGACCCACCAGACCGTGCCCAGAATCAGGCCCACCCCCAGCAGAAGGACTCCCAGCCCGGCATCCCGATGCTGAGGGACAAAGAGGCGGACCAACCAGCCTCCCAGCAGAGCCGTTAACCCTCCGGCCAGGGAGAACTGGACCCCCATCGGTGAACCAGAGGGGAAAGGCGCACCATATCCCCGGGCGACCATCGCCTCCGCCAGTCGGACGGCCCGTTCCAGGCCGTTCATCAATAGGGGTAGCCAGATGGCCAGCCAGTCTCGGAGCCCGCGAATCCGGTGTCCCCGAACCATCTGGGCCTCCCGGATGTCCTGCACGGTCCGCAGCATCAGCGGAAAGAAGGTTAAGGCAATGGAGAGGATGACACCCGCCTCGTAAAAGGCTTTCGGGACGATCCGCACCATGTCCCGGGCGGGCGTGGCCCGGTTGAACGTAAGGAAAGCGCTCAGGATGATGGTCAGGGCCATCCCGTTCAGCACTCCGTATACCAGCGCTTCCAGAGTGATGGGCCCTCCCATCAAAGGCAGCCAGGAAGGAAGACGGAGGAGCACGGTCTCACCGATGCGGACGCTCATCCCATTGAACAGCCCGGCCAGGGGGATGAGCAGGACTCCCCACCGGAACGACCAGGGTATCTTCTGGCCGCGATGGAGCGCCCATCGGATTTCCACAATCCAGGCGACCAGCAACAGCCAGAGGATGTAGAGAGGGTTTCTCACCTCCGAAGCCGCAACCAGCATCGTGAAAGCCCAGAACAGCCATATCCTTGGATCAATCATGGGCGGGTCTCACCTCAAAATAGAACCGCTGTCGGAATCGCTCCAGGGTGCGCAGGGTGGGAGGGCCGATCAGCAGGATCAGGGCAACGTTCCCAATCGCGCGTCCCATATCCCAGGCCAGCGAAGTTACCAGATAGAATTTTCCATAGTTTCGCAGCCCATCGGCCAGGCTCAGCCCCGCCGACCATGTCTGATCCGGCGGGCCCACGGCCCAGGGCCAGAACCAGAGGTTCATAATGGCGCCGTACAGTAGCCCCCACAGGAACCCCCAGGCGCACAACAGGGCGATTTCGGCCTTCTGATGGCGATACGGTCCGAAGAGAGGCCGCAGGAGATGCAATCCGCCCGTCGTCAGGCCCACCCATCCCGCCGCGAACATCTGGTAAGGGAGCCATGGGCCCACACCGCCGGTAATCAGCGCGGAGACCAGCAGGCTGAAGACGCCCATCAGGAAGCCAAACCGCCCGCCAAACACGTAGCCGGTCAGGATGATGGGCGCAAAGACCGGCGAGAATCCCCCCGGGCCAGGGATGGCATTTTCTATAAACCGCAGCACACTGTTCAAGGCTGTCAGGATGCCCAGCAGCGCCACCATCTTGGCCCCCAACGTCTGGCCCTGCAATTCCACGATCATGGCCATTAGGAGGAGCCCCAGCAAGGCCGCCGTAACCAGGGGAGCATCATTGCTATGGGCCTGAGCGGGCGATTGGGGGGAAACGACGATAAAGAACGGGTACAGGAACGCGCTGACCCCCAGCAGACTGCTGACCGTGTATATCGCCCCACTGATCGCCTGTCTGATTGGCCGCTTCATGCCTTATGCCTCGCCACGAAGAGGATGATCAGCAGAGCCAGCAGCCCAATGGTAACCCCAACGAATATCCCATAGGACCCCGCCGGATGGCTTCCATGGGCCGGACGGGCTCCGAGAGCCAGCGTGAACGTGGGTGAAGGAGAAACTGAGCCCTCCGCACCGGGAGCGGTGGTTGGAGAGAGCTGAGTGAGTGCAGGCGTTGGAGCCCCAGGTGTCCGTCCCGGCGGGGGGGAAAGGGCAGGAGGCGTGGAAGTCGCCGCGCGCCCAACCGTCGGAGAAGGAGCAGCAACCGTACGGGTGGCTCCGGGCAGTCCAGCGGTCGGCGTGAAGGCCGGCGTGCCCGGTCGCAACGTTGCCGGGGCGGTGGGCGGCCTGGGCGTGGCGGTGGCCATGGGTGTGGCAGTGGGCAGCCTGGGCGTGGCAGTGGTCGTGGGTGTAGCGGTGGGCGGCCTGGGTGTAGCGGTGGTCGTGGGTGTAGCGGTGGGCGGCCTGGGTGTAGCAGTGGTCGTGGGTGTAGCGGTGGCTGTCGGTGGCAACGGGGTGGGAGTTGCTGTAGGTGGGAGCGGCGTTGCGGTCCAGGTGGGCGAAGGCGGCAGAGGCGTATCGGTGGGCACTGGCGTGGCCGTTGCGGGAGCGCCGCAAATCTGCTCCAGAGTCAGCACGGGAGGGGGCGTATTCCCGCTGCCCCATCTCCATCCCTCTATGTCTCCGTTACGGACGCGATAACCGCTGGCTCCCACCTGAGAGTATTGCCAGGTTCCGCCTATCAGGTGCCAGTACGACCAGTAGAGGCAGGTGGGACCGCCCGAGCACTGACAGAAACAGTTATCTGCGCCACAGCCCTCGCCGTTTATGGCGCAGATGGCCACTCCCATACCTCCGTATCCAGCGGCCACGATTTCCAGGCCAGACCGCAGGAGCACGTCGTACCCGCTGATTTCGTTTTCTTGAAATTCTATACAGCGGGTAATCGTCCGGCCGTCGCCGTGAACCACGATAAGGCCGGCCCGGTTCAGGGATTGGGCGCGGGTATGGAGGGGCGGAACGGATGCCCAAAGGACGAGAAGGAGCATCCCGAACAAACAGGTGGTCAAAACAGATAAACTCACACGCTGTTTTTGCATTTTTCCTCCTCGGCGATCGCACTCCAGGATGTGGTGGACGCTCTCTTCAGGGAACTCTGGAGCGCAGCGCAGGCCCCCCGGCCTGGGAAGCGCCACCGAAACCGGTCGGGAGCCTTTCAACCGCCTGGCACGGGCGAACCGCCTGCGCCGCGCGAATCTGGAACGTAGCGCGGGCCGCCAGGCCTGGAGGATACAGGCTAACTGCCTGCACTACGTAGAACGGCATAGCGGAAATTGCGGTCCCGTTCGCAGGGAGCCACGAAGCCCGGCAAGAAGGCTCCTTAGCCGCTCTCTCCTTTGCCAGGCGCAGATAGCACCTCCCTGTGTTCCGTGTCGTTACTGCGAGCCCGGCAACGTTCCGCCTACGGGACGCGTTAGCGGTTCCGCATCACCAGCGGCAGGTAGATGCGATACTTCTCGGTGACGAAGACCGCGCTGGCAGAGCCGGAGCCGCCATACGCATCGGTGAATCGGGCCGTGTTGACGACCTGAGAGGCCGGGCGCAGTGTTCCTGGAGGCACGTTCACCGCAAACGAGATGGTGTACGCTTCCCCACCGGCGATATCATAAGGTCCCCAGGTGACCGTATGACCGTCCAGCAGCAACGCCGAGCCCTGTTGCACCCAGTGGCTGAAGACGACGCCCGACGGCAGGACATCTTTCATTTCCACATTTGCGACGGGGGTTGCGCCAGTGTTACGCAGCACGACAGTATAGGTTACGACGCTGCCCAGAGGCACCTCACTCACGCCGCCTGGCGTCTGGACCGTCTTGCTGATGACCATGCAGAAATTGCAATGGTAAGTCCAATGCGCCAGAGGTCCATAGGGACGTTGCATCAGCGCCGGGATGGCTTCCTGCGTGGCATAGAGTGGGCTATAGCCCGGGAAACTCCCGTTGGTCTGCTGGATGTTCAACAGATAGGAGCAGGAAGAGCGCGCACACCAGTTTCCCGGCGGATTCTGTCCGGCGGAAAGCAACGCCTGGAC
>JANXCY010000020.1 GCA_025060135.1 Anaerolineae bacterium | reverse complement strand
CGATGGCTCCGGAGGAAATCAGTTTTGCCTATTTATCCCGGAGCATTGCAGAGGGAAAAGGTCCCGTCTTCGCCATCCCCAGTGAGATCGTTCCCTCTCCCACCGAGCATCCCCGGAGGTTCTATGTTCCTGTCCTCTCCTATGCGTTTGCCCTCAGCGGCTGGGGGAAGGTCTGGGGCTTTGACCTGCTCCCCTTGCGGTGGTTCAACCGCATCCTGGGCGCGCTGAATCTCCTTCTACTCATCCGGCTGGCCCGCTGCTGGAGGATTCCGTACGGGATGGCGCTGCTGGCCGCCTTCTGGACCTCTATGGACATTGTCTACCAGTTGACCAGCAACCTGGTTCGCTCCGATATGTTCTGCCTGTTCTGGGTTCTTATCGGGCTATGGGCGTTCACCCACGGTTGGGAGCGGGGCGGGGCCGGCTGGTGGCTGGCCTCCGGGGCTGGCTTCGCGGTGGCCCTGTTTGCCCACTTCTGGGAGGCCTTCTACGTTGCCGCCTGGCTGGCCCTGGTGCTTCTCTGGAGCCGCCGGTGGAAGGGCCTGGCGGCCTTTCTCGCTCCCTGTGCGGTGGCCTGTTTCCTCTGGCTCCTTTTCGTCCTCCAGGACTGGGAGTGGTTCCGTTTTCTCTCCCGAGTGATGGTGCAAGATAAGACTCTTATGGATGGAGAGACGCTCCTTGCCCGGCTGCTGGGCACCCACACTTTTTGGGGGGTGATGGAGAGGTATCCTTCCAACTCGCCGGTCTGGGTTGCGGTGTTGCTGGCGCTGGCCTGGGCGGGGCTCCGACGAGATCTCGCTGCTCCCCTCTGGCAGTGGGGAACGCTCTGGATCGCCTACGTGGCCGCCTATTTCAATTCCCATCCCTGGTACGCGGGGTGGTTCACGCCCTTCGGGTATCTGGCCCTGGCGCTCTTGGGGAGTCAGGTGGTCCTCCCCCGGGCCGGAGGCCGGGCGATGCGCGTCCTGCTGGTCCTGGCGCTGGTGTGGTCTGGCTACCAGGCCGTTCAGGTGGGGCGGTGCTGGCGGGCGGCTCCGGCCATCCATCAGGCCCACCAGACGTTCTTCCAGGAACTGGCCGCCCAATTGCCGGTCGGTGGTTCTTTCTGGACCTACAGTGTTCCGGACCCCTCGTTCTTTCTCTCCCGGGCTCGTCCTGATCTGACCCTTTATGTGGGCAGCGGCTACTTCTACCCGGATTTCCTGCATCGGCTGGACGGAGGGATTTTCATACCCGAACGGATGCCGCTCTCAGAACTGCCGCCCTATCGGGTTCGGCGGGTATGGCGCCTGCCCGATGTCCTGAGGGACCGCCCCATCATATGGATAGAGCCACTTCCGCCGGATTAAGCGGGCTTCTGGGCGAAGAAGACGACAGCCCTCTGGGTCCCTCATAGCGCCTTCTCCGACCCTTTCTGCGATACAGTACTCCAGAAGTTGTCGCGCCCGTGGGAGGATGATGACTTCCTGGATTCCAGGAGAGCTTCGTAGAGTCGCATGTGTTGTTTTACGCATTGTTCCCAACTGAAATGGGCGCGTACCCATTCGGCAGAGGCCTCCCCAGTGCGGAAGCGCAGACCTGGATCCCGGAGGAGTTCCAGTATGGCTTGCCGCAAAGAGGACGGGGTGGGGTCCACGAAAGTAATCAGGTTAGATTGAGCGATGGATAGGTGCAGCAGATCCGTCGTCATCACCACCGGTAAACCGCAAGCCATAGCCTCGTAGGCGACAATGCAGAACGTTTCTATACTGGAAGGCACCACGAAAAGGTCGGCTGCTTGATACAATCGCACCAAGTCGGGATGGCTTAATGGGGGATAAATCAAGATGTGAGGCTGGGAGATAAGGGGATATCCTTCGCCACAGAGCACAACATCAAATGCCGGATCTGAAGCCTGAAGGAGCAATTCCACACGTTTGCGAAGAACAAAGTTGCCCACGAAAAGAACTTTGGGGCGGTCATCCCAGCCCAGGATGGTTCGCAGGTATCTCCGGGTGTCCACCGAAACCGGATGGAAAATACGAGTATCTACTCCCAAGGGGATGAGATGGAGATGAGATAAACAAAACCTCCGGAGATATTCCTCAACCACATGTTCGTGGACCAGGACTTGCTGACTGAGTTTCAGGTTCCAGAGGCCAATCGTGGAGATCGCCATCTTCTGTGCCATTTCCAGCATCCGGTTCTCATATGCTACAAAACCCGCGTGCTCGGTCAGCACCGACGCCCGCTTCAGACAACGCGCCAGGGTTATACCAAGAAAAGTGGTTAAATATAACATGCCATGGGCGTGGACAATGTCTGAGTGTTTCATCCAATAGACTAAGAGAGGGACAATCTGGGGCGAAAATAACGGGTAATGAGCACCTCTTTTTCGCAGCGGATCAATCGCGGCCACGCGCAGAATTCTACGGTGGTTCTGCACCTCATACCGGGGAGCCTGCCCCCAGCGGCTAGATATAACCGTGACCTCGTACCCCTGCTCCGCGATATCCCGCGAAAGACGGTCCACGATAATTTCAATTCCCCCCCGATGGGGAAGCATATAGTGGCTGAGCATCAATATCCGCATTTGTCGTGAGTGTTCACTCCATACGGGCCAGAGATCCGCTCCACTCCTCTACGGATTCTCCCAGCAAAGCCGCTACAATCCGATGGGCCGCCCGGCCATCGCCATAGGGATTCACTGCGTGCGCCATTTCCCGGTACGTAGCCTCATCCGAGAGCAGACGTATCGTCTCAGCCACAATACGCTCGCGATCGGTACCCACTATCCGAACGGTGCCCGCCTCCACGGCCTCTGGCCGCTCAGTAACTTCCCGCAAGACCAGCACGGGCTTCCCCAGCCCGGGCGCTTCCTCCTGAATACCTCCCGAATCAGTCAGAACCAGGTACGACCTTTTCATTAAATGCACCATAGATAAATAATCCACAGGCGGTATTAAGATTACATTGGGAACTTGGCTCAGCATCTGATGAACGGGCTGCCAAACATTGGGGTTCAAATGGACCGGATAAACAATACGGACTTCCCCCTTATAGTACAGCGCAATATCCTTCAGTGCAAGACAAATATTTTCTAATGGCTTGCCGAAATTTTCGCGCCTGTGAGCCGTTACCAAGATGTAACGAACGGATGGTTCTCCGGCTCGCCAAAGTTGCTCCATCTCAGGTGGGCAGGGCTGATGAGCAGCCCAATGGAGCGCGTCAATGACGGGGTTGCCAGTAACGATAATGCGATCGCTCAAAATGTTTTCTTTCAGAAGATTCTGACGGGCACGCTGAGTGGGAGCGAAATGCAGGTCAGCAACCACACTGGCGATACGACGGTTGATTTCCTCAGGAAAGGGATGCCATTTATCATATGTTCGCAGCCCGGCTTCTATATGTCCGACTTTGACCTGCGCGTAAAAAGCAGCCAGACAGGCAGCAGCAACAGTGGTTGTATCTCCCTGGACGCATACCCAATCCGGTTGCTCTTGCTGGAGAACGAATTCCAGGTGAGCCAGGACTGCCGAGGCTACCTGTGTGGGAGTTTGGTTCTCCTCCATCAGGTTCAAATCATAATCGGGTTGAATATGGAAAATCTGCAACACCTGGTCCAACATTTGGCGGTGTTGGGCTGTCACGCAGATAACGGTCTGGAGATTCGTATCGGCAGACCGCCTGTGAAGTTCATGGATCACCGGGGCCAGTTTAATGGCCTCTGGACGAGTGCCGAATACAATCAGGACTTTCATATCGTCGCTCTATCGGAAATCCCCGCCTTTTTGTCAGCGCCGCTTATATGCGTCCCCCATAATGCTGAACAGAAAGGCATGGAAAAAGGCCTGAATCCCCAGCGCGGCCAGGGTGGAGCCGAAAATCACCAGCCGGGTATGTCCGGAGACCAGCGCGCCGTAGCCCTGGGCGATCCAGTCGTAGAGTACCCATCCGTCTATCCCCAGCCCGAGCAGAATCGCCAGCAGGCTCAGCAGCAGGACCCGCTCCGCGGTCAGCAGCCGGAAGCCCACCTCCAGCACCCGGTCCTGCTCCTGAAACCGATGGGTGACGGAGTAGATTTTGGCCAGGAAGTGGGCCTGGATGAGGGTGTAGCCGCTCAGGGTCAGCAGGCTTCCCAGGATGGCCCAGTGAAAATCCAGGCGCACCGGTCCCAACCAGAGGGGCTGGTCCATCGGCGCCAGTAACTGAACCCCCATCAGCAACAGGCCCAGGAGCATCATCAGGCCGCCCGGTGCCAGGAACAGCACCGTCGGACTGTAGGTGAGCATCAGTTTCAGGTGGCGCCAACCGTCCCGGATGGGGTGGAGGTGAGGAGGACGACCTCGCCGGTCCGGATGGAAGGTGATGGGCACTTCCGCGATCCGCAGGCCGGCCCGCCGGGCCTGAATGAGCATCTCCGAAGCGAACTCCATTCCGGTGGATTGGAGCCGGAGTCGCTGCCAGGCCTCCCGGGTGAAGGCGCGCATCCCACTCTGGGAATCGCTGAGGCGGCTCCGGAAGAGCAGGTTGAGGATGGCGGTTACCAAAGGGTTCCCGATGCGGCTGCTCCAGCGCATCGCCCCGGGCAGAATGGTGCCCCGGAACCGGGAGCCGATCACGATGTCGGCCCCTTCCCGCAGAGGAGCCAGCAGTCGGGGGGTCTCCAGAAAGTCGTAACTGTCGTCCGCGTCCCCCATGACTATGTATCGGCCCCGGGCGGCCTCAATCCCACCCCGGAGAGCGTTCCCATATCCTTTCTCCGGGACCGCCACTACGCGGGCTCCCCGCGAACGGGCAATCTCGGCGGAACGGTCGGTGGAGCCGTTATCGGCCACCACGACTTCGCCGGAGACGTTCATCGCCCGCAGCGCCTGCCAGGCTTTCTCCACCACGATGCCAATGGAGTTCTCCTCGTTCAGGCACGGGATAACAATGCTCACGTCCACGTCCTCTCCATCCATCCCTGTCCTCCTCTGGGTTTTAATGGACAGGATTTACAGGATTGACATGATTTTTTATTTTTGGTTAAAAATATCGTTAATTCTGTTAATCCTGTTCACCCTGTTAATCCTGTTAATCCTGTTAATCCTGTTAATCCTGTCTATTCTTTTCCATCCCTACCATCTTCACGGCACCCACGAATGGAGAACGTAGAGGGCCACCAGAAAGAGCCAGCCAGCAATGGAGAGGTCGGCTACCAGCCGCCGTTGCCACCGGCGACGGACGATGGCACCCAGCGGGAGAAAGACCGGAACGGCCAGCAGGAGGTGGCGGGGGAGGCCCATATACGGGTGCAGCGAGCCGGTATGGTAGGAAAACGCGGCCAGCACCATAGCCGCCACATAGAGCCGGTCGCTTCCCCGCAGGCGGCGCCAGGCCAGCGCCAGTGGGACCAGAAAGAGCCCGGCCAGCACCAGGTCGTAGACGGTGTCCCCATCTCCGGTCTGGACCACATGGACGATAGCCCGCCGCATGGCCTCCCAGGGCCAGAGGAAGGTCTGCACGGGGACCACCTGGCTGGCGCTGGGCGAGACCAGCAGCGAATAAATCAGCCCGTGGACGGAGGAGAAATCGGGAACTGCGTCCCGCAGGACGAAGAGGCGATACGCCATCCAGAGACCGTATCCCAACGGCACCAGCAGCAGCGAAAGCCAGTGATACCCGGCCGGGCGGTCGGGTAGGCCTTCCTTTCCCTTGCGCGCCGTCCACAGTTCCCAGGCCAGGGGAAGGACCAGAAACAGCCCCTGCTGGCGGGTCAGCGCGGCCAGCCCTCCGGCGGCCCCGGCGGCCCACCACCGCCCCTCCCGGGCCCCCATCAGCGCCAGCACAGCCCAGAGCAGGAAAAGCCCCTCCGGATAAGGAGCAAAGAGGATGAAGGCGACAGGGAAAGTGGCGAAAAGCACCGTGCTGGTTTGCGCCCGGAGGGGTCCCACCTCTCGCTCCGCCAGCCGGTGAAAGGCCACCAGCAGGCCCAGCGCGGCCAGCGTGCTGACCGTCAGCAATGCCAGCATAGGCGGTATCCCCAGCCGGGCCAGCGGCACAGCCAGCCAGGGATAGAGGGGATGGAACTGAGCGGTCCCATCGTCAGGACGGTAGCCCGAGACGACGATGCGCTCGTACCAGAGCGCGTCCCAGCGAGCCCACGGAGCCACCAGGACCCGCTCCAGCCAGAGGGCAAGCGACCCCGTGGGAGGCCATATCGGGACCCGCCCCTCCAGGTCTGTGATAGGGCGCAGGGCGGAGGCGAAAGCGGCCATAATACTGGAGAGCACCCGGAGCCCCACCCACAGGGTCAACGGGAAGGGCAGACGAACCCACCGCGCCCCTTTACCGACCGCACCTGTCGCCGGAGCAGAATCCATGTGGCCCCCGGAGCCTCTTTCGAGCGGTTCAGAGATGATTATAGCATACTTTGAAAGGGGGGAAAATTCGGCAGGCGTGCTTGACGTCTATCCATTTTGCGGTAACATAACACTCAAGACCAATGGAAACCACTCAGGCTCACAGAGAAAAACGCGCCGTTGCCCTCAGTTCGGTCCTGGCCGCTATCTTCCTGACCGTCTTCAAACTGGTCATCGGCCTCACCACGAACAGTCTGGGCATCCTTTCGGAAGCCGCTCACTCCGGGCTGGACCTGGTGGCGGCATTGATTACTTTTCTGGCCGTGCGCACCTCCGATCGTCCGGCTGACCGGGAGCACCCCTTCGGCCATGGGAAGGTGGAAAACTTCTCCGCGCTGATAGAGACGTTCCTGCTCCTGGCGACCTGTGTCTGGATTATCTACGAGGCCATAGATCGGCTATTCTTCAAGACTGTAGAGGTGGAAGCCAGCGTCTGGGCCTTCGTGGTGATGGGGACGGCCATCGTTGTGGACATCAGCCGGTCCCGCGCGCTGTATCGGACCGCCCGCCGCTACCACAGCCAGGCGCTGGAGGCGGATGCCCTTCACTTTTCCACCGACATCTGGAGCAGTTCGGTCGTCATCGTCGGGCTGGTGCTGGTGCGCCTGGCCGACCTCTTCCCGGCTCAGCGCTTCTGGCTTCTCCGGGCGGACGCGGTGGCCGCGCTGGTAGTCGCGGGCATTGTGATCTGGATCAGCCTGCAACTGGGCCGCCGGACGGTGGATGCGCTCCTGGATCGGGCGCCGGAGGGACTGGAGGAGCGAATCCGCGCGGTCATCGCTGGGGTGGAACACGTCCAGGAATGCGGCCCCATCCGTCTGCGGATCGCTGGGCCGACTACGTTCGTGGAGGCAACGGTGCGCGTCGCCTCCGAGATGCCTGCCGGAATGGCCCATGAGGTGGCGAACCAGGTGGAAGAGGCGGTCGCCCGGCTCTGTTCCCATTGCGACGTAACCGTCCATGTGGAACCGGCTCCCTCCTCGGACTCCATCGTCGGAGAGGTTCGGGCCATTGCCGCCGAGGCTGGCCTCTCCGTTCATGATGTCCATGTCCATCCCATGGCTGAGGGCTACCAGGTAGACCTGGACCTGGAAGTCCCCGGGGGGCTCTCTCTGGAGGAAGCCCATCGGCTGGCCACCCGTTTTGAGGAACGGATGCGTACCCGAATGGCCAACCTGGTCAGCGTGGAGACGCACATTGAGGCGGCCCCGTCCTCCCCGGGCAACCCGGGACACGACGTGACCAGCGCCTACGCCGGGATGGTAGAAGCCATCCGCCGGATCGCCGAGGCGCAGGACGGGGTGGTGGAGTGCCACGCCGTGCGGCTGAGGGAAGTGGGGAATACCCTCTACGCCTCGCTCCACTGCGTGTTTCCGGGGCACCTCTCTATGGAAGAGGCGCACCGCTATTCCGCCCAGGTGGAGGCCCATCTTCGCCGAACTTTCCCCCATGTGGCCCACTTCCTGGTCCATACGGAGCCGGAAGAGACCGGAGTGCAGGAGCATCTGCCCGATGGAGCACCGCGAGTCGGAGCCAACGGTGGCCCAGATCCTGGCTGAGGTGGAACGGCGGCGAGCCGAACGCCGCGCGGCGGAGGCCCAGGCCCGGCCCCTCTGGGAACAGCGCCTCGCCGACCGGGCTGAACGAGTGGGCCGCTGGCTGATCCGCCACTGGCTGGCATTGCTGAACCTCTGGTGGGCGTTCTACGTGGGCGTGCCTTTTCTGGCCCCCTTCCTGATGAAAGCGGGTGCAAAAGGGCCAGCGAACCTCATTTATCTGGCGTATCGGCCTCTCTGCCACCAACTTCCCTACCGATCCTGGTATCTCTTGGGCGAACGACCCTACTACTCGCTGGAAGAACTGCTCCACCGGGGAGTGGCCCCGGAGTCGCTGGTCCCTTACGGCTATATCGGCGACGAGGTTCTGGGCTACAAAGTCTCCCTCTGCCAGCGGGATACGGCCATCTATGGGACCATCTTCCTGGCCGGACTGGCCTTTGCCCTTTCCGGTCGCCGGTGGCGACCGTTACCATTCTGGGTCTATGTCTGTTTGGGCATTGTCCCCGTCGTGTTGGACGGAGGAATCCAGATCGCGACCCAAATCCTGGCCACGCTGTTCCCAGAGGCGGGATGGGTGGTCATAGAAAGCACTCCTCTGCGGCGGGTGGTTACCGGTGCCCTCTTCGGCCTGGCGACCGTATGGTTTCTCTATCCCCGTGTCCATCGGGCCACGCAGGCTTCGGAGGAGCATTGATCCCCTGATGCCGCCCATATTCGGGCATATCCGAAAAACGTTGGGAGGAGCGTCGCGCAGGCGGTTAGCCGGTATCTGGCAGACCAGGTGGCCTGCTCCAGGCCACAAACCCCCGGGGAGACTGAGTGTTCCGACGTGCCTTATAGATTCGGGGAGCATGGGGCACGGGCCGCCGGGGGGCGAGCCATCCTGATACGCAATACCCGATCAACGATACACCATCAGCGATACGCGATCAGCCAGCACAAGAATGCCCAAATACATTTTCTGCACCGGTGGAGTGCTCTCCAGTGTCGGCAAAGGCGTAACAGCAGCGGCCATTGGCTGCGTGCTGAAGGCGCGCGGGCAGCGGGTTACCATCCAGAAACTGGACCCGTACCTCAACGTGGACCCGGGCACCATGTCCCCCTACCAGCATGGGGAAGTCTTCGTTACCGACGACGGGGCGGAGACCGACCTGGACCTGGGCCATTACG
Organism: Anaerolineae bacterium; assembly: GCA_025060135.1. GTDB lineage: Bacteria > Chloroflexota > Anaerolineae > B4-G1 > DUEL01 > SpSt-77. Next base: position 26,294 of record JANXCY010000020.1, on the reverse strand, counting down.
AGCGATTCATTGACGAAAACCTCACCCGCGCCAGCAATGTTACCGCCGGTCAGGTCTACGCCGAGGTCATTGCCCGGGAGCGGCGCGGCGACTACCTGGGTGGCACCATCCAGGTCATCCCTCACATCACCGATGAGATCAAACGGCGCATCATGCTGGTGGGCCGCGTCTCCGAGGCGGATGTAGTGATCGTGGAGGTCGGCGGAACGGTGGGGGACATTGAGGGGCAACCGTTCCTGGAGGCGCTGCGCCAGATGCGGCGGGACGTGGGACGGGAAAACACCTTCTACGTTCATGTTACCTTTCTACCCTACATCGGTGCGACCGGAGAACTGAAGACCAAACCCACTCAGCACAGCGTACGGGAACTGCGCTCCCTGGGCATCCAGCCGGATATGATCGTCGCTCGGGCCGATTATCCCGTGGGCCGGGGATTGATAGAGAAAATCGCCCTTTTCTGCGACGTGGAGCCGGAGGCCGTGGTGCCGCTGGTTACCACGCCAGTCCTCTACGAAGTGCCCCTCCTCCTGGAGGAGGCCGGAGTGGGGGATTTCATCACCCGCCGCCTGGGTCTGGGCTCCCTCGTCTCCGATCTCTCCGAATGGCGCCGACTGGTGGACGAGGTCCGCCGGCCCAAACCGGTCCTTCCCATCGCTATTGTCGGCAAGTACGTTCAGTTGCACGACGCCTACATCAGTGTTCGGGAGGCCTTGCGCCATGCGGGACTGGCGCTGGGCTACGACGTGGACATCCACTGGATCAACTCGGAAGACCTGGAAAAGGGGCGGGGATGGGACCAGTTGGAGGAGGTGGCTGGTATCGTTGTCCCCGGGGGGTTCGGCTACCGGGGGATTGAGGGGAAGATTCTGGCGGCCCGCTGGGCCCGCGACCGCCGGATCCCCTATCTCGGCCTCTGCCTGGGAATGCAGGTCATGGTGATCGAAGCGGCCCGGCGCGTGGTGGGCAACGATACCCCCAACAGCACAGAGTTTGACCCCCACACCCCCTATCCGGTGATTGACCTGCTGCCGGAGCAGCGAGGGGTCATAGACCTGGGTGGGACGATGCGGCTGGGCCTCTATCCCTGCCGCCTGGTTCCAGGCACCCGGGCCGCTGCCGCCTACGGCGTGGATGAGGTTCAGGAACGCCATCGCCATCGCTTTGAGGTCAACAACCGCTTCCGCGACCTGCTGGAACGCGGGGGGCTCATTTTCAGTGGCCTTTCCCCCGATGGCCAACTGGTGGAGATTGCAGAGGTGGCGGACCACCCGTTCATGGTGGGGAGCCAGTTCCATCCGGAATTCCGCTCCCGGCCCACTCGTCCTCATCCCCTCTTCCGCGCCTTTGTCGCTGCCGCCGGGGAGTATTACGTCAGATAGATTGTCGTTACAGCAGCCCGGCCCTCACACCGCGATCCGGTCGGGAGTTGGGCAATTTTGTAGCGTAGGCCGCAGAATCCTCCGATTCAGGATTCACCGCCTGCGCTGTGTTCGGGTTTCCCAGCGGTCTTCCATCGCCTATCCAGAAGAGCCCTTGCTCAGGGAGGTACTATGGTCAGAGTTACCTGGTACGGCCACGCATGCATCGGAATAGAGATCGGGCCCCACCACTTGCTGGTGGACCCTTTCCTTAAGGGCAATCCCTTGGCGGCTGCGTCTCCGGATGCTCTCCGACCCGACTATATCCTGGTCTCCCATGGCCACGGCGACCACGTCGGAGATGCGCTGGAGATCGCCCGCCGCACCGGGGCCCTCGTCATCAGCAACTTTGAAATCTGCAACTGGTTCCAGGCCCGGGGGCATCCCCATGTCCATCCTCACCACATCGGCGGCGGCTTTCCCTATCCCTTCGGATACCTGAAACTGACCATCGCCCATCATGGCTCTGCTCTCCCCGATGGCGCCTACGGCGGCAGCCCCTGCGGATTCTTTATCCGGACGGCGGAGGGCCCTCATATCTATCTGGCCTGCGACACCGGCCTCTTCTACGACATGAAACTCATCGGCGAGGAAGGCGTAGACCTGGCGGTTCTGCCCATCGGCGATAACTTCACTATGGGCCCGGACGACGCGCTGCGGGCGGTGAAATTGCTGATGCCGCGCAAAGTGATCCCGATCCACTACGACACCTTTGACATCATCCGCCAGGACCCCAATGCCTGGGCCGAACGGGTGCGCGCGGAGACCTCCGCCGAGCCGGTGGTACTCCGGCCGGGGGAAAGCATCACCCTGTAGCCGGCAGCGGATGAACGCAAAACCGCGCGGGGTTGTTCTCCCGACGCTGCTCCTGATCCTCCTTCTGGCTGCCGCGCTGCGCTTCTACCGGCTGGATGCCCAGTCCTTCTGGAACGACGAGGGGAACGCAATCCGGGCGGCTCAGCGTCCTATCCCCCTGGTCATTGCGGCGGCGGCAGGGGACATCCACCCTCCAGGCTATTACCTGCTGCTCCATTTCTGGCGCATCCCCACGGGGGATAGGGAATTCGCCGTCCGGACTCTTTCCGTCTTTATTGGCCTGCTGGCGGTCGCGCTGACCGGACGGTTGGGGCAGCGGATGCTGGGAGCCGGGGTGGGAGCCGGCGCCGCGCTCCTGGCGGCCCTTTCCCCCCTGGCCGTCTATTACTCCCAGGAAGCGCGGATGTATGGCCTGTTGGGCCTGATCGCCGTCGCCGCCACTGACCTCCTCTGGAGCCTTCTCCACCGCCCCCGCCGGGCGACCGCTCTCCTTTACGCCCTGGTTGCCGCTGCCGGCCTCTATACCCATTACTCCTTTCCCTTCCTTCTGGTCGCCCATAACTTGCTCGTCTTCGGAGTCCGAATACCCAGTGGACTGCGGCGGCGGTGCCGCGAGGAACAGGATGAGCGCCCCGGTCTCTCCCTGCGGACGTGGATTGTCCTCCAGATGCTGGTAGGGCTCCTCTACCTGCCCTGGCTGCCTGCTGCGCTCCGGGCGACCGGCTGGCCTTCCGCCGGTCGGGGGTACACCCTGGGAGCGGCATTGCTGGACATTTTCCGCGCGCTGACGGTGGGCATCACCCTGGAGACAGAGCCAGCCTGTCCGGTCCTGATAGGCGCCGGGGTCCTCCTGGCCCTGAGCCTGTGGCCTCGCCGGAATGCTGCCCTCGCCGGAGCGACTCTGGCCCTTTGGCTACTCGTGCCCCTGGCCCTCATCTTTGCCTTTGACCTCTACAAACCGGCTTACCTCAAGTTCTTGCTGGCAGTCCTGCCAGCCTTTCACATCCTCCTGGCCGCAGGAATCCATCGCCTGGTCTGGCCCTTTCGTCTTCCCCGTCCGCTGCTCTCCCTCATTCTCGGTGCTCTGTATGCCCTGATGGGTGCGGCTCTTCTCCCTTCCCTGCGTAACCTCTATTTCAACCCTACCTACGCGCGGGATAACTATCGTCAAATCGCCGCCGATATAGAAGCCCTGGGCCGGCCTGGGGACGGCGTCCTCCTCAACGCCCCGAATCAGTGGGAAGTTTTCACCTACTACTATCAGGGCGACCTGCCCCTTTACCCGGCTCCGTACCACCCAACGCCGGAACGGATGGCGGAGTGGCTGGCGCCAATCCTCTCTTCCCACCAACGGCTCTTTGTCCTCTATTGGGGAGATCGGGAAGCGGACCCGGAGCGCCGGATGGAGAACCTCTTGGCGGACGGGGCCTATCCGGCCTGGAGCCGCTGGTACGGACGGGTGCGGTTGGCCCTCTACGGCCTGGGCCCGTTGCCGGCGGAGCCCTGGGTCGCCGTTCGCGCCCATTTCGGTCCGGAAATCCTCCTACACGGCTACACTGTTGGAGCAGGACCCTTCGCGCCCGGGGACGTGCTGCCGGTTACCCTCTTCTGGGAAGCCACCGCGCCACCGGGACGGTACAAGGTCTTCCTGCACCTGCTGGATGCGGCGGGACGCCTGGTCGCGCAGAACGACGCCGAGCCCCGGGGCGACCTCTCCCCGACCTTTATCTGGTCGGTCGGAGAGCGGGTAACCGATCGGCACGGGGTGTACCTGCCGCCCGAACTGCCCCCGGGCCGGTACCGGCTGGTGGCGGGAATGTACCGGACCGATACCGGGGAGCGACTGCCCATTGTCCAGGACGGCACTCCGGCCGGAGATGCCCTGGAACTGGACATCGTAACTGTTGACATCCCCCATATTCCGTGATATAGTCTGGAAGAAAAAGAAAATTTTCATTGCAGCAGCGGTTAGGATATACCATCGCTTTCGCCAGCGTTACTGGATGAACCGCTGCCACGAACATGCTCTACTCTTTCCGGGGGTGGGGATATGCCAGAAGCGCGGGCCGAGAAACTGGTGGAGCGGTTACGGGAACTGCAACGCCAGACTCCGGATGTGGAGGCGTCGGCGCTGGTCAGCGTGGATGGCCTGACCATCGCCTCGGCCCTTCCTGCCGGTGTGGAGGACGACCGGGTGTCGGCCATGTCGGCCGCGATGCTCTCCCTGGGTGAGCGCATCGCCGGAGAACTGGGTCGGGGTGGGCTGGACCAGGTCTACGTCAAAGGGGCCGGCGGGTACGTCCTTCTGGCCGCTGTCGGCAGCGACGCGGTACTCACCGTTATGGCCCGCTCCACTGCCAAACTGGGACTGGTCTTCCTGGAAATGCGCCGCGCAGCGGAAGACCTGGAACGGATGCTCTGACCCGGCGAACGCCGCAGGCGAGCAGAGACAATCTTCCCTGTTCTCTTCTCGTGAAAAGACGAGCGCGCGGTGCGCATCCCCCTCGTGTCCAGTGGCCTAACGGCATCGTTTTCCAGGAGCGAGAATCGATGGCCCGATACATCGCCGCAGTAGATCAGGGCACCACCAGCACCCGCTTTATGGTCTTTGACCATTCGGGCCGGGTGGTGAGCCTTCATCAATTGGAACATGAGCAAATCTACCCCCAGCCTGGCTGGGTGGAGCATAACCCGATGGAGATCTGGGAGCGGACCCAGCAGGTGATTCGGGTCGCCCTCCAGAAGAACGGGATAGACCCGAACGAAATCGCGGCCATCGGGGTTACCAATCAGCGGGAGACCACCGTCGTCTGGGATAAGAAGACCGGCAAGCCCTACTACAATGCCATTGTCTGGCAGTGCACCCGGACCAAAGACATCTGCGAAGAACTGGCCCGGGAAGGCGGACAGGACCGCTTCCGTCCCAAGACCGGTCTGCCGCTGGCCACCTACTTCTCCGGCCCCAAGATCCAGTGGATTCTGGATAACGTCCCCGGCGTCCGGGCGGCAGCGGAGCGGGGGGATGCCCTCTTCGGCACCATAGATACCTGGGTCATCTGGTGGTTGACGGGTGGCCCCGAGGGCGGCGCCCACGTAACCGACGTCTCCAATGCCAGCCGCACGATGCTAATGAACCTGGAAACCCTGGACTGGGACCCGGAGATTCTGGAGGTCCTGGGCATCCCGCGCCCGATGTTGCCGGAGATCCGCCCCTCCAGCGACCCCAAGATTTACGGCTACACGCCGAAGGACGGGCCGTTTGGTATTTCCATCCCCGTCTGCGGCGACCTGGGCGACCAGCAGGCCGCGCTGGTAGGCCAGACTTCTTTCAACCCTGGCGAGGCCAAGAATACCTACGGCACCGGCTGCTTTATGCTCCTTAACACCGGTACCACCCCCGTCCCCAGCAAGAGCGGCCTGCTGACCACCCTGGGCTACCAGTTCGGCGATGCACCTGCCGTCTACTGCCTGGAAGGCTCCATCGCCATCACGGGGGCCCTCGTCCAGTGGCTGCGGGATAACCTCCGCTTCTTTGACTTTTCCAAACACATTGAAGACTACGCCCGCTCCGTGCCCGATAGCGGCGGCATCTACTTCGTCCCCGCCTTCTCCGGCCTCTTTGCTCCCTACTGGCGGCTGGACGCCCGGGGCGTCATCGTCGGCTTGACCCGCTACATCACCAAGGCTCACATCTGCCGGGCCGCGCTGGAAGCCACCGCCTACCAGACTCGCGAGGTGCTGGACGCGATGGAGAAGGACTCCGGCGTGCGCCTCACAGCCCTGAAAGTAGATGGGGGCATGGTCTTCAATGAACTACTGATGCAGTTCCAGGCCGACATCCTGGGTGTGCCGGTTATCCGTCCTGTCGTCGCCGAAACCACTTCCCTGGGTGCGGCCTATGCCGCTGGCCTGGCCGTCGGCTTCTGGTCCGGCCTGGACGACCTGCGTCGGAACTGGGCAGTGGACAAAGTGTGGGAGCCCCAGATGGACCCCGAGACCCGCGAGCGGCTCTACCGGGGATGGCGGAAGGCTGTGGAGCGCACCTTCGGGTGGGTGGAGTAGCGCAAATTCATCTTACAGGACTTGCGTAGTTACCCTGGAGCGCTGGCCGCCTGGCCTGCTGGATACAGGCTTACCACCCCACACCGCTCGTATTCGGAATTTGGAGAACGTAGCGCAGGCCTCCAGTCTGGGAACCATTGTTGAGCACCTATTGGGAAGATCATATGGACATCCACTATATCCCCGTAGACGTGATCGCGTCCTTTATGCGTCAGGTCTTTGAGGCGCTGGGCGTGCCGCCGGAGGATGCCCGCATCGTTACTGATGTCCTTGTCGCTGCCGATCTGTGGGGGATTGAATCCCATGGCGTGGGCCGTCTCAAGTACTACTACGACCGCATCCGGGCCGGGGTCCAGTCCACCCGGACCCACATGGAGACTGTCCGGGAGACGGAGACAACGGCGGTGGTGGACGGCCATCACGGTATGGGACACGTGGTCGCATACCGCTCCATGCGGATGGCGATGGAAAAGGCTCGGCGGTATGGTCTGGGTGCCGTGGCTGTGCGCAACTCCACCCACTTCGGCATCGCCGGGTACTACGCGCGGATGGCGGCTGACGAAGGCATGATGGGCTTTGTGGTCACCAATGCCCGTCCCGCCATCGCGCCGACCTTCAGTACCGAGCCAATGCTGGGGACGAATCCCATCGCGTTCGCCGCGCCCAGCGACATGCCCTTCCCCTTCTGCTTTGACGCGGCGACGTCCATCACCCAGCGGGGCAAAATAGAGGTCGCTGCCCGCGCGGAGCAACCCGTACCGGAAGGATGGCTGATAGACCCTGAGGGCCGCCCCATCACTGACCCGATCCGTATCCTCCAGGACCTGGACCGGGGGACGGCGGCCTTCCTGCCCCTGGGAGGGGCCGGAGAGGAACTGGGTGGCCACAAGGGCTACGGCCTGGCGACAATGGTGGAGATTCTCTCCGCCGCCCTCTCGGGCGGCGCGTTCCTGAAAGACCTGCTGGGATACGCCCCCGACGGCGCCCGTCGCCCTTACATGCTGGGCCATTTCTTCCTGGCCATAGATATTGAACACTTTGTCCCACTGGACATGGCCCGGCGTATCACGGGGCAGATCATGCGCGACCTGCGAAACGCGCGCAAAGAACCGGGCCGGGAGCGCATCTACGTGGCCGGAGAAAAAGAATACGAGGCCGAAGAGCGGATTCGGGCCCAGGGCGTCCCGGTCAACCCCAACCTGATGCGAGAACTGCAGATGATGCGGGACGAACTGGGCATCACTGGCTACGAAGCCCATTTCTGACCCTGTGCTATGCTCACCGACCGACGTCCCAGAGTTTCCATCGCTCATCTCCCGACCCCGCTGGAGCCGTTGCCCCGGCTGACAGCCCTGCTGCGTGGCCCCCAACTGTGGGTGAAGCGAGACGACCAGACCGGCCTGGCGACCGGCGGGAACAAGGCCCGGAAACTGGAATTTCTGGTGGCCGAGGCGCTGGCCCAGAGGGCCGACACGCTGGTTACCTGCGGGGCGGCCCAGTCCAACCACGCCCGTCAGACGGCGGCGGCCGCCGCCCGCTTCGGCCTGGCCTGCACCTTGGTCCTGCGCGGCCATCCTCCGGCCCAGGCCCAGGGCAACCTTCTCCTGGACGGACTCCTGGGCGCGGAAATCCTCTGGGCGGAAGACGCGCCCCTCGCGGAGCGCATGGAGGAGGTGGCCGCGTCGCTGCGAGCCCGGGGCCGCCGTCCCTACGTTGTCCCCTACGGTGGGAGCAACCCCGTGGGCGTCTGCGGCTACGTGGCTGCAATGGAAGAACTGTTGGCCCAGGCAGCCCGGGAGGGACTTTCCTTTGACTATATCGTCCTGGCCTCCTCCAGCGGCGGCACCCAGGCCGGGCTGGCTGTGGCGGCCCGGGCCCTGGGCTACCCGGGCCGCATCCTGGGGGTCAGCGTGGACCTGCCCGCCGACGCCCTGCGTCAGCGGATGGCCGAACTGGCCAATGCCACCGCCGACTACCTGAGCCTGCCCCTGGCGTTCACTCTGGAGGACTTCGTCGTGGAGGACGGCTACTTGGGCGGCGGATACGGCGTCATCGGCGACCGGGAGCGGGAGGCCATCCGCCTGCTGGCCCGCACCGAAGGGTTGCTCCTGGACCCCGTCTACACCGGGCGGGCCTTCGGCGGCCTGATGGACCTGATCCGGCGGGGCGTGTTCTCTCCCCAGGAACGGGTGCTCTTCTGGCACACCGGTGGGGTCGCCGGCCTCTTCGCCTATCCCACTCTGGAGTAGGACCGGGGATCCGTGATTCGGTGCTACCCCATCCGGCTGCCGGTATTTGAGGGACCGCTGGACCTCCTGCTTCAGTTGATTGAGCGGGAGGAACTGGAGATTACCGCCATCTCACTGGCCCAGGTGACGGACCAGTACCTGGCCATCGTGGAACAGATGGGTCGGTCGCTGGCCGACCTGGCGGCCTTCCTGGTGGTGGCGGCGAAACTCCTGCTCATCAAAAGTCGGGTCCTGTTGCCCGGATACCGTTCCAGGAGCGGGGAGGAAGACGAGGTCGCAGCCGACCTGATCCGGCAACTGGAGACGTATCGGGCATACCGGGCTCTGGCGGGAGAACTGGCGCGGCTGGAGGAACGGGGCTGGCGGGCCTACGTACGGGTTCCCTCGTCCGATAGCCTTCGTCTTCCCGCCGATCCCTCCGCTGCCCTCGCTGGAGTTACCCTGGAGGACCTCCTGCGAGCCGCACAGGAAGCGCTGCGGGCCTATCCGACCCCGGCGGCGGAAACACTCATTGCCCTGCCCCAAATCACGGTGGCCGAACAGATGGCCTGGATTCAGGAGCGGCTCGCCCAGGTGGGCCGTCTCTGCTTCCAGGACCTGCTGGCTGAACTCACGGGACGGACGGAAATCATCATCACCTTCCTGGCCGTCTTGGAGTTAATCAAACAGGAACGGGTCCGGGTCTGGCAGGAAGGGCTGTTCGGCCCGATTTTCATCGGTCGCTTTGAACGGGACAGTTCCGGTTAACAGCACTGAGGTTCTCTCCTCTCCGGGGTGGGCAGCAGCCATCCAGCCGCTGGAGGCGGAAATCCCCAGGGCGCTGGCCTGCGCGCTGGGGACGACCGGACAGCCAGAGGCCGCCCGGGCCCCTGGCAAAAGAGCGCCTGCCTGCGGGTCCAGTTTTCTGAACGATGGGCTGAGGTTTCCCCCATTCCCGGATTCTTCTCTTCAGCGGAGGACGGTATGAAAGCGCTTTGCTTCCACGAACACGGCGAACTGGACGTCCTGCGGTACGAAGATGTGCCTGATCCCCAGCCGGGGCCGGGGCAGGTGCTGGTCCGGGTGCGCGCCTGTGCTCTTAACCACCTGGATATCTGGGTGCGTCGGGGCTGGCCGGGGCTGAAACTCCCAATGCCCCACTGGTGCGGCGCCGATGTGGCCGGGGAAATCGTCGCGATGGGCGAGGGCGTCTCCGGCTGGAAAGTCGGCCAGCGAGTGGTGGTGGACCCGGGCATCTCCACCGCCGAGGATGAGTACACCCGCCGGGGAGAGGACTCCGTCAGCCCCGGGTACGTCATCCTGGGAGAGCAGGTTCGGGGTGGACAGGCGGAATACGTGGCTGTCCCTGCGAGCAACCTGATGGCCATCCCGGACGGTTGGGATTTCCCCCAGGCGGCCGCGCCGATCCTGGTCTCCCTCACAGCCTGGCGGATGCTCATTCACCGGGCCTGCCTGCGCGCGGGCGAATCGGTGCTCATCATTGGCGCAGGCGGCGGGGTCAACTCCATGGCCATCCAGATCGCCAAACTGGCCGGCGCCACTGTCTACGCCCTCACCTCCACCGAAGAGAAGATGGCCCGAGCAAAGGAACTGGGCGCCGATGTGGTCCTCAACTATCGGGAGGACCCGGACTGGCCGAAGACCCTCTACAAACTGACCGACCGCCGGGGCGTGGATGTGGTGGTGGATAACGTCGGGCGGGCGACCCTGGCGCAGAGCATGCGGGCCGTGGCCCGAGGAGGCCGTATTGTCATCGTCGGCAATACCTCCGGTCCGGATGCCCAGATAGACATCCGCTTCATCTTCGGCAAGCAAATCAGCCTCATCGGCTCCACTATGGGAAGCCATCAGGACTTCCGGGACGTGATGGCCCTGGTCTGGGCCGGGAAACTGAAGCCGGTGGTGGACCGGGTGATGCCCCTTTCCGAAGGGAAACGGGCTTTTGAACGGATGGAGCGAGGAGAACAATTCGGCAAGATTGTGCTGGTGCCGTAGAACACCACGACGGTTTTGCCCATCAAGAAACCGGTTTCTTGGGCAATTCCTGGATAGGGAGCATCCAGCCCACAAAATCGGCAAGGCAGGGCTGGCGCAGGCTTTTTAACCTGCGTTCGCAAGATGAATCTGGCGCCAAACAGCCCACCAATGGACAACCCACCATGCCCATTCCTGAAGAGCCAGAAACCGTTTTCCCCATGGCCGTGGCTTCACGGCCGCAAGGGGAACATCTGGACCCTCTCAGCTCCCTGCAGGATATACGTGGCCTGCGGGATGAGTTCTGGAAAGCCCGGAGGATCGCCAGCGGTTGCTTTCTTCTCGGAAGATGTTATACTGTAAAAACACCAGCGGAGGGAAAACCCGTATGGACATTACCCTGACGATCAACGGCATCCTCCGGAGGATCCCGGTCGCTCCCGGTGAGACCCTGCTGCGGGTCCTGCGCCGGGAGGGGTATTTCAGCGTCAAACACGGCTGCGAGGACGGCACATGCGGCGTCTGCACCGTCCTGGTAAACGGTGAGCCCCGCTCCAGTTGCATCACCCTGGCTGCGCAGGTAGACGGTGCGGAAATTCTCACCGTGGAAGGGCTCAGTGGCCCCCAGAGGCGGGGCTGGAAGGGAAGCGCTCCCCTTCATCCCATCCAGCGGGCCTTCATTGAGACCGGCGCCTTCCAGAGCGGCTACGAGGCCCCGGCCCTTATTCTGGCTGCTAAGGCCCTCCTGGACCGTAATCCTAACCCCACCGAAGAGGAGGTCCGGGATGCCTTAAGCGGTGTTCTCTCCCGCGAGACCGGATACGTCAAACCCGTTCAGGCCGTCCTGCGCGCGGCGGCGTACCTGCGGGGAGAGGAGCCGCCTCCGCTGGAAGCGCCAGAGGAGGCCTTCCCTATGCCCCCCGAACTCCTGGCCCCGCCACCGGAATTCCCACCGGAACTCTCTGGGGGCCGACGGACGGCCCCGCAGACCGTTGTCCTGCCCCGCCTCGTCGTTGCGCCGACGGCAGAGGAACTCCGGGTGGTGGGGAAGCCGGAGCCCAGGGTGGACGCCCTGAAATTGGCCCAGGGCAAGCCGGCCTTCGCCGCCGATGTCCAGATGCCCGGCATGCTCTACGCCAGAATCCTCCGCAGCCCCCACCCCCATGCCCGCATCAAACGCATAGACACAAGCCGTGCCCGTGCCCTCCCTGGCGTCCATGCCGTCCTCACCTACCAGGACATCCCCCGCGTCGTCTTTTCCACCGCCGGGCAATCGGACCCCATTCCGGGCCCCAAAGACTTCGTCAGCCTGGATCGCAAAGTCCGTTACGTGGGCGATCGGGTGGCGGCGGTGGCGGCGGAAAGTCCCGAAATCGCCGAAGAGGCCCTTCGGCTCATTGAGGTGGAGTACGAAGTCCTCCCTGCCGTCCTGGACCCGCGCGACGCGATGAAGCCGGGCGCGCCCGTCATCCACGACGAGCCCGACTACATCCCCTTCGGCGATTGCGACCCCTCCCGCAACCTGGCCGCCCGTATCCGCATTGAACTGGGGGACGTGGACCGCGCGATGGCCGAGGCCGACTTCGTCTTTGAGGGGGAGTACGAAGTCCAGCGGGTGCAGGCTGCGCCGCTGGAGCCCTGGACCTGCCTGACTTACTGGGACGAGGACGACCGGCTGGTCATCCGCTCCTCCACCCAGGTCCCCTTCCACGTCCGGCGCATCCTGGCGCCCGTGCTGGGCCTGCCGGAAAAGCGCATCCGGGTCATCAAACCCCGCATTGGCGGCGGGTTCGGCAACAAGCAGGAAATCTACGAGGACCTCTGCGCCCACCTGACCATCGCTACGGGCCGCCCGGTCCTGCTGGAATACACCCGCGAAGAGCAGTTCGCCTGCAGCACCACCCGACACTCTATGATTTTCAAGATGCGGACCGGGGTGAGAAAGGATGGAACCATCATCGCCAACGAGATGATCGTCCTTTCCGACACGGGGGCCTACGGCAACCACGCGCTGACCGTTACCGGCAACACGGGCCACAAGGCCATGTCCCTCTACGACGTCCCCCACATCCGCTTCTGGGCCGACGTCGTCTACACCAACCGGGTCCCCTCCGGCGCATATCGGGGCTACGGCGTTCCCCAGGGCTTCCTCGCCGTGGAGGCGCACATGGAGCGCATCTGCCGGGCGATGGGGTGGGACCCGCTGGAATTTCGGCTGAAGAACGCGATCAAACCCGGCGCGGAGCACCCCATGAGCAAGGTTTGGAGCGAGGGGCGGGAGGCCCACGGCGAGGTCATCCACACCTGCGCGCTGGCGGAGGCGGCGGCGATGGGCGCGGCGGCTTTCGGCTGGCGCCAGGGCGATTACCACACCGTCCCCGGCCAACCGCACCTGCGCCGGGGGCATGGCGTTGCCTTTGTGATGCAGGGAACGGCCATCCCGTATCTGGATATGGGCTCCGCTGTCGTCAAGATGAACGACGACGGCTCCTTCAACCTGATGGTGGGCGCGACGGACCTGGGGACCGGCGCAGATACGGTGCTCGCCCAGATGGCCGCCGAGGTTCTGGGATGCGAAGTGGAAGACATCCTCGTCTACGCGTCCGACACGGACCTGACCCCCTTTGACAAGGGGGCCTATGCCTCCAGCACCACCTACATCAGCGGCGGCGCGGTAGTGCGGGCGGCGCAGCAGGCGGCGGAACAGATTCGGCAGGTGGCCGGGCGGATGCTGGACGTCCCGCCGGAAACAGTCCGGCTGCGGGACCGGGCCGCCTGGGCCCCCGATGGACGCTCCGTCTCCCTGCGGGAGGTGGCGCTGGAGAGCCTCCACCACCACGACCCGTTCCAGATTATGGGGATGGCTTCCTTCACCAGCCCCTCCAGTCCTCCGCCCTTCGCGGCCCAGTTCGCCGAGGTACTGGTGGATACCGAGACCGGTCAGGTAACGGTGGAGCGGCTGCTGATGGCGCTGGATTGCGGGAAAATCGTCAACCCCATCACCGCCAGCGGGCAGGTGGAAGGGGGGATGACTCAGGCCCTGGGCTATGCCGTTTCCGAGGAACTGGTCTTTGACGAGTGGGGCCGCATTGTCAACCCCCGCTTTGACGACTACCGCATCTTTCGGGCCGACGAGATGCCTGAACTGCGGGTGCTCTTCGTGGAGACCTGGGAACCGACCCATCCCTTCGGGGTCAAGGCGGTGGCGGAGATTCCGATGGACGGCGTCGCCCCGGCGGTGGTCAACGCCGTCTACGACGCCGTCGGAGTGCTCATCCCGCGCCTTCCCCTCACCCCCGAGCGGGTCTGGCGACACCTCCGCGCATGAGCTGCCAATCCCGGGTGCAACCGTTGGGCTCTGGAGTTGAGAGCCCGCGTCAACCGACATTCTCGTAGAAAAGGGGGAGGAGTGGCTGAAAGAGGAACCGTGGAAGGATTCCCGACCCTGGAACTACCCCAACTGAGCCAGATGGTCCAGTGGCTGGACGATGAGCGCCGCAAAGATAAAGCGCTCATCGCTGCCCTCCAGGAACAGGTCAGACTCCAGGCCCAGCAACTGGCCCAACAGCAAGAACTGATTTTGGCCCTACAGCGAACAGTGGCCGGTATGGAGACTCTGCTGAGCCAGATGAGCGGCTTCGCCCCGGCACTGGAAGGACTGAAGGCCGAAGTGGGCCGGATGCTGGACCTGCGGGAGGAGCAGTGGCGCAAAGAGCAGCGGGAGTCCGATCGGGCCCGTCAACTGGAAATCGGTGCCCTGAGAGATGAAGTGGCCCGTGTGACCGAGGGCCTGCGCCCCATCCCCCGGTTGGAGGAGAGCCTGGCCGCCCTCCAGGCCGAAGCCCATCGCCTCTACGAGAACCAGCAGCGGCTGGAGATGGCCTTCGCTGACCTGCGAAAACAGTCCGAAGACCGGGCCGCCACCGTGGTCTATCTGGAGGAACAGCGCCGGGCCGACAACAAGCGCATTACCACGCTGGAAGCGGAGGCGACAGGACTCCGCAAACGGATAGAGGCGATCAATGCCAAACTGCTCCTCCTGGAAGAGGCCGTCCAGAAACAGAAACGGTACCTGGAAGAGGGGCTGAAACCCATCAAGGAGTTTGAGAAGGTTGTGGAAGAACTGCGCGTCGCTGACTTCCGTCGCAACCAAGAGGCCAGGAAGTGGGCCGGGCAGGCCGAAGAGGTCCGCCAAGAGATGGAGCGGTTGCGGGAGGAGCGGCAGCGGTTCATGGAGCAATATCAGCGGGCGCAGCGCGCGTTGGATGCCCTCTCGGCCCTCCAGACCCGCCTGGAGACTCGCCAGAACGAAACGGCCGAGATGCAGCGGATGGCGGAGGAACGCCTAAAGCGGCAATGGGAGGAATGGCAGGCCGCGCAGGAAAAGGCCCGCCGTAACTGGGAGATCGCCATAGAGGAGCGCTGGCGCCAACAAGAGCGGATCAACGCGGGCGTGAACAAGCGGTTGGACGCCCTGGCCGCCACGGCGAAACTCTGCTACTCCCAGATTGCTGCCCTCTGGGAGACCCGCCGAGCCGATGCGGTGCGTTCCTTTGCCCACACCCGCGAGGCCTACGAGGCCCGTATCGCCGAGATAGATGGGCAACTGGCCGTCCTGAAAGAGCATACGCTGGAGGAGTGAATCTCCCGCCACGGGAGGTCTTCTGTGCACGTCATCGGCACCGCCGGACATGTAGACCACGGCAAATCCACCCTCGTCCAGGCCCTCACTGGCATTAACCCCGACCGCCTCCGGGAGGAGCAGGAGCGGGAGATGACCATAGACCTGGGCTTCGCCTGGATGACCCTCCCGAATGGCGAACCGGTGGGCATCGTAGACGTTCCCGGACACCGGGACTTCATTGAGAACATGCTGGCGGGCGTCGGCGGTATCGACGCCGCCCTCTTCGTCATCGCCGCCGACGAGGGGGTGATGCCTCAGACCCGGGAGCACCTGGCCATTCTGGACCTGCTGCGCATCCCTGGCGGTGTTGTGGCGCTGACCAAAACGGACCTGATAGACGACCCGGACTGGCTGGAACTGGTTCAGGCGGACATTGCGGAAGTTCTCCAGGGCACCGTTCTGGAGGGGGCGCCGATTATCCCTGTCTCCGCCCGCACCGGGCAGGGTCTGGCCGAACTGGTGGCCGCGCTGCAGGAAGTCCTGGCCCGCACCCCACCTCGCCCCGACCGGGGCCGCCCCCGCCTCTGGATAGATCGAGTCTTCACCGTCGGCGGCTTCGGGACGGTGGTTACCGGCACGCTGGTAGACGGCCATCTGGAGGTTGGGCAAGAGGTGGAGATTCTGCCCCGGGGCCTCAGAGCCCGCATCCGGGGCCTGCAGACCCATAAAACGAAAATCCCGCGCGCCGTTCCCGGAAGTCGCGTCGCCATCAACCTGACCGGCGTCTCCAAACAGGACCTGGCCCGGGGCGACCTGGTGACAGTCCCGGGCTGGCTCCGCTCCACCACCCTGATCGATGCCCGGCTGGACGTTCTGCCCGATGCTCCCTTCCCGCTGAAGCACAACATCCGGGTGAAGTTTTTCTGTGGTTCTGCCGAGACGGTTGCCCGGCTCCGGCTACTGGGCACCGAGACCCTGGCTCCAGGACAATCTGGCTGGGTTCAACTGGAACTGAACGCTTCTCTCCCTCTGGTTCGAGGCGACCGGTTCATTGTGCGCATCCCCTCTCCAGCGGCCACTGTCGGCGGAGGGGAGGTGGTAGATCCCCATCCGGGCCGCAAACATCGCCGCTTCCGGCCCGAGGTATGGGCCCGGCTGGAAACTCTGGCCCGGGGTACCCCCGCTGAGGTGCTCCTGCAGACCCTGGAGCGCCGGGGCCCGCAGACGGTGCGGGACCTGCTGGAAGATTCTGGTCTGGGTGAGGCGGCCTCATCCGCCCTGGCGGAACTCCTGGCCTCTGGCGATGCGGTGATCCTGGACGCTATCTCCGAACCGGCCCCCGCCCGGCTGGTAGCCGCCCGGGCCTGGTGGTCGGCCACGACAGCCCGAATGCAGGAGGAACTGGCTGCCTACCATGCCCGTTATCCTCTTCGCCCCGGTATGGGTCGGGAGGGGCTGCGGAGCGCGCTGCGGCTGGACCCCCGTACCTTTAACGGCCTGATAGCCCGCGCAGCCGCGGAGGGCCTGGTCGCGGACGAGGCTACAACTGTCCGTCTGCCTGAGCACGAAGTTCGCTTCTCCCCCCAGCAGCAACAGATGGTAGACGACCTCCTGGCCCGGTTCCGTGCTACACCCTATACCCCGCCCTCGGTCAAAGAGGCCGCCGCACTGGTCGGCGAGGAGGTGATGAGTGTCCTCCTGGCCCGGGGCGACCTGATTCAGGTCTCTCCGGAAGTGCTTTTTCTGCGGGAGACCTACCGGGAGATGGTAGAGCGCATCCGGGCCCATATCCAGGAACACGGGAGCATCACCCTGGCTCAGGTGCGAGACCTTTTCCAGACCAGCCGCAAATATGCACAGGCGTTGCTGGAATACCTGGATGGAGCGGGAATGACCCGGCGGGTGGGAGATGCGCGAGTGCTGACGGGCAAATCGGCTGAAATTTGAACAAAAGTACGCGTTTGACAAACACATATATGGGGGTATAATATCCATTGCCAGCCCCGGTGGCGGAACAGGCATACGCGGCAGGTTGAGGACCTGTGCCCGAAAGGGCGTGGAGGTTCGAGTCCTCTCCGGGGCAACGGGGAGCAGTCGCCGCGATCCCAACGGGATGGCGGCGACTTTTTCGGGGGAAGATGGGTGTGGCGGGTTCGCTGCCACACCCATCCAGTTTATTGCTCCTCCACCTTTGGCAGATCCTTTAGCGCCTCTAGGACCCGTTCGGCTGGGTACTCGTAGTTCTCCAGTTTCCCCGCAAAGTACTGCTCGTACGCCCCCATATCAAAGTGGCCATGCCCGCTGAAATTGAAGAGGATGACCCGTTTCTCTCCCGCTTCCCGCGCGGCCAGCGCCTCGTCTATCGCTGCGCGGATAGCATGGGCGGTTTCCGGCGCAGGAATGAATCCTTCTGTCCGGGCAAAGAGGACTGCCGCCTCAAAGACTGCCAGTTGGGGATAGGCTACGGGTTCAATGTACCCGTGCCGATGGAGCGCGGAGACCAGCGGAGCCATCCCGTGATAGCGCAGTCCGCCAGCATGGATGCTCGCCGGGATGAAGGTGTGTCCCAGAGTGTCCATCTTGGCGAGAGGAGCCAGGTGGGCCGTATCGCCGTAGTCGTAGGCGTAAATCCCTTTCGTCATACTGGGGCAGGCGGTGGGCTCCACAGCGACAAAGCGGGTGGAGACGCCATTCTGCAGCCGGTCGCGCAGGAAGGGAAAGGCCAGTCCGGCGAAGTTGCTCCCTCCGCCCACGCACCCTATCACCACATCGGGGGCTTCCCCGGCCATCTCCATCTGGAGCCGCGCTTCCTCACCAATGATGGTCTGATGGAGCAGGACGTGGTTGAGGACGCTGCCCAGGGAGTATTTGGTGTCGTCATGGGTGGCGGCCACTTCCACAGCCTCGCTGATGGCGATCCCCAGACTGCCTGGCGAATCGGGGTCTCGCTCCAGGATGGATTGACCCGCGCGGGTCTCCGGGCTGGGGCTGGGGACGACTCGAGCTCCCCACGCCTCCATCAACACCCGGCGATAGGGTTTCTGGTAGTAACTGACCTTTACCATATAGACCCCGCACTCCATTCCAAAGAGGTTGCAGGCGAAGGCCAGCGCGCTGCCCCACTGCCCGGCGCCGGTCTCAGTAACCAGTCGTTTTACCCCCGCCTCTTTGCTGTAGAAGGCCTGGGCCACAGCGGTGTTGGGTTTATGGCTGCCAGGGGGACTGGCCCCCTCGTACTTGTAGTAAATATGGGCCGGAGTGTCCAGCGCCTGTTCCAGCCGCCGAGCCCGGACCAGCGGAGTGGGCCGCCAGAGCCGGTAGACTTCCCGCACCGGCTCCGGAATCTCCACGTACCGCTCCCGGGTCTCCTCCTGCTCAATCAGCGCGTCGCAGAAGAGAGGCGGCGGCAAACGGGTCGGCTCCCGGGTTACCGGATGCAGGAGAGGCGGGACCTCAAAGGGTAGATCGGCAACGATGTTGTACCAGGCTTTCGGCAGACGGTCCTGGGGAAGCAGGAAATAGTTCTGTTCTACCATGGTTCCACCTCCTGAAGGGATGGGATGATATAAACCCAAACGCCCGTCCCATAGCCGGGACGGGCGTTGTTCCCGTGGTACCACCCCGCTGAGGGGCCTCCCCTCTCCGGGAGGGGAACAGCCAACCTCCCTCATTCGCAGGTACAGGACCGACCAGATGCAGGTCGGCCCATTACCCTCAGCCCCAATAACGGTGGCGACTCCGGCCCGGACTACTCCCCCGATGGACGGGGGTTCGGCGGGCGACTCCCAGGCCCATTCAGCATCGGCGCTGGTATCGGGCTTTCAGCCGAAGGCCCGACTCTCTGGAACCCCGCTACGATGCCTACTCTTCCTGTTCCTCGTCTTTGGGCATATCGGTTGTGAGAATACTTATACCACAGGTTCAAGGAATCGTCAACCTCCGCCACAGGCGGGCCAGTTTGCGGTATTTTACTGCCTCGTAGTAGGCCATCAGCAGGCTCAACCACAGTCCATGTCCCCCGTCCCGGAAGCCCTTCAGGGTTACGAACCGCCACCAGAAGTGGCGAACGGCCTGGGAGTAGGGAGTGTAGAAATGGGGCCGGACCCCTTCGGCGAAAAGGACGGAGGCGTCGTAGTCGGTATATCGCTCCTGGCGGGCAACGAAATCGGCCAGGTCGTCATAATTATAGTGGAGGAGGGGGTTCTGGAGGTATCCTGTCGGGCCATGAACAATGGCGATTTCATGGACGGCGCGCTCCCACCGGGCGTAGCCCCTCCGGACCAGGCGCATCTGATAGTCCGGATACCAGCCGGCCCCCCGGGTCAGTCGTCCAAAGATGTAGTTGTGGCGGGGCACCCACCAGCCCACTTCTGGCCCTTCCCCGGCCACAACCGTCTGGATTTCTGCCGCCAGTTCCGGTGTTGCCCGTTCGTCTGCATCCACAAAGAAAATCCAGTCCGCCTCCACCCACTCCAGGGCCACGTTGCGCTGACGAGCATAGTTCTCAAAGGGATGCTGGAAAACCTCTGCCCCCATCTCCCGGGCCAGAGCCACCGTCTGGTCAGTGCTAAAGGAATCCAGCACTACCCGCCGGTCTGCCCAGGCCAGAGTGGCCAGGCAGTCCGGAATGTTGGACTCCTCGTTATAGGTCAGTACAACGGCAGCCAGGGTGATGCGCATTGCTTGCTCCGTGTTTCGTGTTCCCGAATGGCAGCCTGTAGAACCTCATCCAGCATCTGGGGGGTCAAGCGGCCTGTCTGGGTGTTCTGACGGCTGGGGTGGTACGAGACCAGGAGGGTTGGGAGAGGCGGTGGGAAGGGCACGACCGCACCGTGGCGGAATGGAATGGGAGGTACATTCACTCCCCGCCGCCGAAGCAGGGCCCGGTACCCGTCCAGCGCTACCTGCCCCAGGGCCAGCACTGCCTGGAGGTTGGGTAGAAGGGCCATTTCCCGCTCCAGAAACGGCAGGCAGTTTTCTATCTCCTGACGGAAGGGGCGGTTCCCCGGAGGCGCACAGCGAACCACCGCTGTCTCAAAGACCCCCCACAGGTCCAGGCCATCATCCCGATGGTCGGAGATCGGCTGGCTAGCCAGGCCGGCCCGATAAAGGGCGGCAGTCAGAGTGGCGCCGGAGCCGTCCCCGGTGAACATCCGGCCCGTACGATTGGCCCCATGAGCCGCCGGGGCCAGACCCACGATGAGTAGCCATGCCTCCCGGTCGCCGAAGCCCGGCACCGGGCGGCCCCAGTACTCCCAATCCCGGTATGCCCGTTTCCGGACACGAGCAACCTCCTCCCGGTATGCCACCAGCCGGGGACAGGCCCGGCAGTTCACGATCTCCTGCTGAAGCAGGTTCCAGCCCGCTATTGACCGCATCGGCGATCGGACGTGGACCGGAAAGCCAGAGGCCGGGTTTGACTTCTCCTCTCTGCGCCAACCGGTAGCCGTGGGGGCTGAAGCCGGATACCCCCAGGAGCCCCATGGCCGACAAACCACAGAACCCCGCCTGGCGGGGTTCTGGGGTCGTCTGCTGGAAGGGTGCAGGGTCCTACTGGAGAGCACTCGTAATCCGGGAGAAGAGGTGGCTGACTCGGGTTCCCATAATGGTCAGAATGACAATAACGACGATAGCAACCAGGACGAGGATCAATCCGTACTCCGCCAGGCCCTGCCCTTCCTCCCGAGGCAGATAGAGCATCCGGCTCACCCCCTTTCGTTGGTGGATATAATTTCATCATACTGAAATCATGGCCCCTGTCAATAGGAAGGTAGTACTGCAGGGGTAGCCAGCGCCCGGATGTCATTGCCCATCCCTTGTAGACGATGATTCCGAGCCTTTGCAGGCCCGGCCATCGGCCAGGCTAGCGGTGGGGCTGGAGAGGGATAGCGGTCTACACAAACTCCACTCTCAGGAAATGGGTAGAGCAGGAAATACAGGGGTCGTAGGCCCGCACCAACATCTCCAGCAGGAGCCGCACTTCTTCCTGAGGCCGGTCCAGAATCTGGGGGACCAGCGCGCGGATGTCGGCGTTGAGGTTGGCCAGGTTCTGATTGGTGGGGATGATGCAGTTGGCCTCCACACAGATGCCCTTCTCGTCGTAGACATAGTGGTGGAAGAGGACGCCGCGCGGGACTTCGCACGCGCCCACACCCTCTCCGGCCTGCACCTTTACCGGTGCCGGTTTCTCCTCCCGCACTCCTCGGCTCAGCAGTTCGTCTATGATGCGGATGGAGTCCTCCAGGGAGTGGACCATTTCCACCACCTGCGCGGCAGTGTTCAGGAAGGGGTTGGTAACGATGGGTTTCATGCCGAACCGCGCTGCCGCCTCTTTGGCCTTCGGGTGAAGTTGGTCATAGTTATTGTTGAAGCGGGCCAGCGCGCCCACCATATAAGACTCCCGGTTGTGCTTCGTCCACTTGGCCGTGGAGAAGGGGACCAGGTATTCGTTGGTAACCTTCCGGTAGTCCTCAATCGGGTACGTAAAGCCGTCCGAGGAGACGATGACGCCGTCTATGAAGGCGTACTCGTCGTCTTTGCGCAGGCTCACGTACTCCGTCTCCCGCTCAAACTGGGGCCAGGGGAGGGAAGCGAAGAGGTCCACCGTCGCGTCCATGTCGGCGCGGGCGGCGACCAGCCGCTCCCGCATGGCCCGTAATTCCCGCTCCGTGGGGGTGTGGGTGAAGCCACCGACCACCAGCGCGCAGGGGTGGGTATGGCGCCCGCTGATCATCGCGCAGAGGTCCCCGGCCAGTTTCTTGAGCCGCAGGGCCCGTTCCACCACTTCCCGGTGGGTCTCCACCAGCGGAATGACGCTGGGGACGCCGAAAAAGTCCGGCGCGACCAGATAATAGGTGTGCAGGACGTGGCTATCCAGAATCTCGCCGTGGAAGTTCAGTTTGCGCAGGAGCCAGGCCTGCTCGGACAGTTCCACGTTCAGGGCCTTCTCTGTGGCCCGAGTGCTGGCGGTGGAGTGGCCCACTGAGCAGATGCCGCAGATACGGGAAACGATGTGATTGATGTCGTGGTAGGGACGGCCGCGCACGAAGGCCTCAAAAAAGCGGGGTGCCTCCACCACCTCAAACCGACACTCCTTCACCTCGCCGTGTTTGATGTCCACGACGATGTTGCCGTGGCCCTCTACGCGGGTGACGTAGTGAACGTTGACGTTCAGGGTCGTCATAGGGCTCTCTCCCTCAGAAAGGTCATTTTGTTGGTAGCGGCGCAACCGCTATGAACAAGATCCCCTTATTCCCACTGTCCCACTCCCACTTCCCGATACGCGTTGAACATCCTAAAGTAATGCATCATATCGTCCACCGAGAGGCCGGCCTCGTCCAGCACTTCCTTCATCGCATTCTCATTGGGGTGCGGGATGATGCCTCGACAGCCCTCGCAGCCGTCGCCGTAGGTAGGGCAGATGGCGCCGCAGCCTGCCCTTGCCACCGGCCCCATGCAGATGCCGCCCACATGGAAGATGCAGACGTTGCCCTTCAGTTTGCACTCCACGCAGACGGGGTAATCGGGGATGGGGGGCCGTTTGCCCACCAGCAGGGCCTTTACCACCTCCACGAACTCCTCCCGGTCAATGGGACAGCCGGGGATCACGGCATCCACCTTGACAACGGCGCTCAGGGGCCGGGCTCCGTAGGTCTCGTACCAGTCGGCGTGTTCCCCGTAGACGTAGCGGCGGACCTCCTCCGGCGGCAGGAGGTTCTTCAGCGCGTTGACGCAGCCGGTATCGGCACAAGCACCCAGCGCGACCAGAACCTTTGCCTGTTCCCGAATGCGCCGGAGCCGCTCCTCGTCGTGGGGGCGGGTGATGGAGCCCTCCACAAAGGCAATGTCAAAGTCCCAGCCGTTCAGCGTGGCCGCCTCGCGGAAGTTGACGATCTCCACGGCGTCCAGCAGGTCCAGGTGAGTCTGGAGGGAGTCCACCACCGTTAACTGGCACCCTTCGCAACTGGCGAAGTCAAAAAACGCCACTTTGGGTTTCTCTTGCTTCTTGCTTCCGGCAGTCATTATAGCGCCTCCGGGACGTTCTTGATCTGCGCGTAGGTGAAGACGGGGCCTTCTCGGCAACAGTAGAGGTGGTTAATCTGACAGTGGCCGCATTTGCCCACGCCGCACTTCATTCGCCGTTCCAGAGAGAGGTAAATCTGGGTCTCCGGAATGCCCTTGCTCAGCATCTCCATCAGGACGAAGCGGTACATAATCGGCGGACCACAGGTTACGGCAACGGTGTTGAGAGGGTCCACCGTAATCTTGGGGAACAATGTAGTGATCACGCCGATGTTTCCCGTCCAGGTCTCATCCCCCCGATCCACCGTAACGTGGAATTCCACATCATCCCGGGCGGCCCATGCTTCCAGTTCGTCCCGGAAAAGGAGTTCCGCCGGGCGCTTGGCGCCGTAGAGGATGATGACGCGGCCAAAGGAGCCCCGTTCGTCCAGGACCTGGTTGATCAGGGAGCGCAGGGGGGCCAGCCCCAGGCCGCCGGGGGCAAAGAGGACATCTTTGCCCCGCATCTGCTCTATGGGGAATCCGTGGCCGAAGGGGCCCCGGATACCCACCACGTCGCCGGGCCTCATCCGATGCAGGACTCCGGTTACATCGCCCATCCGGCGGATGCAGAGTTCAAATTGGCCGTTGGACCGGCTGGGGGAGGAGGAGATGGAGATAGGAGCTTCTCCCACGCCGGGGATGGAGAGCATCACGAACTGGCCCGGCTGGTGGCCCAGGCTGCTCCCGTCCGGAAATTCCACCACGAACAGTTTCTCCAGTTCCGTCATTGGACGGATGTCGGCCAGGCGGGCCAGGCGGGGAACGTAAATGGAATCCGCCATCGGACTACCTCCTGTGTTGAGAGGCATGGATAGCGTTGAAGGTATCCACGATGTTGATGTGGGTCAGGCAGGCGCGGATACAGCGGCCACAGCCCACGCATCCCAGTTCGCCGAAGCGCTCGTAGAGCCATTTCCCTTTGCGGAACATGCGATGGCGCTGACGGGCGGCACGCGCTTCTCGGAAGTTCTCCCCGCTGGCGACCCGGGCGAACTCGTCTAACTGACAGGAATCCCACCGGCGCCACCGAACCGCCTCCTTCAGGCTCAGTTCGGGGGAGTCAATGACGTTGAAGCAGTAGCAGGTGGGACAGACGTTGGTGCAGGCGCCACAGGAGAGGCAACGGTCGCCCAGTTCGGCCCAGATGGGGTGGTCATAGGCAGTGGCCAACAGGGAAGGGAGTTCGGCGGCGTCAAAGTTCAGCCGGTTGGGGAAGCGAAGCCGTTTGGCATCCCGCGCTTCGTGGAGTTGCTGAGCCTCGGTGTCAGTCGCAGGACGGGCCTGAGCGTATTGGGTCAGCAGGGCCTCGCCGGCCGCGGTTCCCACAGAGACGCCGTACGCATCCCCCAGGTCCATCAGATGGAGGTCGTAGCCGGAGTCCGCCGTCCAGGTGCCCATGCTCTTGCAGAAGGAGTGCTCGTCGCAGGGTTGCAGGCATTCCAGGCTCACCAGCAGCGTCTGCTGGCGGCGCTCCAAATAGTGAGCGTCCGGGAAATCGGCGGAGAAGGCTTTGTCCAGCAGCGCCAGGGCATGCAGGTCGCAGGTGTGGATGCCAAAGATGACCGTCGGTTCGGCGTCTATGACTGGCTCTACCGTAAACCCCCCGTCCAAGTGGAAGACCGCAATCCGCTCCTGAGGAGGCTGGAGGGCGACTTTGGGGGAAAGAATAGAGATGTTATAATCCAGGCGAATGGCGGTCGGGTCGGGGAGGGGCTCAAAAGCGAATTGGGGCCCCTTCGCCTGCGGCCCCCAGACGCGATAATCCGCCATCAGCCTGCAAACCATGTCCACAACTTGTTCTTTCGGTAAGACCCAGAGACGCATGCAGGTACCTCCTTAGAATAAGACCTCAGGGCAAGCATCCGGAATACCGGTGTAGCCACTCCCACAGATTCACCCTTCTTTCCGGGCGAGAAAGACCAGGCTGCATCCGGGAAGGGCCAGTGGGATGCGCTCTTCGGCGTAGGCCAGCACCCGGAAGAGTTGTAGAACAGCGACAGGGAGATTCCGCCGATGTAACAGGGGACTGGGAATCAGATTGGTCAGCGAATGAATGGTCCAGGTTTTCAATGTTCGCAAGCCCAGCCCTTGCAGGTATCGCTGGAGGCTCTGACGGGTAAATAGAGTTAACTTCAGGCAATTGTCCTCAAACGGGTAGTCTATGGTAACCGGCGCAGTGAGGGGGGGAGCAACCAGTGCTATGGCTCGTCGCCAGGGCATCCGGTATCCCAAATGTCCCCCTGAAAGCGCATCGGCCAGAGTCCAGAACAGGTCTCCATTCCAGCGTCCCTCGGCTTCCAGGAACAATGTCCCTCCCGGTTTCAGGACTCGCGCGATTTCTGTCAGGACGGTGCCATACTCGGGCACCAGGCTGAGGACACTCCCGCAGCAGTTCACGTGGTCAAACGTATGATCCCGAAATGGAAGATGTCGGGCGTCGGCTATTTGAAAAGTGGGGGAAACTCCTGGCGGATCCGCTCCATGCAGGTGCTCCCGAATCCGATGGTAGTAGGACCGCAGGAAAGCCAATGGTCCGGGCATGGTCATCGGCGTGATTGGGTCGGCATGGGGCATGGCGGCTTTGGTCCGCGCGACTCGAATCATAGAGGGCGAGATGTCGATCCCCTGCACATGGGCACCAAAAGCGGCGTGGAAGAACGATTGGATCCCTGTCCCACAACCCACATCCAGGATGGAGCGGGGAGCATAGGGTTGGATCACGTTGTGAAGGATCAGGACATGCAGACGGGTAAACAGCCAGGCGTACCAGGGAAACTCCCAAATGGTATCGTAATCAGCGGCCATCCGGTCAAAAGAGGCGGCCGCTTCGTCTACAGGCGGCTCCGCTGACTCTCCCACGCTTTTCCCCTCCCCAGACGGTTCACCTGCCCGGCATTGGTGGCGGAAGGAGTTCGGAGGCTGGCCCGATGGCCGGCAGGCTGCCTGTATTTTACCACATCCGAGAGGCAGGGCAAGCCCTGGCCCCATGCGCGCGGTGGGGGGGGGGGGGGCCCCCCCCCCCCCCCCCCCCCCCCCCCCCCCGCCCCGCGGGCTTAATACAAAAACAACTACAACCCCCCACACCCG
>JANXCY010000001.1:77225-162330 GCA_025060135.1 Anaerolineae bacterium | reverse complement strand
GTCATCACCCCGTACATTGACTACGCCCGATCCATCACCCAGTACTGGACGCCGCGCGATGACCAACCGGAGTGGGGCCGTTTTGAGGGCTGGTACCTGCCCGTCTTTTTCGGCCTCACGCCGGAGGTCGGCCTCTACCTGCGGGAGCAGACGGGGGGCCTCGCCGCCGCGCACGTCCTTTCCCGCGAGACGGGCGACGGCCTGCGCTGGTGGTACCTGACGCGCGGCGGCATCCACGCCGAAGATGGGGAGAGTTCCTTCACCGCACCCCAGGCCGCCTGGTCCCACTTCCTGGCCCACGCCTACATCCTGGGCGAGCGCCAGGAGACCCTGCGCCGCTATCTGGATCGCCCCTGGGGCCGCGGCGACCTCTACTCCATCCAGAAGATTGTGGCGACCATTCAGGCCCCGCCCGAACAGCCCGATTTCAGCACCAGCGCCAAGGTCCCATCGGCCCTCCTCCCCCGCACCGGCGATGTGCTGACCTACACCATCCTCATCCGCAACACTGGTCGGCTGCTGACCGAAACCGTCTATATGACCGATACGGTGCCAGCCGGGCTGACCTACGTTCCCGGCAGCCTCACCGCCACGCTGGGGATACCGGATGCCTCTGCAGCGCCGGTGCTGCGCTGGCGCGGCGTCCTCTCCCCGACCCGTGCCGTAACCGTAACCTACCGGATCACGGTAACCGCGCCGGCGGGCGTCGGGCGGTTCATCTCCAACACAGCGACCATCGCCGCGCCGCCGCTCGTGTCGCTCACCCGCACGGCGACGGTCATCGTCAACGGGTATGCCGTCTATCTGCCGGTGGTGATGAGAAACTCGCGCTGACACGGGAGAGATTGGAACGACCAGACGCCTTTCGGCTTGACAATTGGGGAGGCCCGGCATAAAATTTTCCTGAGATGAACCACATTGCGCGTTTTGAGGCTTTGGCAGAGCAATGGGTAGAGGGGACCTTTGCCCGATTATTTGGCGGGCACATTCACCCCCTGGAAGTCGCCCACCACATCGCCCGGGCAATGGAAGACGCCTGCTTGCAGGCGACCAACGGCACGCTCCTGGCTCCCACCCGTTATCAGATTGATCTCCATCCCCACGACCTGGACGCGCTGCGGTCCCGCCACCCCGCGCCGGAAGCGGAACTGGCCCGCTATGTGGAAGACCTGGCCCGCCAGGCCGGAATGATTCTGCGGGCGACGCCCACGATAATGCTGAATCCGCTCCCGGACCTGCCGCTCCACTCCGTGCGCGTTCAGGCCTTTCAAGAGCCAGCAAACAACGAGGACACCAGTGTAACTTCCCAAATGGAAGGAGAGATTCCCCTTCCCTCTGAACCCTCCTTCAGGTATTGTTTCCTCATCGTGGGGGGGCAGCGACACATCTCCCTGACCGCGCCCACAGTGAACATCGGGCGGGCCCTGGATAATGACATTATCATAGAGCACCCGCGCGTCTCCCGCCACCACGCCCAACTCCGCCGCCGCTATGGCCGCTACGTCATCTACGACCTGGGCAGTTCCGGCGGAACGCTGGTCAACGGTTACCCCGTGCAGGAATGTGTCCTCCGTTCCGGTGATGTCATCTCCCTGGCGGATTTTGAAATCATCTACGGCGAAGAACCTTCTCCTGAGGAACCGACGGGGGAGACATCCAATACAACGGAGGGAATTCCGGTCCAGACCCAGGAACCGAGATGATGGCAGGAGAGACACCCTTGCTGGTCATGCGCCTGCTTCTGGCCTTTTTCCTTTACGCCTTTCTGGCCGCGCTCTTCCTTATCCTCTGGCATGACCTGCGCCGCAGCGCAAGGGGAGAGATAGCCTCCCGTGGAGAAGGGCGTCTGGTGGTCATCAAATCAGGAGAGCGCGGCCCCGAACCGGGTACCGTTTTTCCTCTCCAGGAAGTAACCTCCCTCGGACGGGCTCCGACCAACACGGTGGTCCTTGCCGACCCCTTTGTCTCCGCCCGCCACGCCCTAATCTTCTGGCGGGAGGGACAATGGTGGCTGGAAGACCAGGGAAGTCGAAACGGGACCATGCTCAACGACGAACCGGTTACCCGTCCCACCATCGTGGGCGCTGGCGACCGGATCGGCATCGGGTCAGTTGTGATGAGGATGGAAGTGGGAAGAGAATAATACTGGGGGCTATAGCTTCCGGCCCCCGCTGTTTACCGGTCTTCAGAGCATGCGGTTAAGCGAACTGGTGATTCACCTGCCGATGATTGCCCGGCGCCTCGGCTCGGACCCCGAAGTCAGTGGCATCGCGGCCGATTCCCGTCAGGTTCGTCCCGGCGACCTCTTCGTCGCTATCCCCGGGGTCAGCCTGGATGGGCACGCTTATATTTCCGATGCGCTGGCCGCAGGCGCTCTGGCTGTTGTTGGCGAGCGCGCGCCCCAGGAGATGCCTGATCTCCCCTGGGGTACCTTCGCTTACATCCAGGTCCCTAATGCCCGTCAGGCCTGGGGCTGGCTCTGCGCCGCATGGGAGGGCCTCCCCGGCCGCCGAATGACGCTGATCGGCGTTACCGGCACCGACGGCAAAACCACCACCGTTACCCTGATCCATGCCATCCTGCGTGCCGCCGGCCTCAACGCCGGGATGGTCAGCACCGTTGCCGCTCGCATCGGCGAGGAGGAGGTGGATACCGGCTTCCACACCACCACTCCTGATCCGCCTGCCCTTCAGCAGTACTTGGCCCGCATGGTCCAGACCGGCGCTACCCACGCTGTGCTGGAGGTTACCTCTCATGGATTGGCCCAGCACCGGGTCGCGGGCTGTGATTTTGACATCGCGGTGATCACGAACATCACCCATGAGCACCTAGACTTTCACGGCTCTCTGGAGGCGTACCGGCAGGCCAAAGCCATGCTCTTTGAGGGACTGAGCCGTTCCTTCCGAAAACCCGGTGTCCCCAAAGTAGCCGTTCTGAACCGGGACGACAGTTCCTACGAGTTCCTTCGCCCCATCCCCGCCGACCGTTATATCACCTACAGCCGCTCCGGCTGGGCAGATGTAACCATCCGGGGGGTCCGGCACGAGCCTAATGCCACCCACCTGGCCCTGCATCTCCCCGATGGCCAGGTAGAGGTGATGACTCCACTGATTGGGGCGTACAACATTAGCAACATCCTGGCCGCGACGGCGGTCGCGGTAGCGCTGGACATCTCCCCAGAGGCCATTGCCCGGGGCATCGCGGCTGTCGAGGGCATACCAGGGCGGATGGAGCGGATCGACGAGGGACAGGACTTCCTGGCCCTTGTGGATTTTGCCCACACCCCTCACGCTCTGGAGCAGGCCCTGCGGACAGCGCGGGAGATGGCCTCAGGACGGGTCATCGTCGTTTTCGGCTGCGCCGGACTGCGGGACCGCCAGAAGCGGACCCTGATGGGACGGGTCGCCGGAGCACTGGCGGATGTGGTGATTCTGACCGCTGAGGATCCCCGGACGGAAGACCTGGAAGCGATCATGGCTGTCAGCGCAGCGGCAGCGCAGGAGGCCGGGAAGCGGGAAGGGGTGGACCTGTTCCGCGTTCCCGACCGGGGAGAGGCCATCCTGCGGGCCTGTCAGATGGCCCGCGCCGGAGACGTGGTCATCGCCTGCGGCAAAGGGCACGAACAGTCGATGTGCTTTGGGACGGTGGAGTATCCCTGGGACGACCGGGAGGCCATGCGTCGGGCCCTCCACGGCCAGACCCTGGATACCCTCCCCACCGCTTCCCCTCTAAGCTCCCCAAGGGCGCATAAAGGATACTGAGTATTTTTATCCTTTGTGGCCTTCGTGGTTTTTACGATTTCACCGAAAACCCCGCCGGGGCCAGCCGTTCCCCCAGCCGCCAGTAATCCCGCCCAGTATAGAGAAACGGGGCCAGCCGGGCAAAATCGGGCCATCCCCCTTCATCCAGGACCGCCTCGTCCACGTGGACGGCGAGGACCTCACCGATGAACAGGTCATGGCTGCCCAGGGAGATAGTGTGGGAGAGACAGCACTCAATGTTGACAGGGCACTCGGCGATGAGGGGAACCCGGACCCGCACTCCAGCGGCCCGGGTGAAACCACAGGCGTTCCACTTATCCACTGCTTTCCCCGAGACGCGACCACAGTAATCCGCCGCGCGTACCTGATCGGCAGTGGGCAGATTAACGACGAACTCCCCGACGTCCCGGATCAGGGGGTGGGAGTGGCGCTCCGGTCGGACCCCGATACCGACCATCGGCGGCGTGGAACACAGGGTTCCCACCCATGAAAGGGCGATGATGTTGGCCTCCTCTCCCACCCCGCAACTGACCAGTACCACCGGCAGCGGATAGAGATACGTTCCCGGTTCCCGTACTTGTTTGGCCATCCAACCTCCTCAGGAAGCCCTACCGCTCCTGGTGGCGCATCACCACACTTTCCGCCAAACCCAGCGCGGTCATATACGTCACCAGGGCGGTGCCGCCGTAACTGATAAACGGCAGCGGCAATCCGGTAACGGGCAAAAGCCCCAGGTTCATACCCACGTTAATAAAGAGAGGGACAAACAGAATGGCCCCCACTCCCACTACGATCAGCCGTCCAAACCGGTCCGGCGCCAGGACCGCGGCCCGCAATAGCCGCCAGCCAATAATAGTGAAAAGGAAGAAGACCAGCATCGCTCCGACAAAGCCCAGTTCTTCTCCGATGACGGAAAAAATAAAGTCGGTGTGGCGAACCCGCAGGAAGTGTAATTGGCTCTGGCTGCCCACGCCGTAGCCCTGCCCCCACAGTCCGCCAGAGCCAATGCTGATGAGTGCCTGGTGGATGTTATAGAGCGCGCCGGGGTCCCGATCGGGGTTCAGGAAGACCAGCACCCGTTGCCGCTGATATTCTTCCATCATGTGCCAGAGGGGAATCGCACCGGCCATCGATACCAGCCCGGTACCGAGGAGATATACCCAGCGCACCCCAGCGACGAAAGCCATGACCCCCCAGGCGACGATGTAAATCATCGCGGTACTCAGGTCGGGCTGCCGAAAGACGAGGACAGCGGCAATCAACGTCAGAAGGCCAGAGAGGAGATAGGAAGCCAGAGCAGGCGAGGACTGCCCTGGCTCCTGGTTCTCTATACGGTGGCGTTTCCGGCGCAGGCGGGAATCCAGTACGGTCGCCACCGCGATGATCAGAAAAAGCATCGCCGGGAACGAGGGTTGAAAACGGAAGGAGCCAATGTAGAACCAGCGCCGGACGTCGCCGATTTCGCTGCGGCCAATAAAGAGGACCAGGACCAGGAGCCCCAGAGCGACCAGATACCCCAGCCACCAGACTGAACGCCACCAGCGGTACGGCACGGCCGCCGAGATCAGGAAAAGGGCCAGACCTATCACGGCAAAATGAGCCTGTCGCCGCCACAGGTCGGCCAGATCGGGGGTATTGGTGGTAGCGCTGCGGATCATCGCCACGCCCAGCACCACCAGCAACAACATCACGAAGAGGAGGAGAAAATCAAACTGTCGCCAGGGTTGAATCGGACGCATAAGAGGCCTGACTTCCCCGCCCGCGGGCGATCTATGATGCGACGCAGACAGTTAGCCCAATGGCAAACGTTCTCGCGTAGCGCAGGCTGTGAGCCTTCCCTTCAGGCCGGGCGGCCTGCGTTCCATTCCCATTCCAAATGTTAGCGGCGTTGGGCAGTTACTCGGCATCCAGCAGGCCCAGCGGCCCGTATTCCCTACGCGCTCTCCGCCCGGTCCGCAGGGGGATGTCGGCTACCAGCCGGTTGACGCGCGGGCCTTCTGTGTAGGTCACCTGCACCCCCTCCGGGTCTATAGGCACATGGCGGGAGATGACGGCGATGATTTCGTCCTTCAGGACTTCCAGCAGACCGGGGGAGATATGGGCCCGGTCGTGGGCCAGCACCAGGCGCAGACGTTCACGGGCAATTTCGCCGCTGCGTGGTCCCTGACGATGGAGCAGACGGTTCAACAATTTCATCGTTGTTCCTCCCCCTCGGGGCGCATCCAGCGGAAGAGGCGTTCCAGAAAGCCCGGCTCTTTGAGAGGAGCGAAGGGAACCTCTTCGCCCAGCATGCGGCGGGCGATGTCGTGGAACGCGCGGCCGGCCGGGCTGTGATCAGTGAAAGCGATCGGTCGGCCGGTATTGGCAGCCACGATGACAGTCTCATCCTCCGGGACGATGCCGATCAGGTCAATGGCCAGAAGTTCCAGCACCGCCGCCGTATCCATCATATCCCCCCGCCGGACCAGTTCCGGCTTCAGCCGGTTAATGATCAGCCGCGCAGGGCCTTTCCCCTCCGCCTCTATCAGGCCGATGACCCGGTCGGCATCCCGCACCGCCGCCACTTCCGGATTGGTCACGATGAGCACTTCGTCGGCCGGGGCGACAGCATTCCGGAACCCCTGCTCAATCCCTGCCGGGGAGTCCACCAGCAGGAAGTCAAAGGACTCCCGCAGTTCGTCGCAGATGCGGACCATGTCCTCCGCGCGCAGGGCACTCTTATCCCGGGTCTGGGCGGCAGGAAGCAGGTAGAGTTCCTGGAGCCGCTTATCCCGCACCAGCGCCTGGCGCAACCGACATCGTCCCTCCACTACGTCCACCAGGTCATAGACGATGCGGTTCTCCAGACCCAACATAACATCCAGGTTGCGCAGGCCAATGTCCGCGTCTATGGTTACCACCCGCTGGCCGCGCATGGCCAGCGCGACCCCCAGGTTGGCGACGACAGTGGTTTTGCCGACCCCTCCTTTCCCCGAAGTAACCGTTACCACCCGGGCACTCATTCCACCTCCTTACCGATGGGGCCAGGGAATGGCCTCTATGCGCCCTTTATGGACGCGGGCCATTTCCGGCACAGGCCGACGGCGGCGCTCCTCCGGAGAGCGAGCGATGTGGTCGGCGATGCGGAGTTGCGTCGGGGCCAGGTCCAGCGCGCAGACGACCGCGCTTTCGTCCCCCAGAGCCCCGGCATGCACCACGCCGTGCAGTTTCCCCCAGACAATAATATGACGACCGGCGATAATCTCTGCCCCGGCGTGAACATCGCCGATGACGATGACATCGCCGGGATGCTCAATGCGCTGACCGGAGCGGACGGTCCGCTCCACCACCAATCCGCCCGCAGGATGAGTGGGAGCCTCGGGATGAGTTTCGCCCCTGGACTGGGCCCTTCGGGCGGCATCCTCTGGGCCCAGAAGGGGGGTCAGACCCAGCCGGACCGTTGCCAGAATAGTGGCATCCGCCGTGCTCCGCACAGCCCACAGGTCCACTTCGTAGCGGGCCAGCAGGTCCTGCACCTGGCGGATCCGGGTCTCGTCCAATGACCGGGAGCCCACGTCCAGAGCGGCGCGCCCGCCCCGGAAGAAGGCGGCCCCCTTCTCCAGCCGCCGGGCCAGGGCGTCCACCAGGGCCTCCCACGGTTCCTCCCCCAGGGTGATCAGCAATCCCTGGCGGGTCCCCTTGATCGCAATGCTATCCGGTTCCATCCTGGCGGGCTTCAGATACAGAGTGAACTTTCATCCGCGGTAAGGCACGGAGCGAAGAGGATAGGCATTGACGCCTTTTTAACGCGTGCGTCGGGGCCCGGCTACAGGCGCATCTCTTCAGGGCATCGTTCCTCCATTCGTCGCAGGTCGTCGGCGTGGGCCTGGATTTTCCGCAGCGCCGCCACCACGTCGTCTATCCCTTGCCGCCCTGCCCGGAAGACGCGCTCGTCCAACCAGACGGCTTCCCGGAGGCAGGCCCGCTCCGCCTCCGGAAAGTGCATCCGCTCAAAGGCGAAGTACTCCGGAAACGCGCTGGGGACCGGTAACCGGGAGAGACGGGGCTGGAAGAGGTCGTAGCGGTGCATCGGCGGGTAGCCCACCCAGCAGGGGATCCCCTCCGCCTCCAGCGCCGCACAGACCAGGTCGTGCCCGGCACCGAATACATCTGGGTCAATGGCAAAAATGTAGCGGTAGAATGACCGGGTGGTATGGCGGGGGTCTCGCCGGAGCAACCGCACGCCAGGTACTTCTTTCAGGCTCTCCTCCAGGTAGTCGGCCATCGCCTCCCGCTGGCGGACCTGCTCGGGGAAGCGCTCCAACCCCACCACTCCCAGCGCGGCCTGCAGTTCAGTCATCCGGTAGTTGACGCCCATCGTGAATAACCGCCCGGCCTCATCGTGCGGTCGGCCACAATCTATGATACTGGCTGCCCGAGCCGCCATCTCCGCTGTCCGGCACAGGAGCACTCCACCCTCTCCGGTGGTCAGTATCTTGGATGATTGCAGGCTGAACGACCCGAAATCCCCGATGGTGCCCGCTCCCTGTCCTCGCCAGCGCGCGCCGTGCGCGTGGGCACAGTCCTCAATCACCACCAGGTTGTAGCGGCGCGCGATGTCTATGATAGCGTCCATATCCGCCATCTGCGCGCCCAGATGGACCGGGATGACCGCCCGCGTGCGGGGCGTGATCGCCGCCTCCACCTGGCGGGGGTCTATACAGTAGGTCTCGGGATCAATATCCCTGATGACGGGGATGGCCCCGGCCGCCATAACCGCCGCCGCGGTAGCCTGGAAGGTGTAGGCGGGGACAATGACCTCGTCCCCCCAACCGATGTCGGCCGCGCGCAGCGCGACCTCCATCGTAACCGTACCGTTCGCCATGAGCACAGCGTACCCACCGCCCTGCATCTCGGCAAAGCGGCGGGCAAACTCCGCCGTATATGGCCCCGGATATGGGTAGCCACCCCAGCGCCCGGACCGGAGAACGGCCGTAACCGCCTCTATATCCCGTTGGTCCCAGACAGGCCATTCAGGATAGGGCTCGGTAC
The DNA here is from genome assembly GCA_025060135.1 of Anaerolineae bacterium. Lineage (GTDB taxonomy): Bacteria > Chloroflexota > Anaerolineae > B4-G1 > DUEL01 > SpSt-77. The sequence goes on along the minus strand of JANXCY010000001.1, from coordinate 153,538 downwards.
GGGTCTTTGGACCGCCGAAAAGAGCCAGTTCGGACACGTTTATGCTCCTCCTCGGGCTTTCAGTGCCTTTCTGACCGCCTCGGATCCCCCGTGGCCAGCGCCTTGGGTGGCAAGTCCCATCTCAGACAGCGGAATGGCCGCACATCCTCCCTAAATAGAGGGCAAATGGACAACTTCTCCACGGCGGGCACTCTCGTAGGCGGCATCCACCACTCGCATGTTGATCCAGCCCTCCACTCCCCCTGGGACCGGCGGGCGGCCTTGGCGGATGCAGTCCACGAAATAGGCCATCTGGTCGTCGTACAGGCTCTGCGGGCAGTGGGGGTCCCGCACTGGCAGGAAGCCGGACGGCACCTCTTCGCCGCCGAGGACCAGCCGGGTGGGAAAGACCTGGCCGAATCCGGCCGTGCCATACAGTTGGGTGGCCGCCTCTGGCCCATCGGCGTAAGGCTGCCACCAGCCCGATTCAATCACCGAGACCGCGCCGTTATCCCAGTTGACGATGAGCACGCCGGTGTCATCCACATCATAGTCGCCGTAGTATGTGCCGACCCGGGCATAGACGCTCACCGGCAGCGGGTCGCCCAGCAGAAAGCGAGCGGTATCCAGGGCATGGATGCCCATATCGGCCAGCGCCCCGCCTCCAGCAAACCGCTTCTGGGTGAACCAGCCGCCCGGCCCCCATTGAACATGGACACCGTACCCTCGGGTACGGACGATGCGGCCCAGGCGTCCGGCCTCCACCTGCTGTCGCAGCCACCGGACCTCGGGGTCAAAACGCCAGCAGTGAGCCACCATCAGGAGCGCCCCGGAGCGGCGACTGGTGGCGACCATTGCCTCGGCCTCTGCGGCGTTCATGGCCATGGGCTTTTCCACCATTACGTGCACACCCGCTTCCAGCGCGGCTATCGTCTGCGGCGCATGGAGGTAGTTGGGTGTGCAGACCACCAGCGCATCCACCCCACCATCGGCCAGGAGGTCTTTGACCTCTCGATACTGGCGGGGGATGCCAAAATCGGCAGCGAAGGTGGCCATAGACTCCGGACGGTGGTTAACTACCGCCGTCAGGACCACGTCGGGGAGTTTGCGGGCTGCCTGAGCGTGAATTCGGGCAATATAGCCAGTACCGGTAAAGGCAATTCGCAACATAGTTCGTCCCTTTAAATGTGATGAGTACTCCACGCGCTGGACATGTTCCTGCAAGTCCGAAACTGGTGGGGCAGGCCAGTACAGGATGAATCGCCACTTGTGCCCGGGCCGGTTTAGGAGAAGACCCGGTGGCCTGTCCTATCCGACGGCCCTTTCCTTCCAGCAACTCTCCACCTTAGGAGCATACATCTCAAACAGCGGACGCAACCGCCGATACGTGTCGTCCAGCCACTCCGGAATCGTGCGGGTCTGGCCGACGACGCTCATATAGTTGGTATCTCCGCCCCAGCGGGGAACGACATGGAGATGGACATGGTCCGCCACTCCCGCCCCGGCGGCCATCCCGATGTTCAACCCCACGTTGAACCCCTGGGGGTTATAGGCCTCCCGCAGCACTCGCAGGCTGGTCTGCGTCAGCGCCATCCACTCCGCCAGCGTCGGCCCGTCCAGGTCCTCCAGCGAAGGGACATGGACATAGGGAACGACCATCAGGTGGCCATTGTTGTACGGGAAGCGGTTCAGGACGACGTAGCAAAGACGTCCCCGATAGACGATATGCGCCTCCTCGTCGGATTGGCGGGGTTTGAGGCAGAACAGACACTCCTGCGGCAATGGTTGTTCGCCTCGCAGGTAGGCCATACGCCATGGAGTCCAGAGAATATCGCCCATGATGACCAAATGACAGAATGGCCGAATGCCCGAACAGTCCATCCCCTGTGGTCTGCTGTCCGGGGTCAGGAGCCCGGGATCGGCGTGGGCGTGGGAGTGGGCGTGGGAATCGGGACATACTGGATAGTCCCCGGTCGGACACAGGAATCGTAGTTCGTCCCCAGAATGACCCGAAAGTCCACCCCGCCACCCGCTCCTGGTTGTTTCTCCACATCTTCTGGCTTCAGGTGGTAGAGACGGGTCAGCAACCAGAGGGGAGAACCCTTGGCGGTCGTGGTGAAATCCACCACCCGGGTGCGGGAGACCGGCTCCGTCGCCGTGATCTCTGTTACCAGGAAGCCCTCCCAGCGCAGCCGTTCTGCGGCCACCTCCGCCATCCCTGGGCGTCCCGTCCCGTCCCAGATTTCCACCCGGAAGGGAGATTGGCGCGCTCGAGCGGTCGCGGGAGGCCGGAGGGCTTCGGCGACCAACGGCTCCAGCGCGCCGGGCACCGGCAGGAGCACATAGGCACCCTCCGGGTCCGTCCAGTGCTCCACATACGGCGGGACGATGAAGCGGCTCTTGATGTTCGTCCAGTTCAGGCGACTGCCCAACCATCCCAGGTAAATCATCTCTTTCAACCCCAGGTCCGTCTCCACTGCCTCCTGCAGAGCTTCCCAGAGGTCCGGGATCCGGGTCAGGATGCCTCCATTCAGCGCCTGCCGGTAGAGAGCCCGCAACACCTGGTGTTGCCGCCGGCTACGGTCAAAATCGCTGGTGGACCACCGGGAACGGACATACCAGAGAGCCTGCTGACCGTCCAGGTGCTGGATGCCCGGGTAAAGGTCTATATCTATCCCCTGGGCGGGGTTGGCCGGATCAGGGAAAGTATCGTGGAACTCGCATTCCACCGGTACATCCACTCCGCCCAGCGCGTCCACGATACGGATGAAACCTAAAAAGTCCACCATCGCATAATAGTGAATCGGAATACCGAAGTTATATTCCACTGTCGCTTTGACCAGCGCCATCCGACCGCCAGGGTAATTTTTTCCCCGGTTGATAGCAGTGTTGATTTTCCCAAATCCGTACCCGGGAATCCAGGCGTAATAGTCCCGAGGGATGGATAGCATACTGACGGCCGGAATATCCGGATGAACGCTGACCACAATCATCACGTCCGTCCGTCCACCGTTCTCCGCATCCAGCCCCAGCAGAAGGATGTTGATGGTTCCTTCCGGTAGCGACACCAGCGGCATCGGGGTGGGAACCGGCAGGCTGAGGGGCAATGTGTTACTGATCGGGAGGTCATAAACCGGCGTCGCGTGGAAAAGGGCCGGGGGAGACGGGGGCATCAGGGTAGGTGTGGGAGTCGGCACCAGCGTCGGGCTGGGGATGGGGGTGGGCGCCGCTGTCGCCGTCGGTAACGGGGCAGGGGACGGAGGATGCGGATTGTTCCGAGGTACCACAATCGTTGCGGTCGGCGCTGTGTCCATCGGGATGATCGGTATCACCAGTCCCCGGGCCGTCATCGCGGTGGTGGCCAGAACGATGATCAGGATAAACGGAGCGAGCGCCTTTCTCATCCGCTGACTTTCCCCTTGCCTCCCGATTTCTTTTGGATTATACTACAGAATGTTGAAAATGCCAGTTCCACCAATCAATCCCAGACGACAGACTGCAGGCCCTGGCCACTCGTGAGCCTTCGTCGAGGATCCCTTGATAATGCCGCTGATCCTGGTAACTAACGACGACGGGATAGAGTCGCCCGGGCTGCTGGCAGCCATCCAGGCTGTCCGGGGGTTGGGGGATTTGCTGGTAGCCGCTCCCACCCGCCAGTGGTCGGGCGCAGGACGCGCGTTTGCCCGGGAGACCAGCGGGGCAATTTTCCCGCGAATGCTGGAAGTTGACGGAGAGGCTATCCCGGCGTTCGCTATAGACGGCACACCGGCTCAGGTCGTGCTGCACGCGCTGCTGGAACTGGCCCCCTGTCCGCTGGACCTGGTGGTGGTCGGGATCAACTATGGGGAGAACCCCGGCGCGGATGTAACCTGTTCCGGGACCATCGGAGCGGCGCTTCAAGGGGCGACCTGGGGCATTCCGGCGCTGGCCGTCTCCCGACAGGCGCCCAAAGAGGCGCATCTCAACCTGTCGGACCAGGTGGATTTCACCGTCGCCGCGCACTTCACCCGATACTTTGCCTGCCGGATGCTGGAGGTGGCCCTGCCCTTTGATGTGGACATCCTGAAAGTGGATGTACCCGATCATGCCACCCCCGCAACTCCCTGGCGGCTGACCCGTCAATCCCGCCAGACCTACTTCCGTCCCGTTCCGCCCCGGCGAGAAGACCTTTCCCAGCCTGGCCGGATGGACTACGAGGCGGCATGGGACATCCAGAACTTGGAGCCGGATAGCGACATCTACGCGCTGGTGGTGGACCGGGTAGTGGCGGTAACGCCATTGAGCCTGGACCTGACCTCCCGGACCGACCTGGCCACGATCGCCCAATTACTGAGAGATGATGAGGAGTAGCCGAATAGACCTGCAACGGGGCTTAGCGGCAGCCCGGGCCGGTCGGAAAGGGGAGGCCCGCGCGGCCTTTCGGGCCGTCCTGATTCAGGAGCCCACCAATGAGATCGCTCTCCTTTGGTTGGCCTACCTTTCCGATAACCCCCGGGCATCGCTGGCCTACATCGCCCGGGCTCTGGAGGCCCATCCGGGCAGCGAACGGGCCCGCTCGGCCCTTCGCTGGGCCCGCCAGCGACTGGTAGCACAGGCGTCAGTCTCTCCTTCGCCTCCGGCAATCTCCGTTCAGGCCGCTCGCTCGGAATACCGGGCCGTCCCTGCTCCAGTCATCCCTTCCCGGAGCCTCCTGAGAGCCGTTCACCGGCAGTGGCTGATCCTGGGACTGCTGGCGCTTCTGCTGGGGTATGGCACGCTCTGGCTGGATGGAGGGTTACCTCGCGCGCTGCTGGCCATGTTTTCTCCTTCGCCGACTTGGACGCCTACCCCTACCTTCATTCCCACTTCCACCCCTACCGCGACCTGGACGCCCACTCCTACGGCCACTCTGACCCCTCCCCCTACTCCGACCCCCACTCCCACGCCCACTTCCACCCCCACCCCGACGATGACCCCCCGCCCAACGGCCACCCGTCGTCCGCCCACCGCGACGCTCCCGACACCGGTTCACGAGAACCGCTGGATTGACGTGGACCTGACCCGGCAGGTGTTGACGGCCTACGAGGGGAACACCCCAGTACGGGTGATTGTGGTCTCCACGGGTCTCCCTCGCACTCCAACGCCCACCGGTCAATTCCGTATCTGGGCCAAACTCCGATATGATGACATGCGCGGTCCGGACTACTATCTACCCAATGTTCCATATGTCATGTATTTCTACGGCGGTTACAGCCTGCACGGTACGTACTGGCATACTAACTTTGGCCGCCCAATGAGCCACGGATGCGTCAACCTGCCTACTCCCGAGGCAGAGTGGCTCTTTAATTGGGCCGAAGTGGGAACCCTGGTGAATATTCACTATTAGGGGGCTGGGATGCTGGAATCAGAACGAGAGCGATTCGCACGGCAACTGGTGCTGGAGGGAGTTGGGGAAAGCGGTCAGGAGCGGTTGAAGATGGCCCGCGTCCTGGTCGTGGGAGTCGGTGGGCTGGGCTCATCCGCCGCTCTCTACCTCGCCGCGGCAGGCGTGGGCACCATGGGCATCGTGGATGCCGACACCGTCTCCCTTTCCAATCTCAACCGTCAAATCCTTCACGACACAGCCGACCTGGGCCGACCCAAGACCGAATCCGCCGCACGGCGGTTGAAAGCCCTGAACCCGGCAGTGAATGTGATCCCTTATCCGGAACGCCTGACGCCGGAGCGGGCCGCTGAACGGGTGGCTATGTACGACCTGGTGGTGGAATGCTCCGACAATTTTGAGACCAAATTTCTGGTCAACGCGGCCTGTGTCCAGACGAGGACGCCCCTGGTCTGGGCCTCCGTGCTGGGGTGGGAGGGACAGATGTCAGTGGTCATCCCGGGAGCAGGCCCGTGTTATCGTTGCCTCTTCCCCCCCTCCATCCGCCTGGATCAGGTACCGACAGCTCGGGAAGTCGGTATTCTCGGCGCGGTGGCCGGAACCTTTGGCGCACTGGAGGCCGTAGAGGCCGTGAAAGTCCTTTTGGGCATCGGCCATCCGCTGATCGGACGGCTGCTGGTATGGGACGGATGGCGGGGCACCTTTGAGGAGGTCGCTTTCGCTCCCCAACCGGAATGCCCTGTATGTGGCCATTGATGCCGGGGTTTCGGGGCGGCGGCCCTTGGGCTGTCGCCCCGTCCCTTTTATCTTACGGGGTCACCTGAACGGTGATGCGCAGGGGGAGCAGGGGCATCCGCCCCAGCCACTGGGGCCAGACCTGAATCTGGGGCGGTTGCGCTAGCGGCCACTGAGCCGAAAGCAGTTCGGCGGCCTGCGCGACGCTCTTCCCGCGCACCGTCTGCCGGACGACCTCGGGGTCCACCTCCGCCGCCGCGTAGCCCACCGCCGAGACGGCGAACTGGATGACGCCATTCTCCGGGCCCGCCGTCGGCTCCACTATCTGGAAGTCGGCATCCACCAGCACGTGCTCCGGCGGGAGACGGCGCACCAGGGCGGCGTAGCCCACCGCCTCGGCATTGTCCCGGTCCACCGCCATGCCGGTGATCAACAGTTTCATGTAGACCTGCAGTTTGTCCGCCTGCTCGTAAAGGAACCGGTCGTAGGAGACCTCGCTGGCCTGAATCTCCAGCGATTGCCGGAAAAGGACCTCGGTCGGTTCCAGATACGCCTGCAGGCCCTGGTAGGCCTCCTCCAGTAATCGGGCCGTCAACTGCTCGCGGGCCCGGTCCATATCTTCCTGGGAGACGGCGCGGACTTCTTTGAGGCCGCCGCCCCGCGTTGGTTCGGGGTTGATGACCCGCAGGGCCAGGGCACTGACGCCCTCCACCTGGTTGATGAGCCCCGCGCCCACGTTGCCCGCCGGTCCCTCCTCCAGGGCCTCTATGGGGGCCGGGGCCTGGCCGAAGGGGGGCACCGTCACGTCCTGAGTGGTGGCGAAGCGGACCGGGAAGGCGCCGGCGGACGTCCGGACGATCGTACGGGCTGGAACGACAATCTCCTGGCCCAGCATGTTGGTGAAGAGGACGGTTCCGGTGGCCCGGCCCGATTCGTAGGCGGCGGTGCCGGTGGTCTCCACCTCCAGGTTGCCCGAGAAGTAATCGCCCACCCGACGGGCGGGAATCTGCCCGCTGGCGGCGTCCACGGCCTGGATATCCAGCCCAGCCCAGACGGGGACGGTGGCGCGAACGGTCTCCACAGTGGGGACCAGGGTGACGGTGGCCTGGGGGACGACGGCGTAGGCGAAGGCCAGGATGACCAGCAGGGTGGCGAAGAAGACGGTCAGCCGGGCGCCCAGGCGGACGCTGCGGGCCCAGGGCGGGAGCGGGCGGACCCGGGGGGGACGGAGGGGGATTTCCTCCTCCCACCAGGCGCGGGGCGGCGGCTCCAGGGGCTCCCGCTCCGGGCGGGGCCAGCGCGGGGCCGCTTCCGCCTCGGCGACGGACGCAAAGGCCGGCAGACCGATCCAGCGGACGTAGGCCCGCCGGTCCGGGTCCTCGGAGACAACGGCGACTTCGGCGCCCAGCCGCTCCGCCTCCCGGCGCACCCGTTCGCCGTCCAGTGGGTTGGAGAAGAGACGGGTCTCCCAGGGTAGGACAATGATGACCCGTCCGTCGGTGTCTACGGCACTCCGCTGCGCTCCAGCGTCTACGGCGCTCCGCTGCGCTCCGGCGTCTACGGCACTCCGCTGCGCTCCGTGCCTGACTACGAACGCTTGTCGGATGCGGTGGCGCAGGACGGTCAGGTCATCGTCGGGGTGAAGGGAGATAATGTGGGGCATGATTTAAAAAACCACGAAGACACGAAGACACAAAGTTGGCGTTTGTGCTCATCAGGAAGTTCAGTTTTTCAAAACCAATCACCTGTCCAGTTCGGTCTTTCATCAAAATCACTTCATCGCCCGTTTCTTCGCAGACATATTCATCCTGAGGCTCACCAAACCAGACAGTGAGCGTGTTTCCCACCGGATCGTAGTATACTTGCACCCGGGCCATATTGGTGCTCCTAACTTTTATCACACGTTCAGTCCACCGCAAAAACTCACCGCAGAGAACGCAGAGTTTTTCATAAACTATTGCTCTGCGTGCTCTGCGGTCTCTGCGGTAAAACGACCTTTTGCAGTGGAATCACGAATGCGAATCCAGAACATTCGCGTCCCTCCGCGTTCATCCGCGTCCAACCTTTATGCGTGGCCCAGGGCTTCCTGCAGGAGTTGGGGGGCCCGGCGGAGCGCCTCATCCAGGCGGCGGACGTCTTTGCCGCCCGCCTGGGCCAGGGTGGGCCGTCCACCACCGCCGCCGCCCACCACCTGGGCAATCCCGCGCACCAGTTTCACCGCGTCCACGCCCTGCCGGGTCAGGTCCGGGGTGACCGCCGCCACGAAGGCCGGACGTCCTTCCAGGACCGTGCCCAGCACCACCACGCCGGAGCGGACCCGCTCCCGGTACCAGTCCGTCATCTCCCGCAGGGTCTCCATGTCCGGAACGTTCACCCGGGCCACCAGCAGGGGCACTCCGGCGACCTCCTGGACCTGGTCCAGCAGGTCCTCCAGTTGGTAGCGGGCCAGTTGCCGCTGGAGCCGGGAAATCTCCTTGCGGGCCGTCTGGAGTTCGTCCTGTAACTCCAGGACTTTGCGGTTCACTTCCTCCGGCGAGCAGAGGAGTTGAGCCGAAATGGATTCCAGGGCGCGCAGGTGTTTCTGGACCCACTCCACCGCGCCGCGCCCGGTCACCGCCTCAATCCGGCGCACGCCCGCGCCGATGCCCTGCTCGGAGATGATGTAGAAGAAGCCAATCTCGCCGGTCTCGTCCACGTGGGTGCCACCACAGAGTTCCTGACTGAAGGGCTCCTCGGGCCAGCCGATGCGCAGCACCCGCACCACGTCGCCGTATTTTTCGCCGAAGAGGGCGATCACGCCCTCCGAGAGCGCCTCCCGGTACGGTTTGTACTCCCAGATGACCGGGTAGTTGGCTAAAATCGCCTCGTTGACCCCGCGCACGACCCGGTCGATCTCGTCCTGGGTGAGCATGGCACCGTGGGTGAAGTCAAAGCGCAACCGGTCCGGGGCGACCAGGGAGCCAGCCTGCGCCACATGTTCGCCCAGGACATAGCGGAGTTCATGGTGGAGCAGGTGGGTGGCCGTGTGGTTACGGGCAATGTCCATGCGCCGCTCGTAGTCCACCAGCGCCCAGGTCCGGTCACCGACGCGCGGGGTGCCCAGGGTGACCTCGCCGACGTGGACGATGAGGCCGGGGACGGGCCGCCGCATGTCGTCCACGCGGATTTCCCAGACCGGCTCCTCCGCCTCCTCGCTGGCGAAAGCGGCAATGTAGCCCGTGTCGGAGACCTGGCCGCCGGACTCCACGTAGAAGCAGGTCTCGGAGAGGACGACTTCCACTTTGTCGCCGACGCGGGCGGCCTGGACCGGTTTGCCGTCCCGCAGGATGGCGGCAACGGTCGTCTCCAGTTCCGTCGCTTCGTAGGGGTCGTGCAGGACGCCCTCCGGACCCAGCAGGCCCTTTTTCTGCAAACTCTCCAGCAGGTCCCGGTACACCCGCAGGCTCTCTTCGTCTATTTCTTCAAACATTTCCGCCGCCCGGGCGCGGGCCCGTTGCTCTTCCATCGCGGCATGGAACCCCGCCTCGTCCACCACCAGGCCGTGCTCCTCAGCCACGTCCCGGATAATTTCCATGGGGATGCCGAAGGTGTCGTAGAGCCGGAAGGCATCCCGGCCGGGGATGATTTTCTCTCCGCGCGCTTCCACGTCGGCAATCACTTCGTCCAGACGGGCCAGTCCCGCATCCAGGGTCTTCAGGAAGCGCAACTCCTCCTGACGGATGGTGGTGAGGATAAACTCCCGCCGCTTCTCCAGTTCGGGAAAGACGTGGCTCATCCGCTCAATGACGACTTTGGCCACTTCGTCCATAAACGGCCAGGTGAAGCCGATTTTGCGCCCGAAGCGGACGGCGCGGCGGAGAATCATGCGCAGGACGTAGTTGCGGCCCTCGTTGCCGGGGAGCACCCCGTCGCCGATGAGGAAGGTAACGGCGCGGGCGTGGTCGGCAATGACCCGATAGCCGACGATATGCCGCTCCCGCTCCTCGTCGGTGTGGCCCAGGAGTTTCTGGACCCGGTCCATAATGGGAGTGAAGAGGTCGGTCTTGTAGTTGGAATCCACACCCTGCAGGATGGCAACGATCCGCTCCAGTCCGGCGCCGGTATCCACGTGTTTGGCTGGCAGGGGCTCCAGGGTGCCGTCCTCCTTCCGGTTGTATTGGATGAAGACGAGATTCCAGATTTCCAGAAACCGGCCACAGTCCTGATTGACGCCGCAGACATGGGCTGGGTCGTCCTTCTTGGAGCAGAATTCCGGTCCCCGGTCGTAGTGGATTTCGCTGCAGGGGCCACAGGGACCGGTGTCGCCCATTTCCCAGAAGTTATCTTTGCGGCCAAAGAACAGGATATGAGACGGATCAATATCGGTCTCGGAGCGCCAATATCCGGCGGCCTCGTCGTCCCGGGGGAGTTCGCCCTTTTCGTCCTCAAAGCAGGTGGCCCAGAGCCGCTCTTTGGGCAAGCCCCAGACCTGGGTCAGCAGTTCCCACGCCCAGGCGATGGCCTCTTTTTTGTAGTAGTCGCCGAAGGACCAGTTGCCCAGCATCTCAAAGAAGGTGTGGTGGTAGGTATCCCGGCCCACGTCCTCCAGGTCGGCGTGCTTGCCGGAGACGCGCAGGCACTTCTGGGTGTCGGCGGCCCGCTTGTAGGGGCGGGTGCCGATGCCCAGGAAGACGTCCTTGAACTGGTTCATCCCGGCGTTGGTGAAGAGCAGGGTAGGATCGTCTATCGGCACCAGGCTGGAACTAGGGACAATGGTATGGCCCCGGGCGGCGAAGAAATCCAGGAAACTCTGTCGGACTTCGTCGCTGGTCCACGTTTTCTTACTCATTAAGCGCTCCTCATCCCACAGGTCTGTTGCGCGTATTGTAGTCTAAAGGGGGGAAACTGTCAACTTGTGGATGGATATCCCCCTGATCCATCGGGAAGCGCTTTGTCCTTTTGGTGAGAATATGGTATATTAGACATAGCGGCGGGAACTGGCCACCCTTCCACCATTGGTGAGACTACAAGCCGCTGAAGCGATCAGAACATGATAAGCGACTGGCTGAAACGGGGATCGGGACAGTTGCTGGCGGTGATGCCAGAGCCCGACGTTGACCGATTGGCAGAGACAATCGTCGCCTTCGCCAACGCAGACGGCGGGACCATCGTCCTGGGCATAGACGAGAGTGGTCGGTCGACCGGCGCGGTCTACCCCGAGGAGATAGAAGCCATGCTGCAGGATGCCCTCCGGCAGTGCCGACCGCTGCTGGAGGTGGAATGCCAGCAGGAGGAAATCGCCGGGGGGTTCGTCTTTTATGTTCGTGTTCCCCGAAGTACCGAACTTCACAGCCTGGCCGACGGACGGGTGCTGATTCGCCGAAAGGGAGAGAACCATCCCCTCTCCGGGGAGGAGATTCGTCACCTGGCTGCCACCAAATCCACCGGGGACTACGAAGTCCAGGTGGTTCCGGGAGCCACCCGGGACGACCTGGACGAAGAAGTCATCCAGGAATTTCTCCAACGATGGCAGGAGAAACAACGGCGGCCATGGACCCGTTCCGTAGACGACCTCCTGGTCCAGATCGGAGCGCTGACCGAAGAGGGGCAACCAACGGTGGCCGGTCTGTTGTTGTTTGGTCAGGACCCTCAGGCGTTTCTCCCCAAGAGTGGGTTGGTGTTTGTGAAGTTCCTCGGTATGGAGCCCCGGGGCGAAAGGGGCGAGGCCGGCTATGGTCGGCGGGAAGACGTCGGTGGGCCACTGGCCCGTATTATCCAGCGCTCCTGGACTATTATCATGGAAGAGATGCGTACTGGTGCCGTGGTGAAAGGACTGGAGCGGATAGAGCAAACGGAATACCCGCCTGCCGCTGTCCGGGAAGCCCTGGTGAACGCTGTTGCCCACCGGGATTACCGCCTCCGGGGGCGACCCATCGAAGTCCGCATGTTCACCGACCGGATGGAAATCATCAGCCCGGGCGGACTCCCGGGCTACATCACCCTGGACAACATCGTAGAAGAGCATTTCTCCCGCAACCCCCGCATCGTCGGAGCCCTCTACTACTGGGGGTACATTGAAGAACTGGGCTTGGGCATAGACCTGATGATTGAACAGATGACCGCTGCCGGGCTGCCGCCCCCTGAGTTCCGGGCCGAGCCGTATCTTTTCAGTGTAACGCTGTATAACCGAAGGGAGCGCCCCCCGATAGCCCAGTGGCAACGGACGATGAATGAGCGTCAGATGAAAGCGCTGGAATACATCGGACGGTACGGCCGTATCACCAATCGGGAGTATCAGGCCATCTGCCCGCATGTCAGCCCGGAGACTTTGCGGTTGGACCTGGCCGACCTGGTGGAGAAAGGGGTGCTCATCAAGGTAGGAGATAAGAAGGGGACGTACTACATTCTCAGATAAGGGGAGCCACCATGAACACGCGCTTCCAACGTATCTGGCGGGCCTTCACCACCTTTGCCATTCTGTTCTCTTTCACCGTTAATCTGATCCTGATTCTGGTTCTGATCCTGGCGATCGGTCCTCTTCTTCATCTGAAGACCCATCTGCTGGAACCGCTCCTGATCAATCTGGACCAGGCATTTCTAGGCCTGGGGGAGACGGTCATTCAGACAACGGTGCCGGTGGACCAGCCGGTCCACATCCAGTTTAACCTGCCGCTGGATCAGCCCCTGGGCCTGGATTTTGACCTGCCTATCCACCAGGAGACCGTGGTGGTGCTGACCCAACCGGTCCCTCTGGAACTACCGGCCCGATTCATCCTTCCGGGGGGCGGCGGAGTCATCAACGGCTCTGTCTCTCTGGCCCTGCCCGCCGGGTTGCGCCTCCCGGTCCGACTGAATATGGCAGTTCCGGTGGAGACGACTATCCCTGTCCAGATGACGGTTCCGGTGAGTCAGACAGTACCCATCCGTATGGCGATCCCGGTGGCGATCCCGCTGGGGCCCTCCGGGCTAGATCCGGCAGTTCAGCGGCTTCGGGCGGTCTTTGTGCCTGCGCGGACGCTGATAGAAAGCCTGCCGGACGGGATTCGCTTCCGATCCTCCCGGTAGAAGGAGACGGGTGCGGCGGGCGGCCAGGCCGCCCGCCGCACCCTCTGCCCGTTTTCACCCCTCCACTTCCAGCACCTCCAACCGCTGCAGATGCCCGGCCCGATCCATCACCACCGCCACCACCATCAGTCGCCCCTCGGCCTCCCAGAGGCCATGCTCAGCGATATACCGTTCGGCGACCGCCATCATCCGGGCCCGTTTTCGGGGAGTGATGGACTCCTCCGGTAGACCAAAGGTCGCTCCCCGACGGGTACGGACCTCCACGAAGGCCCACACCGGCCCGCGCCGGGCAATGATGTCGGCTTCTCCGAGCGCGCAGCGCCAATTGCGCGCCACGATCTCATACCCCCGGCGCTGTAGTTCCTGAACAGCCAGTTCTTCCCCCTGGCGGCCCAAACCGACTCGCTGGCGACCGGAACTCACCAGGCCCTCCACGCCCCACAGGAGTTACGCACGCCTTCTTTGAGAGATCCGTCCCACAGGCTATCCGCTGGCATCTCCATCCCAGGCGGCCTGCGCTCCAGGGCCAACGTCAGAACGTTACCCGGCCGTCCACCCCCAAGAGAAGAAAAGGGATGGCGACGGCTTTGCCGCCGCCACCCATTCAGTCCATCGGTCGTTGCGCGGGAATCCGAACGCCCTACCTGGGGGTTGCCCCCAACTCCGCCTCCCCCCGGCTACCGAGCAACCCGCTCCAACTTGCGCAGCGCGGCAGCGACGTCCTCCAGCAACTCCTCCCGGTCCAGCACACCTTTCTGAAGGAGGGCCTCAATCCGGCTATTCAGCAATTGCTTATCCCGTTCCGTTAATTCTTTGGCGGTAACAACGATGATGGGGATGGAACGGGTGAGTTCGTCCGCCTTCAGTGCCTCCAATACAGCGAACCCGTCCATCTCCGGCATCAAGAGGTCCAAGATGATAATGTGCGGACGTCGCTGACGGACCAGGAGGATGGCCTCCTGACCGCTGGCGGCTTCCGTTACCTCGTACCCTTCCTGGCTCTCAATAATCCGCCGCAGAAGATGACGGTCTTCCGGCTGGTCGTCCACGATCAAGACCCGGTGGCGGCCTTCTTCCCGGTCCAGACGCTCCAACGCGGCCAGGAGATCCTGCTCCAGGATCGGTTTAACCAGGTAGTCTGCGGCTCCCAGGCTTAATCCCTTCCCTTTTTCCGCCACGATGGTGCACATAATGACCGGGATGTCCCGGGTTTCGGGGTCCGCCTTCAGTTCCTGAATGACCTGCCACCCGTCCTTGCCCGGCATCATCACATCCAGGGTGATGGCAAAGGGCCGGACCTGTTTGACCATGTCCACGACCTGGAAGGGGTCGGTCAGGCCGACCACTTGGTAGCCCTGCCGGTCCAGATACCGGCGGAACAGGGTGATGACGCCCTCGTCATCGTCCACACAGAGGACCAGCCTTCCCTTCCCCTCAGGAGCGGGAGCCTCTTCCAGCGACGGGGCTTCTTCCACCAACTCAGGCTGGACCTCCATCCGGAGATGAGGAGGCCCCTGGATGGGAAGCATAAATGTGAAGGTAGAGCCCTTCCCCAGTTCGCTCTCCACCCAGATTTTCCCACCGTGGAGTTCTACAAAGGACTTGCTGATAGTCAATCCCAGCCCGGTACCGCCGTACTTGCGGGAGGGAGAAGCATCCACCTGGGTGAAGGCTTCAAAAATATGCGGCAGTTTCTCCGGCGGGATTCCGATACCGCTATCCGAGACCGAGATGGTTACGAACTCCTCATCCGCATGCGCTTCCACCCGAATGAAACCCTGATCGGTGAACTTGGCCGCGTTGGAGACCAGGTTCAGGAGGACCTGACGGATACGACGGCTATCCGCAATAATGGTGGGCAGTTCGGGGGGAATGGATTGCTGGAGTTCTATCGGCTTATCTTTCACCAGCGCGATAGCGGTGGACATCACGCCACGGATAATCTCGCCCAGGTCTGTCGGCTCAAAGGAGAGTTCCATCTTGCCGGCCTCGATCTTGGAGATGTCCAGAATGTCGTTGATGAGGCCCAGCAGATGCTGACCGCTGTTGAAGATGGCTTCCAGGTCCTGCCGCTGTTGTTCGGTGATGGGGCCGTCAATGCCCTTGAGGATAACGCGAGAGAAGCCGATAATGGAGTTCAGCGGCGTCCGGAGTTCGTGGGACATGTTCGCCAGGAACTGGGATTTGAGGCGGTCCACTTCCTTGAGCCGTTCCGCCGTTTCCACAGCCTCCTGGTAGAGGCGGGCGTTCTCCCAGGCCACGCTCAGGTTGCCCGCCACGATGTTCAGAAACTCCATCTCTCCCTCATCAATGGGAGGATGTCCGGGTGGCCGGCCCAGGGCCAGCAGTCCCACCGGCTGACCGCGAATCAGCATGGGCGCCAGCGCTGCGTCCATCAGTCCCCATTGACGGGCCAGCCCCACCAACCGTCCGGTGGTGGTGTGGGGAATATCCCGCAGGACAGTGGTTTCGGATCGGAACAGGGCATCGACCAGCAACGGGGCCTGCTGGCGACTCACCCGGCCGTCTGACGGCATCGGAATCTCTGCGCCATCGGCGCCGTGAACAGTTACCAGTCGCAGGGCCTCGGTCTCCGGCTCCCACTCCATCACCAGGGTGGGCATCTCCAGCCGGCGCGCGATGGCTCCGGCTGCCCGGCGCAGCAATTCATAGGGGTCCATTGTGGTGGCGGCCACCTGGAGCACCTCACTGATGAGAGCCCGGCGGTGAGCCTCCGCCTCCGTCTCAGCGAACAGACGGGCATTCTCCAGCGCGACCCCGGCCGCGCTCGCCAGCGAGGTCAGCAGGAGCACATCCGCCTGGCCAAAGGCATGGGTCCGATCGCTGTGAACATCCAGCACGCCGATGATTCTCCCTTTCACCTCTATGGGAACGGCCAGTTCCGCGCGGGTGGCCGAAAGTTGCGGCACCGTGATAAACCGGGGGTCGCTCAGGACATCGTTGACCAGTACCGGCTGTCCGACGCGCGCCGCATCGGTAGCGATCCCGGGGCGCTCAATATCCAGGATAATGGTGCGCGGCGGAAGCCGCAGCGCCGAATTCCCGATGGTGCTCCCGTCCTCAAATACCAGATGGCGGTCTTCCGTCAGCAGGATGCCCACAAAGTGGTAGCCGAACCGGGACTTGGTGATGTCTACAATCTGTCGCATCACCGCCTGGGGGTCCAGCACCGAACTGATGGTGCGTCCAATCTCGTTGATAGTCTCCAGTTCCTGGGCCCGGCGGCGAGTCTCCTCCAGCAGGCGCAGGTTTTCCATGGCGATGGCAGCCTGACCACAGAGCGTCCATAGGTTGCGGACCAGTTTCTCCGGGTAGACGGCAGGAGCATCCCGCCCCACCAGGAGCATACCCAACATCCGCGAACCGATGGAGATAGGGACCAGAGCGAAGGAGCCCAGCCGCAGGACTTCCAGGACCATCCGAACCTGTGCATCCACGCGGGGGTCGTTGTGAATGTCTTCCACAACGATGGCTTCTGTGGGCTGGATGAACTGACGCAGGCCGAAGTCGGCAATGGGAAGGCGGGTGCCGTATGGATGGACCGGACGCCCATCCACGGCCCAGTGCTCGCCCATGATGACGTAGGCTGGCCGATCGCCCACCGGCTCCAGCACCAGGACCCGGGCCAGGTCCAGGCCCGCGCGGGCAACGTAGCGGACCAATGCCTGTGCCACTTCGGCCGGAGTGGTCGCGGCACTGATGGCCCGCCCCGCCTCAAAGAGTTCACGAGTCTCTATCAGGGCCTGACCGGTCTCGGCGAAGAGCCGGGCATTCTCAATGGCTGTCGCCAGTTGATCCGCCATCGTCTGCAGAACCGTGATGTCTTCTTCGGTGAAGGCAGCAGGACGGTCGGACTGGATGGTCATCGCGCCGATGACCCGACCCCGGGAAACCAGCGGCAGGGCCATCTCGGAGCGGGTATGGGGCAGGAGGGGGTTATCAAACCGGATGGCCTCCACGCCCACGTCCAGCGCGATCCGGGCCTTGGCGTTGGCCGTACACCAGCCAATCATGGACTTCCCGCCGACCTCCAGTTTGTGGCCCATTTCCAGCATCTGGCGGCCGGCCTCACCGGTGCCGGCCCGCAGGACGGCCCAGCGACCCGTCTCATCCAGCAGAAAGATACCAACATAATAGAGGTTAAACCGCTGGCGGATCAGTTCAGCAGTCTGGGGGAGGAGTTCCTCCAGGCTGAGGATGGACGAAGCCGCACTGGAGACTTCGGCAGCCGTAGCCAATTGCGCCGCCCGGCGGGTGGTTTCCTCCAGCAGGCGGCGGTTTTCCAGCGCTATCGCTACCTGGTCGGCAATGGTGCGAATGCGGTGCTTCTGCTCTTCGGAAAGACCGGCGATTGGATTCGGGCTGAGGAAACTCAGGAATCCCAGGGCCCGTCCGAACATGCTCAATCCGGCGGTTACCATCCCGCGCATACCCATATTGCGGGTGTTCTCCCGAACTACGCTGGGAATGTCCAATCCAGGGTCCTCCACGTCGGCGTAGACCAGGACAAAGTCCGGCTCATCCAGTACCCGACGGGCAGCCTGAGGGTCTGCGATAGGAAACGCCTGCATGGGTGGGAAAGTCAGCCACTGCTCACCGGCCGCCATCACCGGATAGATGTCGCCGTGGGTGGGGATCCCATCCGGGTCGGTCAGAGTGGCAACGGTAAGAGCACAGGCCGTACAACCCAGGAGCGGGGCTACCAGCGCTGCCCCCCGGGCGATCTCTTCCACCGATGTCGCCTCGCTGATGGCCCGAGCGGCCCGGTAAAGGGCCTCCGTCTCCGCCAGGGCCTGCTGGGTCTGCTCCAGGCGGCGGATGGACTGGACCGCGATCGCGGCCTGACCGGCCAGGGCCATTAAACGGCGTACACCCGCTTCGGGAAATTCGCGCGGCTGGCTGTAAATGGCATTGATGTACCCGATCCACTGCCCGGCCACCACCAGAGGGATAAAGATGGTGCTTCCAGCCTGGAAGCGGTCCCGATAAAGAGCCCGCGCTCGTTCGTCCATCTGGGCATCGGTGGCGACATCGGAGATGATGGTCGGCGCGTCAGGCCGGAGCAAACGGGCAGCAGAAGGGAAAGCGCGCAGAGGATAGCGGTCGCTTAACGCCTCGGGGGATAGTCGTGTCCACCGGGCAACAGGGATACTCCACTCCGGGACATCTTCGCCGACCCATGGCCGGTCGTAGAGGTTCAGGCTCACATTGCGGTCCGCCTCGCCGACAAGCGTGTATTTCTGCAGGACGGCCAGAACCTCATCATAGGATTGGGCCGCGTTCAGTTCCGCACCGGCCTGATACAGCAATTCGGTCTCGGCCAGGGCCCGCTGGGTCTGCTCAAAGAGGCGGGCATTCTCAATCGCCATCGCCACCTGAGCCGAAATGGCCTCCACCAGTGCGATCTCCTCCGGAGACCAGGCGCGCGGGCTCTCCATTTCATAGAAACCCACCGCACCAATGACTTCCTCCCGCAGGGTGAGCGGGACGGCCAGCGCGGCCTTCGGAAGGGCTGGCATATCGGGTGAGGGAAGAAGGGAAGCCGCATCGCTGAGAGCCACCGTCCGCCGCTCCTGCGTTACTTCTTCCAGCCCGGGCCAACGGCCATCCCGCAGGGGGGATACCGAGCCGGTGGCCTGGTCGTAGGCATAACTGATCGGCCGATGCTCGGCGACCTCCGAGACGAAACGGTCCCATTCCTCCCGCAGGTAGCGGCGGTGGATTTTTTCCACTTCTTGGGCCCGAGCCTGCGCTTCGGCAAGCAGCCGCGCATTCTCCAACGCCGCGGCGACCTCCAGAGCAAGGATCTGGAACGCCGTTACGTCCTCGGGAGTGAAACCCGGAGTCCGGCGGCTCTGCAGGGTTAAAGCGCCCACAATCCGGCCCCGCGCGACCAGGGGCAGGACCACCTCCGCCCGGGTCTCGGGAAGTAACGGGGTCCATTGAGCCGAACTCTCTCCGACCTCATAGAAGACC
Organism: Anaerolineae bacterium; assembly: GCA_025060135.1. Classification (GTDB taxonomy): domain Bacteria; phylum Chloroflexota; class Anaerolineae; order B4-G1; family DUEL01; genus SpSt-77. The sequence continues at coordinate 134,421 of JANXCY010000001.1, read as the reverse complement.
AGGGGCTCGCCACGAGCCATGCACTGGCCAATGGCCGAATCGCCTCCGACCTCCAGTTTGAAGCCCGGGGCCGGGCCTTCGGCTCCCTCCTCTCCGGCACCGGCCCGGAGCACTGCCCACCGGCCATACTCATCGGTCAGGAAAATGCCCACATAGTAGAGGCTGAACCGTTCCCGGATCATCTGGACAGCCGTCCGGAGCAGTTCCTCCAGGTCCAGGATGGCGGAGAAACTCCGCCCGACCTCGACTGCCACCTCCAGCCGGCGGGCAGCATCAGCCAGCGCCCGCTCAAAAGCGGCCCGAAGGCCTTCCTGCTCCTCCAGGATCATCGCCTCACGGGCCTCCAGATAGCCTTCCAGGAAAGCGCCCATGTATGCATCGGCGACCCGCAGGCCCTCCACGAGCCGGTCTCCCGTCAGGTGGGCCGCGCAGAAGAGCCGGAGAGCGGTCGCCAGGTCCAGGACGGCCTTCTCTCCCAGCCCATCCCGGAGACGCTGCGCGCCCCGCTCCCGAATCGGGGTCAGGTTGCCGTCCTGCAGGAAGGCCAGAAAGGCCTCCGTTTCCTCCCGGGCCATCTGCCCCAGGTGCGCCGGGCGGATGGTCACGCGGTTGGTGAACAGCGTAGCCTGCAGCGATTCCCACAACCGCCGTTCCAGTTCCTCACGACCAGCAACCAGGAATTCCATCAGTTCTTTTGAGACCATCATTCCGGATTGGCTCATCCCTCATCTCCTCGCGCCGGTCCCGATCCGTGTTTCTGGATTTCTGAGCCCCCCTGTTCCATAACGAACTGCTGACCTACCAGGAATTACATCCTTCCCCTGGGTGCCGGCGAATGGATGTTGCAAAAGCCATTTGCCCCATCGGATCGGCCTGACGGCCTGTGCTACAGTACAGGCTACCCCACCAGTGATTTCGGAAGGATGGCTTTTGCTGCGGCGGGCCAGGCCGCCGCAGCAAAGGCCGTTATTCGCTCCGCTGCTGGAGGGCCCGCAGAAGCGCCTGGCGGGTCTTTTCCTGCTGCTCCAGGATGCTTTCCTCCCGGGCGGCCATATACCCTTCCAAGAGTGCGCGGACGTAATGGCCAATGGTCTGCTGGAAAGGGGGCCAGAGTTCCACCTCGGGGTTGGCGCTTTCCCAGCCCACTTCCTGCAGGGCCTGGGTCAGAGCCAGGACTGACCGATGGCTCAGCCCCTGCCGGGCCAGGCTCCGGCCCCGCTCCCGGGCCATCGCTTCATCCGGGTCGCGCAGGAAGGACAGAAAGGATTCCGCCTCCTGCCGCGCGAATTCCGCCAGTTGCCGGGGCGGGAAGAGCGCGCGGTTAGTGAAGGCGTGTTCCTCCAGCGCCGCGCGCATCCGGGCGGTGAGGGCTTCCCGACCAGATTCCATGCGCTGCAGCAGTTCCTCTATGCCAACTCCACCGCCCATGGCACCCCTCCCTATTTGATTAGATAGACTCCATAGCCGCCACCGCCAGCAGCGAAAATCTGCTTATCTTCCTCGGTCATTGTATCTTGCAGGCCATGCCATTCCTCCATTGTTCGAAATCCCAGCGCATCCGGGCGCCAGGGCTGGACCAACTCCCGAAAAACGGAAAGGGGACGCATATAAATCGACTCGCCTATTTGCTGATATATCTCTAGAAACTTCCGTGCATTGGGATGATCTGGATCTCCCTCCGCCACAAACACAGCCCAGCAACTCTCCTTGTCGGACCAGTCGTAAAGAGCTCGGGCCACACGAGCAATGTCCTCATCGGTCATATACATGGTGATCCCCCAGTAGACAAAGGCCACGCGCCGGTTATCTCCCAGGATCTCCTGCACCTCGGGGCGGTTCAGGAGTTCCTCCGGGCGGCGACAGTCGGCCTGGAAGTAGTAGACGTTGGGAGTATCGCCCAGAATCTCCTTGGAGTACTCCACACAGATTGGGTCCCGGTCGGAATAGATGACCACAGTGCCCGGAGCCACCGCCGTGTGGAGGTGCCCCATCGTCGGAAGACCCGAGGCAAAATCTATAATGTACCGGTACCCTCGCTCGTAGGTCAGCGTCCGGGCGATGTCCTGCAGACACCAGCGCATCATGCGCATTGCTTTGGGCAGGAAGGGAATCAAAACCCGGACTTGCTCTGCGACCATCCGGTCGATTTCAAAGTTATGGTGGCCGCCTAAAAGATAATCGTAGATACGGCCAGGGTTAGGTCGGGTGGTATCCAGAAGGCTCTGTTCGGGCATGAATCCTCCCTCCTTCCGTGCTGCGTATTGCGTGTGGCGTCGTTGGTGAAGTGCTGCAGTGGTGCTTTCCCCCGGTTCACCTCCTGTTATCCGATACGGAGCACGGAACACGAAGTACGCCTACCCCCCTCCCAGCCGGACCACTGTATGGGAAGTACCCAGAACTTTGCCCAGTTCCCGGGCCGTAGTCTGGAGGACCGTATCCAGGTCGGGGGAGGCCCAGATTCGGGCGGTTACCTCGCGGATAATGCGTTCCCGCTCGGCCCGGCGTTGCGCCTCCTCATAGGACCGGGCGTTTTGCAGAGCAATGGCCACCTGGCTGGCCACCGCGGTGAGCAGGTCCAGGTCGTGGCGGTCGTAGGCACGCGGGGTGGTGTAACTCTGCACCGCCATCACGCCCAGAACCTGCTCGCCCACGATCAGCGGCACGCCCAGCCAGGATTGAGCCATCCGGCCAATGGGTTCCACTCCCATCTCCTGCAGACGGGCCGGTACGTCTTCTTCTATCAGAACCGGCTTCCGGTTTTGGATAATGTATTCGGTCATCCCCCGGGCAAAGGGGCGAGTTCTCGGAGGATGCCGCTGGTTCTCCTCCACCACCAGCGGGAAACTTACCACCTCCTGCTGGGGGTCCCACAGGGCGATGTAGAAGTTGGTGGCATCCAGCAGGCGGCTGGCTCCCCGATAGGCCTCTTCCAGGACCTGCTCCACCTCCAGGCGAGCAGTCAGAGCCTGCCCCAGTTCGTTCAGAATAGCCAGTTCTTCTGCCCGCAGACGGGCCTCGGCAAAGAGGCGAGCGTTGGCCAGTGCGTTGGCGATGTAACCAGCAACCGCCCTTGCCAGGCGGATCTCGTTGTGCCCGAAACCACGCCGGCGATTGACAAAATACAGTTCGCCAATGCTCTGATCTCGCACCCGCAGGGCCACACCACAGAAGTTGCGGACGTCCAGCCGCTCCAGATACGGGAGATAAACCGGGATCAGGTTGGGGTCTGCCGGGCCCAGATTGGAATAATAAGCCCCACCCCGGACAAAGATGCTCTGCTCCATTCCGGGAGCATCTATGGGAACTTCCCACCCCCGGGTCTCCCGGAGAAATTCGCCCCGATGGAGCACCAGCCGGGCCTGCAGAGTCCGAGTATCCTCATCATACATAAACAGCACGGCGCTCTCCGATTCCAGCAGAGGGAGGGCCTCCTGCAACACCCCCTCCAGCAGCGGCTCCAGTTCCAGGGTGGAGACGGCCAAGGCAGCGATGCGGGCCAGACCCTCCTGTTCCATGGCCCGCTCCTGCGCTTCGGAGTAGAGACGGGCATTCTGGATGGCCACCGCTGCCTGGGACGCCACAGCGGTCGCCAGCGCCACCGTCTCGTCGTCGTACATGTTCGGCTGGTGGTGATCCATCAGCAGGAAACCAATCACTTCCTCGCCCAGAACCATCGGGATGGCCATCGCGGAGCGGGCACCGCTCCGCTTCCAGCGGGGGTCCATCCGGGTATCGGCGATCAGGGCCGGGATACCGGTGTTCAGGACCTCTGCCAACAGCGGATCCTGGGAGACCGGTGGTTGCTTCTCCAGCCATCGCCGCATGACCTCCAGATCCATTCCTCGCCCGCCGATAATCTCTCGCTGCTCTCCCACCAGGAGGTGAATGACCGCCACATCATAAGGGATGAGTCGCCCTAACCGATCCAGCAACCGCTCGGTAACTTCTTCTGGGTCCAGGGTGGAACCGACAACACGGGCGATTTCTTGAAGGGTGTCGGCGATAAAACGACGGCGCTGCTCCATCTGATAGAGGCGGGCACTTTCCAACGCCAGCGCGACCTGTTCGCTGACCGCCTGGACCAGGGCAATTTCGTCCTCCGTCCAGATGCGGGCCTCGCCGGCCTCTTCCAGAGCGATAGCGCCGATGACCTCATCGTGCAGACGGAGGGGAGCGGCAATCACCGCCCGACCGTTATCCGGTTCGCTGAGGGCGACCACCTGACCCCGCCGCAGGGCCTCCTCCAACACGGGCGTTGAAGGGAGGGTCTCCGCTGGCATCACCGCCACGCGGTCGTAGACCAGGGCAGGCGGAAGGTCCTCCAGCCGTTCCCAGGTCTCTCGGACCCGCTCCCCATAAAGGCTACGGAGTTCCTCCAGCGTCCGGCGGCTTTCCTCCAGCAGACGAGCATTCTCCATCGCCAGCGCAATCTGGTCGGCCATAGTCTGCAGGACCGCTACATCCTCGCGGGTGAAGGCCGCTGGCTTCTCGGACTGAATATCCAGTACACCGAGGACCTGCTCTCCCACTTTCAACGGCAGGGCTATTTCCGAACGGGTGAGGGGCAGGTCCGGGTTGTCAAAGAAGACGGCATCCGTTCCCACATCCAGCGCAATCCGGGGCTGACCGGTTCCCGCCACGTATCCCACAATACCAACCCGGCCCACGGCCAAGCGGTGGCCCCGGGCCAGCATCCGTTGCCCGCCCTCCGAAGAGGCCGCTCGCAGAACCGCATACTCTCCAGCCTCGTCCACCAGGAAGATGCCCACATGGTAAAACCCGAAGCGCTCAGCGATCAGGGCCACCATCTCGTTCAGCAGGGCGTTCATATCCCGAATTTCGGCCGCCCGGCGGGCCACAGTAGCCGCGGCCTCCAGTTGAGCAGTTCGGCGGGCCAGTTCCTCCGTCCGCTGTGCTACCAGCCGCTCCAAGCCGGTGTACAGCCCCTGGAGTTCAGAGGCCATATTATTGAAAGCCCGGGCCAGGGAGCGGAACTCCTCCACTCCCCGTATCGGTATCCGTTCCTCCAGGTGGCCCGCAGCCAGTCGCTCGGCGGATGTAGAGAGGAGGGAGAGGCCCGTCATCACTCCCCGCAGGGCCAGGGAAGCGGCGCCCGCTGCTGCCAAAGTTACCGCCAGCACGGCCATCGTAATCACAGCAAAGACCCGCCGGGCCGCCTGACGGGCATCCGCCAGGGCCTGCGCATGACGCTTCCGGGCCAGCGAGACCAGCGTTTCCGACTCCTGCCGAACCAGCCGATGGTTCACCTCCAACTGGGCCAGCTGGTAGCGGGCCCATGCCGGATCTCCCCGTTCTACTGCCTGAAGAATCTGCCAGGAGACGCCACTGACGTTCCCCAGCACGGTCCCGACGGTCCCCATGCGAGCCTGAATGTCGCTGCCGGTGGGCAAGCGCGCGGCTTCGACCCGCAGGGCCTGCCGCTGAACTTCCAAGGTGATCAGGGAAGGAGCAACCAGCCGATTCAATTCCGGACCGCTCAGCCCCTGGGTAACTCCTTCCCGAATATACGTCACCAGTTCGGCTGTCTGATAGGCGGCTGCCCAGGCCATCTCCACGTGGGTGGACGATTCCTGCATGGTGATGATCGCATTGCGCACTCGGGTCAACTCCCGAATGCTGATAACCCCACCGATCAGCGCGACGACAAACACGAACAGCACCAGCCCCGCCGCCTGGCCTCTTATCGTACTCCGGAACCTTCGGAACGAAAATCGCTTCATGAATCCCTCCACTTCCCTCCAGCCATACCCATCGGCGGTACAGGGGAGAACCCAACCCCTCGGGGACCCACCTACCCGAAATTCAGGGCCATCATGGGCCACGAAACGACGTTTTTCCTGTCAGTCAGGTTTCCGAGGAGATTCCTCCGGCTGGGCTTCACTCCGTCCATTGCCCTCCACATCGGGTTGAGCACCATCACCCTGAAGGGAGAGTTCCGTACCCATTTGCAAGAGTACTCGGCTCACGCCCAGGGCCTGTCCCAGTTCCTTCACTGCGGTCTGCAAGACGATTTTCGGGTCCAGGGACGCGCGCACTCGGGCAGTAATTTCGGCAATCAGCCGGTCTCGCTCGGCGCGACGACGGGTCTCCTCCAAGAGGCGGGCGTTCTCCAGCGCCAGGGCCAGCCGGTCGGCAATAGAGCGGACCAGCGCGATTTCTTCGGGCGACCAGCGATAATTCCGGACGGGTGGCCTGATCTGCAGCACCCCGATGACCTGCTCCTGCAACCGTACGGGAGCCAGAAGTCGGGCCTCGCCCCCATCGTCCGAAGCCGCTTGCACGTGAATTTCTCCCCGCGCCAGGACAGGCCAGACCGTCGGGTCCTCTTGCAGCGATTGGACTTCCTCGGGGGTCAGGAACCGGCCACCCTGGATGGTACGACGGTATCCCAGCGTCCTCTGGCGACGGGCCAGTTGTCGCCAGGCACCCCGAAGATATTCGCCGTAGAGAGCCCGAACTTCCGCCAGGGCCCGTTCGGCTTCCTCCAGCAGGCGGGCATTCTCAATGGCCAGGGCGATCTGGTCGGCCATCACCTGGAGAATCGCCACATCCTCATCGGTAAACGCGGCCGGCTCTCGAGACTGGACATCCAGCACACCGATGACCCGGTCGCCGATTTTCAGCGGCAACGCCATTTCCGAACGGGTCTCCGGGAGGTCCGGGTTATCAAAGAAGACGGCATCTGCCCCCACATCCAGCGCGATGCGGGGCTGACCCGTTCCCGCCACATAGCCGACAATACCAACCCGGCCCACTTCCAGCCGGTGGCCCCGGGCCAGCATCCGTTGCCCGCCCTCCGAAGAAGCCGCGTGGAGAACGGCATATTCTCCCCCTTCATCTATCAGGAAGATCCCCGCATGGTAAAAACCAAAACGATCAGAAATTACCCGCACCGTCTCGTTCAAGAGCATATCCATTCGGCGGATTTCGGCGGCCCGGCGGGCTACGTAGGCGGCAGCCTCCAGTTCCGTCGTGCGGCGGGTCAGGGCAGCCGTGCGGGCCGCCACCTGCTGCTCCAGGCCGCTGATCAGCTCGCGCAATCGGGCTGTCATCTGATTGAACGCCTGGGCCAGCGAGACAACCTCAGCTGGCCCCCGTTCCACGCGCGCCTCCAGGCTCAGTTCACCCCCCGCAATCCGGCTGGAAATAGAGGCCAGTTGACGCAGCGGAGCACTCAACCGGCGGGCAATCTGGTTGCTGAACCCTCCCACAATCACGATCACGGTCACCAGCACAGCCCCCACGAGAATCAACGAGTTAATGATCGGGCGATACGCCTCTGCCACAGGGATTTCCGTCACCACTGCCCAGTCCGGTGTCCCCAGGGGAGCATAGGTAGCTACTACCAGGGTGCCCTCAATCCCCCGAGAGATGCTCGCACCTGTCTCATCCACCGGCGCCAGACTGCCGACGAACTCGCCGACCTCTTTCAGATACGCGACATTCTCACCTTGAAGAACCCGGGCAATATCTCTGAACGCCAGAAGGTTGCCATCCCGGTCCACCACGTACGCAAACCCCGTATCCCCCACCCTCAGCCGGTCTACCAGGTCCCACATGAATTTCAGATTGACCTCAGCCACCAAAGCACCCTGGATGTCTCCAAGGATGTTGGTAACCGGCACTGCGATGACGACCATCGGCTCGCTGGTTCGCTCGTCCACGTACACCGGACTGATGTACCTCTGCCCCCTGTTAACCTGGTCTAACCAGTCTGCACTGAGGCGCTCCAGAGGGCTTTTCGCCGACGGCATGGATGCCCGGGCATATTCGGCCAGTTTCCATCCCCGGTAATTCAGGAGCACCAGATGGCGAATGGACGGCTGGAGACTCATGAGATAAATCAGAAAATCCTGTTGGGCCTGAGGGGCGGACCAGAGCACTTTGGTGACCCGGGTAGTCGCTTCCAGAACCCGGAAATGGTCCTGGATGAAATCGGTAACCGTTCGCGCTACATCCTGAGTGATCAACTGCTGCTGACGGATCACAAATTCCTGATAGGCCCGCACGAAGGTAAAAACCTGGAATCCGCTGACGACCAGCAACGTGGATACGCTCAACGCCAGCAGCGCAGTGGTCAATACAGCAACCAGACTGCGAGTCCGGGGACGCGGTCGTTCTCGTTCTTCCGGCATATTTCCTCCCCATTCCCTTCATCCGGCAGGCGGAAGATAAAACCTTGCTCCGCCCAGATGTATCAGAGCATGCTGGAACAGGCGCACACACCGAAGCACGAGCAACGGAATGCCGTGGGACCAGAATTGCTCTCCGCTCATCGGAGGACTTCATCAGCCTCCGCCAGCAGACTTTCCGGTACCAGCAGTCCCAACTCCAGCGCGCGCCGGTAGTTAATCCGCAGGTAGGGTTCCGGCGAAACCACCGGCAGAGTACCCGCCGGAGTGCCACGGAGAATCTTATCCGCCAGGAAGGCAGCCAATCTCCCGGATGTATACGGATCCACCAACAGGTCGTAAAGAGGCCGGTAATTCTCCACTTCCATCGGAGCCCCGCCGATGGGAATCCGATGCTGATCCGCAAATCGGGCCGCAACCAGGAACGTTTCCGGCATAATAGCGACGGGGTCGTTCATAAAGAGGATCGCATCTATGTCCAGGCTTCCATCGGCTAACCGATGCGACTGCAACACCTGTTCCAGTTCCGCTGCGCTCTCTATGGGGGCTTCGATCAGGGAGACGCCGACAGCTTCTGCTGCCGGGCGCAGTACCTTTAACTGACTGGGGATGGTAGGGTAGTTGCGCCAGTATGGGAGCAGGATACGCCGGGCATGGGGCGCGATCCTCTGCATGACCTCAAACCGTTTCAGCATAATCTCCGGGCCAGGATACCGGACACCGGTGATATTGCCTCCCGGTTCCCGGACGCTGTTCACGACACCGGTATCCTCTACCACCACGTAGCAGAACACCACAGGGATGTCGGTGCCTTGAGTGGCCGCTTTCGCCTCCAGCGTTGCTTCAGTGGGGAACACGAAAATCAGGTCGACCTGGTTTTCCACAAACTGCTGCAGAATACGCCGGTAGGCCGCGACATCGACTGTGGCACTCTGCACATCATACAAGATGTTCTGCCCCTCCACGTAGCCCAACTCGGTCATCCGGGTTTTGAACCCGTCCACAGCCGGCGCGATAAATGCCAGCCCGGAGAGGACACCTACCCGGTAGACCTTGGGGCTGGGACGGCAACTCACCCCGCTGCCGACCAACACCAGCATGAGCGCTATCCCAAGATACCGACATGCTTTGCGAACCACTGGGTACTGTGCCATACGTCTCCTTTGTCTGGATCACCCTGGGAGGATCTGGATAGTAACCTCCGCCCCTCCGAGAGCCTGATTGAGTTCCTCAGCCGCAATCTGGAGAATCCGTTCCATGTAGACGGAGGTGGTCAACTTCTGGGAAATCTCGCCGATCCGACGTTCCTGCTCCGCGCGGCGACGGGTCTCCTCCAGGAGACGGGCGTTCTCCAGCGCCAGGGCCAGCCGGTCGGCAATCTCCTCAACAATCCGTACGGTTTCAGGCATCACTTCCGGCGTCGCGAAGCGGAGATTCAACGCGCCAATCACCTGACCCCGCAGTTTCATGGGAACGGCCAGGAGGGTACCAACCACCCGGCCATCGCCCGCTTCGTGAATCGGCTGGAGGACCGGGCGTCCCTCGGCGAGGGCCTGCTGGGCCTCTTCCGGCAATTCCTCGGCTGGCTCGGGGAGCAGGCGGCGATAGCGGCGGCCCACCCACCGACGGAACCGCCGCACGGCTCGCCAGGCCTCCCGGGTATACTCGCCGTACACCCGCTCCAGTTCCTGCAGGGTCCGCTGCATCTGCTCCAGGGCGCGGGCGTTCTCTATCGCCAGCGCAATCTGGTCAGCCATAGTCTGCAAAACCGCCACGTCTTCCTGAGTAAAGGCTTCGGGCTCCTCCGACTGCACGTCCAGCACGCCAATGGTCCGTCCTCCCACCCGCAGCGGCAGCGCCATCTCTGAACGGGTCAGTGGTAAATCGGGGTTATCCAAGAAGACGGCATCGGCTCCTACATCCCGGACAATCCGGGGTTGACCGGTCTTCGCCACGGAGCCGACGATACTGACCTGGCCCACTTCCAGCCGATAACCCCGGGCCAGCATCCGCTGACCACCTTCCGATGAGGCCGCCTGGAGAACGGCGTATGCTCCCCGTTCATCCATCAGGAAAATGCCCACATGGTAAAAGCCGAACCGGTCGGCAATGAGACGAACCACTGTCTCCAGCAGGGCCTGGGGGTCGCGCAGAGCGGTTGCCTCGCGGGCCACCTGAGCCGCGGCTTCCAGTTGGGCCGAGCGACGGACCAGATCAGCGGTACGAGCGGCCACCTGGTCTTCCAGCGAGCGCCGCTGCTCCTCCAGTTCCCGAGTGGTCATCCGCAGACGCTCCAATGTGTCCCGCAGGCTGCGCATGTTGAGATAGGTCAGCAGGCCCACTGTAGAAACCAGAACAATCAATGTAAAGGAGATGAAACCGATTTCCTCTACCTGGAAAGGAATCGGAACAGGGGGAGCATATATCCCCAACACCTCCAGCCCCAAAAGCAGGAAGAAAAACACAACCACAGTGCCGGTCATCAGGAGCGCGGATACCGGGCTCAGAACGATGCCCGCGACGCTAATCGTCCAGATAAAGAGCACAAACGCTGGAGACCGGAATCCTCCGAACAGGAGCGCCGCTAGCGCAATACTGACCAAGTTAACCCCAACGTAAACCACCGCGATGGGCCGGACCCGTCCCCGCTTGGCCAGCGCCAGACAGATCAGAGAAAATGGGATAAAGAAGCCCGGAAACAACAGCCCAACGGCCACAGTGGTCAGTTGGCTGAGTCCCGCAACCCATATCCCAATGAACACCACGGAAATCGCGCTCACGATCCCGGTGCTGATCAGCATCAGGATGTTGAAGAGGCGGCCCAACCGGGCTTCCTCCTCATCCATAGCGCGCACGGCAACCCATCGCTCCAATGCCTCCCGGAGTCTGTCCCGCCAGCCCATTGAATTCATCACCGCCTCCCCAGATGAAACGGACTATCCGCGAGCCGCCCAGTCCATCATCCGCCGGATGGACCAGCGTACTGCCCCGGCACAACGTAACCAGATGAAGCGCTGGAGTACTGGAGATCGCAGGCGATACAGGATGGAAGCAATCCGCAGGCGTTGCATCAGCAGTGTCCCCAGGCCGCTCTTCATCACCCGCTCCCGGTAGTCCCGGAAGGAGAAATCCTCTCGGGCAAAGGCATCGGCAATAGTCTGGGCTGCGATTTTCCCATAGCCCAGCGCCGGGCTGATCCCCTCACCAAAAAGCGCGTCCACACCGGCCGCATCCCCCACCAGTAGAACCCCTGGCACAGAGAAGACGTTGTCCGGATAAAAATGATGGATCACGCCTCCGTATAGCCGATGCTCCTCGGGACGATAGCCATAATGAGCCAGGCGTTCATAAAATGCCTCCCGAATCCGTCGTTCGGCTTTCCCGGAGAGCACATGGCTATCGTAGATGCCCCAACACCGCATGGCCTGCCCCCGGATCTGGACGGGGAAATCCCAGATGTATCCCGGAATACCCTGGGGGACATACTGAAAGTCAAAGTAGACCCCCCGCTCCCGATGGAGTGGGTGGCCCGGAGGGGGCGGTGCCCAGACCTGAAGCGCGCGAGCATATCGGGCTTTCCCACCCCCAATGGCCCGGCGAACCACGCTTTGGGCCCCGTCGGCGCCTACCACCACCCGGGCTTGATAGGTCTGATGCTCTGTGGCTACTTCTATCCAATCCCCGCTCCGCGATACTTTTCTAACCGGACTTTCTTCCAGGATCCCAATGCCTCGCTCCCGGGCCCTGGCCACCAGCCAGGCGTCCAACTCCTCCCGCAGAACGATATAGAAGTGGAACGGTGTGTTCTCCCCTTCCTCCTCAAACACCACTCCCTGGTCGTTGTAGCCGAATTGGACCAGGTTCACCGGTGTGGCTGGGATGTCCCGGATGTCCAACCCCAACCCGCGCAGCAGTCGGACTCCATCGGGCATCACGCCACCGGCGCAGATTTTCGGGCGGGGATGCCGCGCCTTCTCCAACACCAACGTACGGGATACCCGTTCCGGTGCGATTTGTTGCAGGTACAGAGCGGTAGAGATTCCAGCAGGCCCGGCACCGACGATGAGGATGTCGTAGCGCTCCATGGGTCTCCTTTGTCCACCAGATACGGACCCTCGCAAGGTAAGGGCAGGTCCGGCCCGATTACTGCTCTTCCGGGCCTCCCACGTACACCGCTACCTCTGCCACCTGCGGCAATTGGGCCAACTCTCTCACCGCTGTTTCCAGCAGGGCATCTATATCCAGCGAACGTGTCAGACGGGAGGTGATCTCGCTGAGCATGTGTTCGCGGGCAGCCCGACTCTCAGTCTCTGCGATCAGCCGGGCATTCTCCAGCGCCAGGGCAATCTGATCACCGATCTCCTCCGCCAGCCGCCGCTCCTCCGGCGACCACAGGGGTTGCTCCTTTGTACGGTGAAGCAGAATCGACCCGATGGTCTGTCCCCAGAGACGGATGGGTACGGCCAGCCGCCGACCGTCCTCTTCGTCGGTCAGCGGGATCGGTGCTGGCAGGGGCTCCACATCTATGCCCGTATAGCGGTAAGCGGTCGGACGAGCCACAGCCCACCTACGCCAGGCCTCGCGCACCCGCTCCCCATATAGCCGCTCCAGTTCCTCCAGCGTCCGACGGCTTTCCTCCAGCAGACGGGTATTCTCTATCGCCAGAGCAATCTGATCCGCCAGGGTTTGCAGGATCGCCACATCCTCTTCCGCGAAAGCCGCCGGTTTTTCAGATTGGACATCCAGCACACCGATGACTCGCTCTCCCACCTTCAACGGCACCGCCATCTCGGAACGGGTCAACGGCAGGTCGGGGTTATCAAAGAAGACAGCATCGGCGCCCACGTCCAGCGCGATGCGCGGCTTTCCCGTCCCCGCCACGTATCCCACAATACCGACCCGGCCCACGGCCAATCGGTGACCCCGGGCCAGCATCCGCTGCCCGCCTTCCGAAGAGGCCGCCCGCAGAACCGCATACTCTCCGGCTTCGTCCACCAGAAAGATGCCCGCGTGGTAAAAGCCGAAACGGTCGGAGATCAGGCGCACCGTCTCATTCAGGAGCGTATCCACATCCCGGATTTCGGCAGCGCGACGGGCCACTGTAGCCGCGGCTTCCAGTTGCGCGGTTCGGCGGGCCAATTCAGCAGTGCGTTGGGCCACCAGATGCTCCAGTCCGGTGTAGAGGCCCTGGATTTCAGCAGCCATCTCGTTGAGCGTGCGGGCCAGGAAGCGGAATTCCTCCAACCCCCGAACGGGGACCCGTTCTTCCAGATGGCCCTCTGCCAATCGGCGGGCAGAGACGGAGAGCGTGCGCATCCCGGTCACCACGCCGCGCAGAGCCACTGTTCCAGCCACGATCGCTGCCAGGATGACCGTTACCGCCGCTACCGGGACAACAATAAGCACTCCCCGGGCCGCCCGTCGGGCTTCCACCATGGCCTGCCCGTGGCGCTCCCGGGCCAGAGCGACCATCCTCGTTACCTCCTCTTCCATCAGCCGGTTATGGGTCGCCATCGCTTGCAACAAGTACCGGGCGGACACCCACCGACCGGCCTCTATTGCCTGGATCACGGGGTATGCCACTCTGGACACGCTGACCGAACGATCCGCCACAATCTCCATACTGACCCGGAGCCTATCCCCCACCGGCAGAGACCGGGCCTGGTCCCGAAGGGCCTGCTGATAGGTCTCTATAGCGATCACGGAGGGGGAAATATCCCGTTTTAACTCCTCCAGAGAAACCCCGCCTTCCATGTCTTCCCAGACGCGCAGGACCAGGCTCGTCGTCTCCCGGGCGACCAGCATGGCCACTTCCAGCGATCGGGTCGTTTCCTCCATCACATTCACCGCCGCGCGAATGCGGAGCAATTGGACGCCGATGATAATGCCACCAGCGATGGCGATGACGATGAGGAAGAGAACCAGGCCAATCAACCGGCCACCCAGGGTGTTCAAAAACTGTCGGAAAGAAAAGCGCTCCATAGGGTTCACCTCACCGCTATAGCGGAACCTCATCGGCGTAAGTATCCACCTCAATGCCCAGTTCCTGCTGGGCAAGCCGCATCGCCTGTTCTTCCACCATCGGGGAGATGACGATCTTGCAGTCGGCTTGCCGACCTTCCCGCCGCTCGTAGAAGCGAACCTTCCGGTCAAAGGCGTGCATATCCGAGCGGCTTATGGAGGACTTGATCTCGCAAACGATCAGCGTGTGATTCCGAATGAGGCGGTCCAGTTCCACCTGGTCGGGGCGCCCAAACACCTCGCCAGCCTCGTCGTAGGCCTGATACCGAAGGACCTGGACACCGAAACTCTCCTCCAGGATGGCCTGGATGCCGCTGCGGAAGGCGGACTCCGCAAAGATACCCCAGCGAGCACCGATGGCGCTGATACCGGTATCTATCCGCTGGGTCAGTGTCCTGAGGATATCCTGATGATCCCGCCAGCGACGTTCCCAGTCCTCGCGCATTTCCTGCCAGCGGCGCTCCCAATCCGCCCGTTGTTCCTCCCAGCGCTGTTCCCAGTCGGCCCAGCGCCGCTCCGATTCTTCCCAGCGGCGCTCCCACTCGGCGCGCTGTTCCTCCCAGCGACGGTTCCACTCCTCCCGTTCCTGGCGCCCTTCGGCCAGCATCTGCGCAAAACGTCGGTCCGTCTGGACCCGATCCGCGAAGCGTTCCTCTGCCATCTGCAGGACCCAGGCCCGAATTTCCGGGTCGCGGCGGATCAATTCCGGCAGTTGCTGGCGGATCAGGGGAATGATGTTTTGGTCTTTCTCAACTGCCATAGCCATCGCCTCTATGCAGTTGGATAACGCCCTCGGCGGCCCGGAAGGCCCGCCCCAGTTCCCGGACAGCGGTGCGTAGAATGGTTTCCATATCAGTGGACGCGCGCACCCGGGCAGAGACCTCAGCGCGGATACGTTCCCATTCAGCCCGGCGCCGGGTCTCCTCAAAGAGACGCATCCGCTCCAGCGCCACTGCCGCCTGGTCGGCCAGTGTCCGGTAGAGGCGGATTTCCCGTTCAGTGAATTCGTAAGGCCCGGTGAGGGATTCCACCAGCAGCCAGCCCAGCAGCCGCTGTCTCGTCACCAGAGGAATCGCCAGGAACGCCCGAATACCCAACACGTTCAGCGCGATATGCCGGGATGTCTCATCTACATCGACGGCATTAGCCACATCGGACACCACCACGGGTTCGGTCGTCAGGCGACCGAGGAACGGGATCTGAGCCACACTCCAACGGCGGCCCAAGACGGGTGACTTCTCTTTCCCGCGATCCCACGCGGCGATCAGTTCTATTGTCGGTTCCTCCGGGCTCGCCGGGTCCAGGAGCGCCAGGATACAGCGATCAATCTGCGTCGGGACAATGTGGTCCACAAAGGCGTGCAAAACCTCGTCGGGATTCCCCGCGGTACTGATCGCCTGACTAGCCCGATAGAGAACTTCCATCTCTGAGAGGGTCCGTCGGGTCTCCTGGAAAAGACGGGCGCTCTCCAGCGCCTGCGTGGCCTGTTCAACGACCGTCCGGGCCAGCGCGATCTCCTCCGGATCCGGAGGGCGGTCCGGGAGCGCCACCAGCAACCGTCCGATAGGCTCACCTCCCGGTATCTGGAGTGGCAGGGTGAGCGCGGCGCCCGAACGATCCACCGGTGCCACTTCGCTGGGCATCGCCTCCACTCCATCGTACACATACCCCCAACCTGGGCGGGTGGAGACCAACCGCTCCCATTCTCGGACGGCGTATTCCCGGGTCAGGGCAGCGACCTCCCGCAGGCGGTCCTGGGTCTCCTCCAGCAGGCGGGCGTTCTGAATGGCCAGCGCAACCTGGTCCGCCAGCGTCTGCAAGACCGCCACATCTTCCTTTGAAAATGCCTCTGGCTCCGCGGAATGAACATCCAGCACCCCGATCACTCGCTCACCCACCCTCAGCGGCAATGCCAGTTCCGAACGGGTCAGTGGCAGATCAGGGTTATCCCCAACGGTCGCGTTTTCCCCTACATTCAGTGCGATACGGGGCTGTCCCGTCCTGACCACATCAGGAATGACCCCTTCCCTTCCTACTGCCAGCCGGTAGCCCTGGGCCAGCATCCGCTGTCCGCCTTCTGAAGAGGCCGCCCGCAGAATGGCGTACTCCCCAGCCTCATCTATCAGAAAGATACCCGTGTGATAGAAGCCGAAGCACTCGGAAATCAACGCCGCCACTCGCGAAAGCAGCATCTCCACGTTCAACGCCGAAGTAGCTTCTTTGGTGACAATGGCCGTGGCTTCCAGGTATCGAGCCCGCCGGGCCAGGTCTCGGGCCTGGGCCTGGAGCATGTTCTGGCTGGCGATCAATTCGCGGTTCACTCTTTCCAGTTCCCGGGCATGGCGGGTCGCGCTGGCAAACCCCTGTTCAATACTCCGCACAGCGTACCACAGGAGCAGAGCCCCCATCGCCAAAGAGATAGAGAGCAGGAACCAGTCAAACCAGTCCACCGAGAGCGCCATCGGATAGACGACCCATCCGCGCACCTCAGCGTAGTATACTCCCAGTGCACAGAGGATACTGAGCAGGCCAAAGAGCAGCGCGGTACGCGCACCCAGCAGTAACGCCGCTACAGCAATCACGACAAAGTACATAGTGCTGGATGGATCCCGGATTCCTCGAAAATAAACGAGCATCCCGGTAATGAGAGCCAGCAGGAACAACGAAAGCAACACTCCGGCAGCCTGCACATACCCCCGGCGGGTGAGGACGATCCCACCCCATGTCATCAACCCAACCAGGATACCGATGACCAGGTCCGCGATGGCGATATCCCGGCTGGAGGCCGTCATCGCCATGTACGGTACTGTCAGTACAGTGAAAGTAAAGAGCAAGAGAAGAATCGTATAGAGCAGGCCCGCTGAGCGGGTCTTCGCCTCGTCCTCAAAGATAGGCGGAGCCAGCCATCGTCTCAGCCACTGGAACATCATACCCACCCTTTCTTCAGAACCGATTCTGGCTTTCAGCCTCAGAAGCCGGAATCTGGAGACCTCGCCGGTCCAGTGATCTCTACAGCCGTCCAGCGGGCTCCCAACTCCCGCCCCAACTCCCGAACCATTGTCTTCAGAATGGTATCCGGGTCCAGGGAAGCCCGGAGCCGGGTGGAGATTTGAGCCACCAGCCGCTCCCGGGCAGCCCGCCGCTGAGCCTCTTCCAGTAGACGGGCCCGCTCCAGCGCCAGGGCGGCCTGATCACCAATGACCTCATACAGACGCAGCGATGTGAGGGAGAAGGGGCCCGGCGTAGAGCGGAGGATCACGACCTGCCCCATTGGCTGGTTGCCCACCCGCAGGGGGATGTTCACCACAGCACCGACGCCCGTGGTCTGGAAGAGGTCCCGGGCCCGATCGGGCAACTGGGAATCTTGCTGGACATCCTCACTGACCCAGATGCGGCTCAGCAGCGGAACCGGTAGCGGGGCCTCTTCCACCGCGATACGCATTCCGGGTCGGAATGTAGGCTCCCGGTCTCGCCGCCAGACCCCCCGGTAGATCAGGGTCTTCGGGGTGCCGTTCATAGATTCAAATTCCACCACCACACACCCATCCGCCTCGGTCTCGGAAACGGTGGCAATAATCACATTGGCGACGTCTTCCACGGTGGCCGCCGTGCTCAGCCGACGGCTGAAGCGATAGATGGGACTGGTCGCTTCCAGAAATGCGGCCGTTTCCGAAAGCCGTCGGGCATTCTCTATAGCGATCGCCAACTGGTCGGCCATGCTCTGGAGCGTGCGGACGTCGTCTTCATCAAAAGCGGCTTCCTCTGTGGACTGAACGTCCAGTACCCCCAGGAGCCGTCCACCGACCATCAGCGGGAGGGTCATCTCCGAGCGGGTGTACGGGAGGAGAGGGTTAGCAAAGTGGACTGCATCCTCTCCCACATCCAACGCGATACGAGGCTTGCGATGGAGCGCGGTCCAGCCGACCATGCTGGTCTCTGCCACCTGCAGGCGATGGCCCCGCGCTTTCATCAGAGCACCGGCTTCGCCCGTCGCCTCCTGCAGAACCGCCCACTCTCCGGTCTCGTCCAGCAGGAAAATCCCAGCGTGATAGAAACCGAAGCGGTCCCGAATCAGGTCAACCGCCTGGCGCAACAATTCATCTACGTTGAAAATGGAGGTGATGGCCCGGCTTACCTCCGCACTGGCCTCCAGTTGAATGGCCCGCCGTTGAAGAGCATAGTTGGCCTCCTGGAGCGCCCGGGTCCGTTCCCGCACCCGGTCTTCCAGTTCATTGTACAGGGTCTGCAGGCGGTCAGCCATCTCGTTGAAGGCCTGAGCCAGGCGACCGAATTCATCCGCCCGGTCTACACCCACCCGGGTATCCAGACGACCAGAGGCCAGCAGGGCAGCAGCTTCGGTCAACTGCTCCAGGGGGGCTGCTATGCTCCGCAGAAGTCCCAAATTGACTCCCAGGATCACCAGGACTAGAACAGCTCCCCAGGCAAGGGAGATGTCCCGCAGCAGTCGCTGGGACTCCGCCACCCGTGCCATAGCGATGTCGCGGCGCTCCAACGTCCGTTCCCGGATGCGGTTGATTCCGTTGCTGATCTCCCGAAAGTAACTGGAGATCAGTTGAGCATGGAGGACACCCACCCCTCTCCAATCCCCCTTGCTGGCCTCGTTAAGGACAAAATCCATCCACCCATCTACCTCAGCGACACTGGCCTCCAGCGACATCAGGTCGGCCCACAGCGGGTCCGTTATGGGCAGATCGGCTGCGCTTTCCCGCAGCCGGTTTCGGGCGGACTGGACCCCATGTCGAACTCCTTCCACCCCTGTGATAAGGAGATTTTCGTCCTGAAGCAGAATACCCTGTCCCACAACGGTGGAGAGTTCGGAAACGGTTCTTCCAGCCTCCAGAGCCACGCTCCATCGCCGGGTCTCCAATTCGGCATCAGCCATCGCTCGACTCAAACGGACAATCGCGCCGCCCAGGAGAAAGGCAATCCAGACAATCACCATCAGAATAATCAATGCATTGCCCAGAAGTTGGGAGCGGATGTTACTAATATGCGCCCCCACGATAGAAGCAATCTCCTCCTCCCGCCGCGGTATGGGTCGCTCCGGCGGACGAGGCGGAGGGGCAACCGGAGGTACAGGAGACACCGGGGCCGCCACAGGAGGGGCCGGTGGAGGAGGGGCCTCCTCCGGAGGCGGGGCGGGTGCAACCCCTTCCGGCGGAGGGGGCGCAAAACCGGAAAACAACTCTTCCAGAGACCGTCTGATCTGTTCCATACGGTTCACTCCTTCATCCCTTCCCTGCACCTGCGGGCAGTGCTATCACGCTTCCACCGGTTGCTCCACTGGGTGCACCTGTGGAGGGGAAGCAACCGGGGGCCTGGCAGAACTCAGGGTGGCCACCACCTCCTCTGCCAGAGCCCGATACTGCATCGCGGCACGGGTCTTGGGAGCATAATAGACAACGGGCAGACCGTGCGCAGGGCTTTCCCGGATGCGCGCGTCCACCTGAATGATGGTTCGGAAGACAGCACTGGAGAACACCCGATGGACCTGCTCCAAGACCAAACGGTGGACCCGGCTCCGCACATCAAACATCGTTACCAGAAGTCGGTAACGGAGTATGGGGTTGGTTTTCTCCCGGATCAGGGTCACCAATTCCAGCATGGAGCGCAGGGAATGCCATGCATAATACTCGCACTGGACGGGGATGACCAGCAGGTGGGCCGCGGTCAGGGCGTTGAGGGTGATGGTGCCGAAAGAAGGGGGGCAATCCATCAGGATAAAGTCGTAAAGCGGAGACATACGCGCCAGCGCTTCCCGCAGCCGAAACTCGTAGCCTGGGCGTCCATAGAGGGCCTTATCCAAGATGACCAGTTCTCCGCTGGCAGGAACCAGGTCCAGCCCGGCCACCTGGGTTTCCCGGCTCACGGCCACGATGGATTGCTGTTCCAGCAACACCTCAGCCACCGTATGCCGCATTTCCTCGGGGCGAAAACCCAGGGAGAGGGTCAGATGGGCCTGAGGGTCCAGGTCCACCACCAGGACCTGGAACCCCTGCTCAGTCAGAGCCCCCCCAAGGGACAGGCAGGTCGTCGTCTTGGCCACGCCACCTTTGTGGTTGGCAATCGCAATCACTGCGGTCATCACCGGCCACCCAACCCGTCACGAGACGTCGTACACCGACGTGTAGACTTCTATCCCCATCTCCCGCGCCACCGCCATCGCCTGAGGGTGGATCATCGGCGAAATCACGATGCGACGGTCCACCCGGACCTGCCGCAGCCGCTCATAGAAAGCGACTTTCCGAACAAAGGTGTACATATCCGGTTTGCTCATTGAGGAGCGAATTTCCACCAGCCAGTGGACGCTATTGTGGATCACAACGTCAATTTCCACCTGATCCGAATGGCCAAAGACAAACCCTTCCGGGTCCGGGGCCAGGAACCGTTCCACTTCCCAGCCGAGGCGGTCTTTCAGGATGCCCGCCATGCCGGACCGGAATGCTTCTTCCGCCATCATCCCCCAGCGGGCGCCCAGCGCACCCAGGGTCGCCTCCAGGCGACCAATGGCCTGCTGAAACTCGCTTCGCTGAGTGGCCATCTGCCGGTTAAAGTCTTCCCGCAGGGCGGCCATCTCCTGCTGGAATTCGCTCCGCAGGGCGGCCATCTCCTGCTGGAATTCACTCCGTAGGTTAGCCATCTCCTGCTGGAATTCGCTCCGCAGGGCGGCCATCTCCTGCTGGAATTCGCTCCGCAGGGCGGCCATCTCCTGGCGGAAAGCCTCCAGTTGCCGCTGGACCTCTTCCCGATGAGCCGCCATCTCCTGGCGGAATGCTTCCAGCCGCCGTTCGCTCTCTTCCCGATAGGCCGCAATCTCCTGCCGGGTCTCTTCCCGATAGGCCGCGATCTTCCGATCGGTCTCCTCGTGGATTTGCTGGATGACCTGCTGAAGTTCCATCCGGGAGGGAAAGGCCTCGTTCAGGAGACCAATCAGCCAGTACCGGAAGTTTTTGTCTTCCGTAATGGCCTTCTGGACCTCTTCCAGCACGATCTGGGAGATTTCCGCCCGGGTAAACGTCAAAGCCATTCCCTGTTCCTCCTCGGGTTCGCAGTTATCCGGAGGGCGGGGCCTGAGGAAGGGTGAAGGTAAAGGTAGAGCCCTTCCCCACCTCACTTTCCACCCAGATGCGTCCGCCGTGCATCTCCACGAATTCTTTGCTCAGCGCCAGTCCCAGACCAGCCCCATCGGGACGACGGCCGTTTTCCATTAAGCCCTGCTCAAAACGCTCAAAGATACGCTCGCGGAACTCCGGGGGGATACCGATCCCGGTATCGCTGACGCTGATCCGGACCTCTCCATCGGCAGGCCACGCCTGGATCGTGATGGTGCCCTGGTCAGTGAATTTGGCAGCATTGGTCAGGAGCCGCAATAGCACCTGACGAATGCGCGCCGGGTCGGCCTTCACTCTGGGCAGGTCGGGAGATACCACTTCTTTCAGCACCACCGGCTTCCCCCGCACCAGTGCGCTGGCTGTCGCCATAACGCTGCGAATCAGTTCACTCAGGTCCACTTCCCGAAACTCCAGTTCCATCAGGCCCGCTTCAATCTGGGAAATATCCAAGAGATCGTTAATCAGCCCCAGAAGATGCTCTCCATTATGATAGATAATTTCCAGGTCATATCGTTGCTGGTCGGTAAGCGGACCATCCACGCCTTTCAGCATCAGGCGGGCAAAGCCGATGATGTTGGTCAAGGGTGTCCGCAGTTCATGGGACATGTTCGCCAGAAAGCGGCGCTTGGAACGGTCCAGTTCCCGCAGCCGCTCGGCGGCTTCCCGTTCCAGTGCGTAGGCCCGGGCGTTTTCTAGCGCGATAGCCACCTGGTTGGCCACGTTCTGCAGGACCGACACGTCGTCCTGATCAAACGCCTCTGGCTGGGTGCTCTGGACGTCCAGCACACCCAGCACCCGATCGCCCAGGCGGAGGGGCAAGGCGACTTCGGATCGGGCGTAGGAAAGGGGGGGGCCGACCTTGAGAGGAACGGAGCGGCTTTCCACCACCGCACGCCCATCTCGAAACGCCTGTCCTACGGCACCGGCCGAATCTCTGGGCACCTGCTCCCCGTGGAACGGGTCGGCTTCTCCTACGGATGCCCGCAGGGCCAGGCCATTGCCCGAGTCGTCGGTGGTGTAGACGGCCACATATGAGTAGTAAAAGCAGTCCCGCACCACCCGCACCACCCGGTCCAGAAGCGTGTCAGGATCCAAAATTGAAGTAACCGCCTGCCCGACTTCCAGGCTGGCCTGCAACTGGAGGGCACGCCGCTGAATCTGGTAGTTGGCCTGCTGGAGCAGACGGGTCCGCTCGGCAACTTTTGCCTCCAGGTCATTATACAATATCTCCAGTTCCGCTGCCATCCGGTTAAAGACATCCGCCAGGATACCGATTTCATCCCGCGAGGTGATGTCCACTCGCTGAGAAAGGTCACCGGCGGCGATGTGGAGGGCGGATTCGGTGAGCCGGACCACGGGGCGGGTAATTTGGCGGGTAACGACCGCCGCAATCGCTGCCGTCGCGATAGCCACTCCCAGGGTAGCCGCGATGACGGCTGCGGTGACGCTCTCGTTGCTCGCGAAAGCCTCTTCCTGGGTCTGTTCTACGATCAGGGCTACACCCAGAGCCGGAAGCCACCGGTAGACACCGATCACTGGCCGACCCGCGTAGTTCGGGTACAGGCCCTGCCCATTCTGACCTGCCAGCACTGCCTGAATCGCCGGCCCCGAAAGCCGACGGTTCTGAGGAACCGCGAACCCGGAACGGTCTACCAGGTACGCCTCCCCCGTATGTCCCAGCCCGGTGCGCTCTTCCAGGATCCGGTCCAGTCCTTCCATAGAGAGCCGGGCCGCCACATAGGGCCAGCGGGCGAAGCCTAGGGGCCCCGTCAGAATAATCTGCCCTCGACCCACCGGGTTCAAAGAGGTCTGCACCGCGAAGGTTTCGGGGTTAGAAGGGAAGGGGACCACGTCCCCCTCCCAGGAAGGGTCGCCAGCCTGTTCCACCCGCCCCTGAGGCCCCACCAGGGCCAGGTCAACAAAGCCGTTCTGGGAAGCCAGAGCAATCAGGTGGGAACGGAACTCTCCGGGAGAGGTCGCAGCGGCCTGTCGGATAGCGGCCTGCAGGTCAGGGTCAGCCAGAGCCGTGGCCTGCTCCTCCAGCCAGCGGGTGATCTGGGCTTCTTTGAGAGCGGCAATGGTTACCAGTTTGCCGCTGACTTCCTCCTGGATGTTCTGACGGTGGCGGGTAGAGGCATACCAGCTGACGAGACTGAGTGGCACAATGGCCAGGATTAGGAAGGCGGTCAGGATGGTCCGTCCCAGGCCACCGCGCATTCCCACACCGGGTACTTCCAGGCCGGCGGCCCCTTGAAAGGCTTCCATACCCGTTAATCCCTCACAACTGCCCGGCCGGCTTCCCGAACTTCTGGAAAATGGGACGCGGATTCACGGACGAACGCGAAGGTTTCTATCGTGGGAATCCGTCGCTCCACGCGATGGGTGCAATACGATGGTCTCCGGCCTTATATCCCCGGGTCCCAGACCGGCTCTCCCCGCAAAATACGCCGGATTTGTTCGGGGAACCGGTCGGGGTCTATCGGCTTGCCAATGAAGCCGTTAAACCCAGCCTGGCGGGCCCGCTCCATACTCTCCAGGCTGGCGTCGGCGGTAATCGCAATGACGGGAACATCTTTGAACCGTGGGTCGGCCCGCAGCAGGCTCAACGCTTCATAGCCATCCCGTTCAGGAAGGAAAATGTCCATCAAAATCAGGTCTATATGCGGAAGTGTCTCCGCATATTCCAGCACTTGCCATCCGGAAGCCTTCCATTCGCAGCGCCCCACCCCTACAAAGGCCAGCAGGCGGGCAATTAGCAGGAAGTTATTCAGATTGTCTTCAATCACCAGAACCGTGGCATCCTGTGGGTTGACCGGCGGCATAGGGCTCCCTCAATCGGAACCGGTTCGTTTTTTGAGAAAAGCAGCAACCTGCATCGGTAAGCTATCCACATCTATGGGCTTTTGAATATACCCATCGCAACCTGCCGCAAGAATGCGCTCCCGGTCCCCCTTTAGAGCATACGCCGTCAGCGCGATGATGGGGGTGGTCGCCAGACCCGGGAGACGGCGCAACCGCCCCACCAGTTCGTACCCATCCATTTCCGGCAGATTAATATCCAAGAGAATCAGGTCAGGCGGAAGAGCCCGGGCCGCCTCCAGACCAGAAGGACCATCTACGGCTTCCACCACGGTATACCCTTCAGCTTCCAGAATGCGCCGTACCAGCAGGCGGTTTTCAGGGTTATCTTCTATATACAGAATTTTCGGGCTCGTCATATCTCCGTCCTTCTCCCCCCAGATGAGCCGCACACCTCAGCAGGTTCTCCTCCAGACGGAAGGCTCCCACTTACCTCTAATTATAGCACATTTCCCGAAGTTGGCATCTCTCTTCCACCGTTACAAAAGGGTAAGCAAACCGTTACCATACCCTTTGGCACATGTGTCCTTCCAGTAGGTTGGCAATCCCGGAAGGGCCAGTCCCGGCATCGAGGCATCGGCCATAAAAGTGGCGCTCTCCGGGCTTTCAGAACCCCTCCATCCGGCTCAGGTCCACGATACCATCGGCCAGGGCGACGATGTGCTGCAGAAGGGCCAGGCGGTTCTCCCGGAGAGCCGGGTCTTCCGCCATCACCATCACCCCCGTCTCCCGGGCAAAGAAGCGGTCAATCCCATCCACCAGCGGGAGGAAGGCAGCGAAGAAATCGTCCACTGAACCCTCAGGCTGGACCCGCTCGCGGGCTTCCCGCCAGGCATGGTACAATTCCCATTCTATCGGGTGGACAAAGCGGCCAGGGTCCAGAGTGAACTGTTGGGTGAAGTCGCGGGTGATGCGGACGCAGCGGGCGTAGTTATCCAGGAGGCGCGGCCAGTCTGTGCGCGCGACCCAGCGGCTCAGTGCCTCCACTGCCAGGAGGGCCCGATAGGGGTCGTCGCCCCGGACAGCCAGGACGGCCTCCACAACGTCGTGGCGGAATCCCTGCTCCCGCAGGTAGACCCGCAGCCGTCCGACGACGAAGTCCAGCGCGGCCTCCAGCGCGGCCGGGTCGGCTTCTACAGGCAGGAGACGGGCCGCCGCCGAAAGCCCCGCGCGGATGGAGAAGGGCCGTCGCGCGCCGACCAGGGCCAGCACCATCCCCAGCGCGTCCCGCCGCAGGCCATAGGGATCAGCGGAGCCGGTGGGCACCAGCCCCACGGCAAACAGGCCTGCCAGGCTGTCCAGCCGGTCCGCCAGGCCCAGGGCAAGACCCGGAAGGGTCTGGGGAAGTGCGTCCCCGGCGAAGCGGGGCAGGTAGTGCTCCCAGATGGCCTGGGCCACCTCCGGTGGCTCCCCGGATTTGAGTGCGTACTCCTGCCCCATCACCCCCTGCAGGCTGGTGAACTCCACCACCATCTGGGTCGCCAGGTCAGCCTTGCAGAGATGCGCGGCGCGTTGGGCCACCGCCGTCTCCGCCTCCGACAGGCCCAGCATGCGGGCCACTTCCGGCACCAGCGCCTCCAGACGGCGGGCCTTATCCAGCATGGAGCCCAGTTGCTCCTGGAAGGTGAGGGTCCCCAGCCGGGGTAGGAAGGATTCCAGCGGTCGGGCGGTATCTTCCCGGTAGAAGTAGTCGGCATCGGCGAAGCGGGCCCGCAGGACTTCCTCGTTGCCCCGCCGGACGACATCCAGATACTCCTCCCCGCCGTTGCGGACGGCGACGAAGTACGGCAGGAGCCGCCCATCTCTGTCCAGGACCGGGAAGTAGCGCTGATGTTTCTTCATCACGGCAACCAGGACCTGGGTGGGGAGGCGCAGGTACTCTTCCTCAAACCGCCCCAGGAAGGCAGTGGGTTGCTCCACCAGATGGGTTACTTCTTCCAGGAGGTCTGGGTCTTCCGGCACCTTCCCGCCCACCTCGGCGGCCCGGGCAGCGGCCTGCGCGGCCACGACGGCGCGGCGCTCCTCGGGGTCCACCAGAATGCCGTGTGCCCGCATCTGCTCCAGGTATTCCTCCGCGCGCGCCAGGGAGATGTCCGGGGAACCCTCGGGCCGGGAGCCCCGGGTAGTGCGGCCACTGGAGAGGCCGGCGTAGTCAAAGGGGATGACCTGGTCGCCCAGGAGGGCCACCAGCCAGCGGATCGGACGGGAGAAGGCGACGCCGGTCTCGTTCCAGCGCATGCTCAACGGGAACCGCAGGTTGGCAATCAGGCGGGGGAGGAGGTCCATCAGCACTTCCGGCGTCGGACGGCCTTCCACCTGCCGAAGGGCGACGACGTACTGGCCACCGTCCAGTTCCCGGACCTGGAGGTCGGAGACGGCCACGCCTTGTCGGCGAGCGAAGCCCTCGGCGGCGGGCGTGGGGCGGCCTTCAGCGTCAAAGGCAGCACGGACCGGCGGTCCTTTGACCACTTCTTCCAGCGGACGCTGGCGGGGGGCCAGACCGTCCACCAGCAGGGCCAGCCTTCGGGGTGTTCCCAGGACGCGCAGGTTTTCGTACTCCAGGCGGGCCTCCGTCAGGAGTGCCGGGGCCTGCTCCCGGAGTTGGCTCAGGGCCAGGGAGAGGTCGCCTGCCGGGAGTTCCTCGGTACCGATTTCCAGAAGGAGTGTCGCCGGGCCGTGAGGCGCGGGAGGCGGTGGAGTCCCCTCGGGCTGCGCTTCCTGTCGGGGGGCGCGGGCCCGCCAGGGAAATCCCGCCCCTTCCCGCTGAGCCACGTACGCCTGGGCGACCTGGCGGGCCAGGTCTCGCATCCGGCGGAAAAAGACCGCCCGCTCCGTAACGCCGACGGCGCCGCGAGAATCCAGCAGGTTGAAGGTGTGGGAGCAGCGAAGGATGTAGTCGTGAGCCGGAATCACCAGCCCGGCCTCCAGACAGCGGCGGGCCTCATTTTCATAGAGGTCGTACATCCGGCGCAGAGCGTCTATATCGGCCAGTTCAAAATTATAGCGGCAGTGTTCGATTTCCGGGGTCAGGAAGACATCGCCGTAGGTGTGGACGCCGTCCCAATCTATCTCCCAGACGGAGCGGACCCGCTGGAGGAACATGGTGATGCGCTCCAGGCCGTAGGTGATTTCCACAGCGGGTGGGTCCAGCGTCAGGCCGCCGGACTGCTGGAAGTAGGTGAACTGGGTGATTTCCAGGCCATCCAGCCACACTTCCCAGCCCAGGCCCCAGGCACCCAGGGCAGGGCTCTCCCAGTTATCCTCCACAAAGCGGATGTCGTGCTCCTCCCGGCGGATGCCCAGGGCCTCCAGGCTCTGGAGGTAGATTTCCTGGGGGTTGCCCGGGTCGGGCTTGAGGATGACCTGGAACTGGATGTGCATCTGCATCCGGTTGGGGTTTTCGCCGTAGCGGCCGTCGTCGGGGCGGTAGGAGGGTTCCACATAGGCGACGTTCCAGGGCTCTGGCCCCAAGACGCGCAGGACAGTGGC
The DNA here is from genome assembly GCA_025060135.1 of Anaerolineae bacterium. GTDB lineage: Bacteria > Chloroflexota > Anaerolineae > B4-G1 > DUEL01 > SpSt-77. The sequence goes on along the minus strand of JANXCY010000001.1, from coordinate 106,766 downwards.
GGGATTCATCGTCCCGGCGCCGACTTTTTCGCTATACGGCTGCCAGAGGAGACATCCCCTCTCGGCCCAGAATTGTTGCAGGCGCAGGATGACTTCCTGGAAGGTCAGCGGACGTTCCATATCATTGCGGCCTCCGCAAGAATGAGGGTCTCTCTGAAATGCGTTGCAGGAACTGGTGTCTCCACCAACGCCCGTGTTCTTCCGCGTCCCATTTCCGATGAAGTGGATTGGGCTGGAGAGAGTTTCCCCCGGCGTGAACGGCGGAACTTCTGGGAGAGAAATTTATAGCAGAAAGGGGGGTACAACGGGCGGCCCAACCACCGCCGAACACCGCCTATAACACCCGGGCAACCAGCAGGCCGAACAGGCTGATCAGCACCCCCAGGTGGAGCCAGAAGTGCTTTTGAGCCATCCAGCCGACCACCGGCCATGGGGGAAGCAATTGCAAGACGAAGTTCAGCAGGATGAGCCCCATCCCAATGACCACCACTAAACCTGGCGTTCGGGCCAGAAAGTCGCTGGTGCGCTTCACCAGTTTCGCCAGCATGTTTCCCTCCCATCGTCCGATTGTAACATACCCCGGATGGGCCGTCAACTCTATTGGAGCGAAACTTTGTGCAAATACCGGGAGTTACACCGTTTACCCAGAGCACAGGCCACCCGAACTCGCCAGGTGCAGGCGAACAGCCCCATCCATGCCGCTCTGGCCTCCGCAAACCGCCTGCGCTACAAGTCGTCCGAAAGGTCGGACGCAACCCTTAAAAATAAATATTTTGATTGCAGCAGCAGAGCCACTGCAACCCCCCAGGGGAAACGGCGCTCATCCTACACCGGCATCCGGCGACCGGTAGGGTTGCGACGGAACCGGCCAAACTCCGTCAGGCTGGCCAGTTGCTCCACGGAGAAGACCGGCCCATCCAGGCAGACCAGCATCCCATCCAAGGAGCACTGTCCACAGATGCCGAAACCGCACTTCATGTACCGCTCTACGCTCAACTGACCGGGCAGGCCGTGCTTCTGGCAGAGATGGAGGACGGCCACCAGCATCGGTTCCGGCCCACAGGCGTAGACGACAGGCGGCGGGTCTCGCCTGGCGATTTCCAGCGCTGCCTCTACGGCTGTCCCCTGCCGCCCGGCGGAGCCGTCATCGGTGGCAATCACCAGTTCGACCCCCAGAGCCTGGAAGCGGTCCACGTAAATAAGGTCATTGGCCCTCCGGGCTCCCATCACCACCGTGGTGGGAATCTCCTGCCGGACAGCATGCCAGGCCAGGAAGTACAGAGGAGCCACGCCGTAACCGCCGCCGATCAGGAGCGCGGGACGGTCGGGTTGGAGGTGAAATCCCCGGCCGAAGGGCCCGCGCACTCCCACCCGTTCCCCTTCCCGTACCCGGTGGAGCGCAGTGCTGAACGGGCCCACGCGGGCTACCGTGAGCGTCAATGGAGAGGGATAAGCAATGGATATGGGCTTTTCGTCCACTCCGGGGAGCCAGAGCATTACGAACTGCCCGGGCTGGGCCTCCGGGAGCGCCGTATCCAGGACGAAGGTACGCACCCGGCGGTTTTCTACGTAAATCTCTCGGATAGGGACGATCTGGGGCAGGGGCACCCGTGACCTCCACACTCTCTCCCGAAAGTCGGGCCGTTTCGCCGGAGGGTCGCCGTCCATTGCGGCGGGATCATCCCGCCATTAGGCGCCGACCCCTGTCCCGCCCGGTGGGCCCGGGTTCAGGGAGGCTACTTTGTGGCCCCGGCCACCTTCTGCCAGTCGGCCAGGAAGCGCTCCAGGCCGACGTCGGTGAACGGACTGCGCACCATCTGCTGGAGGACGCCAAAGGGGACCGTGATGATATCAGCCCCTGCCAACAGGGCTTCCACCACATGGGCCGGATGGCGGATACTGGCCGCCAGCACTTGGCAGGAGAATCCGTAGCGGTCAAAAATGACCCGGGTCTGGCGGACTACTTCCATCCCATCCAGGCCGGCGTCGTCCATCCGCCCGACAAAGATGGAAGCGTACGTCGCCCCGGCTTTGGCCACCAGGTAGGCCTGAATGGGGGAGAAAATCAGCGTCGCGTTGATCCGCCCGTTGGGCCAGCGGGCAATTTCCCGCATCGCTTTTAACCCCTCCACAGTGCAGGGGATTTTGACGAAGACGTGCTCGGACCAGTTCAGGATTTCCCGCGCTTCGGCGATCATCCCCGGGGCATCTGTGGAGATCACCTCGGCGCTCACCGGTCCCTGGACAATGTTCACGATTTCCAGCGTGGTGGCTTTGAGGTCGGCAGTACCAGCCCGCATCATCAGTGTCGGGTTGGTGGTAACACCGTCCAGAATCCCCCAGGCTGCCGCCTGACGCACCTCGTGGATGTCCGCTGTATCCAGAAAGAGCAACGCCACAATGCCCTCCTCATATCCCGAGTCTGCCCGCGGGCCACCGGCCAGCACAGTCCAACAAACCCCGCCCCTACTGCAAGGCCGAGGAGAACGTAGCGCAGGCCGCCAGGCCTGCCCGGTGCAGGCGAACAGCCTGCGCTACGGGAAAACGGAACATGTCGGGCCGGAGCCCACGGAAGGTTCCCAGGTTCAGCGCGGCAACTCGCCAATGTTGCCTTCCACAAACCAGTCCATCGTAGTCAGTTCGTAGAGGCTGAGCCGCTGGCCTGGCTTCACCCGCAATTGACCCGCCTGATCCTTGATCGGGCCAGTGAAGGGGTCAAAGAGAACCGCCGGGTCGGTCATCTGTTCCAGCCGCTTGAAGACCAGGTCGTAGACGCTGATCTCACCCAGGAGCGGGTCGCTGACCTTCACGGCCTTGAGCGGCTCCTCAAACTTGGGATTGATGGGAACGCCGAAGTCGCCACCCAGTTCCACGCCCTTCTGCCCCAGGATGTACCAGTAGTCCACATTCTCCAGGTTCTTGTTGGTGTAGATGCCCAGATAGACTTTCATCAGAATGTCTTCGTAGATCCGCTCCCAGTGGACCAACTGGCCGCTGACCATAGAGTTGGGGCCGAACTGGGCCATCGGGCTGTAGTGGCCGAAGGTGTAGATCGGCTGGCCCTTATTGGTGTACTCCTCCCCTACCTGGACAACAGTGGGCGAGTCCTCGGTGAAGGCCAGGACATCCGCGCCCTCGGCAATCAATGCCTCGGCGGCCTGCCGGGCCTTGGCCGGGTCATACCAGGCAAAAATCCACCGAACGTCCACCGTCGCTTTGGGGTTCACTTCCCGGATACCCAGGGTGAAGGCGTTAATATGGCGGACGACCTCGGGGATCGGGTGAGCAGCCACATAGCCGATCTTGCCGCTCTTGGTCAACGCGCCAGCCATCAGGCCGTTCAGGTAGTAAACCTGATAGAAGTCGGCCATGTAGGTCCCCATGTTAGGGGCCCGCTTGTAGCCGGAACAGTGGAAGAAGATTTTGTCGGGGTACTTCTGGGCCGCCGCCAGGGTGCCGTCCATGAAGCCAAAACTGGTGGTGAAGACCACATCGCATTTCTCGTCCACGATGAAGCGGTCCAGGAACCGCTCCACGTCGGCCTCCGGTACGGACTCAGCATAGGCGGTCTCCAGCCAGGGGAACTGTCGTTCCACGATCTGGCGGCCCTGGTCATGGGCATGGGTCCAGCCAATGTCGCCAATCGGACCAACGTAGATGAAACAGGCCTTCAATTTCCCCAATCTCGGGCCCTCGGGGGTGGGAGTCGCTGCAGGCCGGCAGGCAGCCAGCACCAGGGCAGAAATTGTCATCAGTACCATCAGGGTCCATACGCGCCTGGACATGGGGCTTTCCTCCTCTGGGAGAATTCAGCAAGTGGGTGAACCAACATCATGAAGAGCATCAGCAGCAGTTTCTATCGCGGGGAGCACCTCCTGCATCGGAAATGGGTTACGGTTTTTGTTATAGCACAACTCTGGCGATTTGGCAACCGACTATAGATGTTTTTCTCTACAGGAGTCAGGAGAACGACCATCCCGTTATTCCTCCACCTCCACCGTCATCGCTACGGCCTCGCCGCCGCCCAGGCAGAGGGCGGCCAGACCTCGCCGGAGTCCGCGCTGCCGAAGGGCATAGATGAGGGTTACTAGGATGCGCGCGCCGGAGCACCCGATGGGGTGTCCCAGGGCAATAGCGCCTCCGTTGACGTTCACCCGCTCCCAGGGAAGGTTCAGTTCCCGACCGTTGGCCAGGACCTGGGCTGCGAAGGCCTCGTTGATCTCGTAGAGATCGTAGTCGTTGACCGAAGTGCCCGTCTTTGCCCAGAGTTTGCGAACGGCCAGGATGGGCGCGGTGAAGATGCGCAGCGGCTCCACCGCCGCCTGAGCCCAAGCAACGATGTGGGCCAGTGGCCGTAGGCCCAGTTCCTCCGCCTTCGCCCGACTCATCACCACCAGCGCCGCCGCGCCGTCGGTGATGCCCGGCGCATTGCCTGCCGTTACCCGACCATCGGGTTGGAAGGCCGGTTTCAGACGGGCCAGCGCTTCCAGTGAGGTATCCCGCCGGGGGCATTCGTCGGTATCCAGGAGAAGCGGAGCACCCTTCGGTTGCGGCACCAGGACCGGGACAATTTCCTCTCTGAAACGTCCCTCGTCCATAGCGGCGATGGCTTTCATATGGCTCTGATAGGCGTACGCATCCAGTTCCTGGCGGGTCAGGCCGTACTCCCGGGCAATCCACTCGGCGGCGTTGCCCATGTGCCAGTCCTGAAAGGGACACCACAGGCCATCGTGGACCGTCGCGTCCACCAGTCGGCCGTCGCCCAAGCGGTAGCCGAACCGGGCCTGCTTCAGCAGGAAGGGCCCGTTGTTCATACTCTCCATCCCCCCGGCCACGAAGACGTCCCCATCTTCAGCGGCAATCATCGCCGCAGCCAGCATAACAGCCTTCAGGCCGGAACCACACACTTTGTTAACCGTGGTCGCGCCAACAGTCGGTGGAAGACCAGCCCGGATGGCCGCCTGGCGGGCCGGGGCCTGTCCCTCCCCGGCCTGGATAACGTTCCCCATCCACACTTCCTCCACGAGGAGCGGGTCTATACCGGCCCGTTCCACCGCTGCGCGGATGGCGATCGCGCCCAGTTCGGGAGCAGAAAGGGGAGCCAATGTGCCCTGAAACCGCCCGATGGGCGTTCGGGCCGCAGAGACGATCACAGGTGCACGAGCATCCACGGACATCTCGTTCCTCCGGAGGAGCATTAAAGTTCCTGGAGCGCGTCTCTTTCCCGCCTCATCCGGGCGGCCTCCTCAATCTCTGCCCAGCGGACTCCCTCCACCCCCATCAATACCATCCCCAACAGGGTTACCGGAACCAGCAGGACGGCGTGAAGGACCAGAATGTAACTGGCAGCGGCCGCCGACGGGGCTCCCATCCCCTCCAGAATCTTGATGCCCATTTCAAATGTTCCGATGTAGCCGGGCAGAGAAGGAAGCGCGGTCAGCAGATTGACGGCTCCGCCCATCACCATCACACTCACGTATCCCAGGTGGAGATCAAAGGCAAAACTGACCAGCCAATACTTGAGGGCTTCCAGCAACCAGACCCAGACCGTAATCCCGAAGAGGACCAGGACGTCCCGCGCGCGGCGCAGTCCCTCCAGGCCAGCGATGACTCCCTCCAAGAAACCTAGCAGTGGGAGGCGGAGACGGGGAGGTATCCGCGCGTCCAGGGCCCGGCGGGCCAGCCGCCGCAGGCGATCGGGATGGGCTGCCAGGTAGAGGAAAACCGCCAGCGCGCCGAAGAAGACCCCGCTGGCGACCATCACCAGCCGCCCCAGAAACTCCGAAAGGGGCAAAAACAGGAGGCCGAAGAGGACGAAGCAGACCAGGGTCAGGCCATCCAATAGCCGTTCCAGGACGACCGTGGTCAGAGTGGTGCCGATGTGGATGCCTTCCTTTCGCCAGAGGATATAGGCTCGCAGTACCTCCCCCAGCCGGAAGGGCAGAATATTGTTGCCCATATAGCCAATGACAACGATGGAGAAGAGGCGAGCAGTGGAGACCCATCGGCTGCCGCTCAGCAGGAACCCCCATCGCCACGCGCGAAACCAGACGGAGATGAAATAGACCATTACGCCGGGGATCAGCCAAACGTACCGGGCTGTTTTCAGCGCGTCCCAGACCTCGATCAGATGGAGGTCCCGGAAGGCGAACCAGAGGAAACAGAGGCTGAGAGCCAGGCCAAGGAGCAGGAGGGGCCAGCGTCGTTTCATTTTGGTAGAAGCATTCGGGGCGGCGGTCCTCCGCCGCCCCGAAGACCAGTTACGAAGATGAATTGGCTGTGGCGACGATGACTCGTGCCGGGCGCAGCAGCCGGTCGCCGATGCGATAGCCCGGCCGGACGACATGGACAACGGTATCCGGCTCCTGGCCCACCTGCTGCGCGGGGACCGTGCCCACTGCCTCATGCCAGGCCGGGTCAAAGGGCTGACCGTTGGCCTCTATCGGGGTTACCCCTTCCCGGCTCATCAGATTCATCAGGCTGCGGTGAGTCAGTTCCACTCCCTGACGGATGGATTCGGCGTCGGCGCCATCTACAGAAAGGGCCCGGGCCAGGTCGTCGGCCACTTCCAGGAACGCCCGCAGTAGCCGTTCCCGGTCGGCCGCGATGCGTTCGTCCGCCAGGCGCTGCAGCCGCTTGCGGAAGTTATCCATCTCCGCTTCCAGGCGCAATGCCCGGTCTTTCCACTGCTCTAGTTCTTCTCGCAATGCCAGTTCTTCTTCCGACGATAGCGTAGGCTGAGAGCCTGCACTCCGGGCTGACGGCGCGGCAGTTGTCGGCGGCGTGGGCGGTGGCGCCTCCGCCACTAGTGGCGGCGCCTCCTCCACTGGCAAGACCGGGGAGGGCGGTGCCTCCTCCAGTTCCGGCTGGACGACACGGATGGGGATTTTCTTTCGGGTCGTCACGGCTCGTCCTCCCTGCTTTACCCGCGCAAATGGAGTACGCGATACGGAATAGGTGTTCCGTAATCCGTATTCCGTACTCCGGGCGCCTTACGCCTCCCGGAATTCGCCCTCAATCACCTCCCCTTCGCCGCCGGAGGGGCCAGCACCGCCCGGGGGAGGACCGCCCGGACCAGCCGCTGCCTGCTGCCGGGCGTACATCTGCTGGCCCAGTGCCATACTGGCCTGCTGAAGTTGCTCAATCAGCCGCCGGATACGGGCCACGTCCTCGCCCTTCATCGCCTCCCGCAGGTCGCGGATCAGGTCTTCAATCCGGGACCGGTCGGAGCCGGGCACCTGGTCGCCCAGTTCCCGCAGGAACTTCTCCGTCTGGTAGATGACGCTATCGGCCGCGTTGCGAGCCTCCGCCAGTTCCCGTCGCCGTTTATCCTCCGCCTCGTGCCGCTTCGCCTCGTTCAGCAGCCGTTCCACCTCTTCTTTGCTCAGATTGGTGGTGGCGGTAATGGTGATGCGCTGCTCCCGGCCCGTCGCTTTATCCCGCGCCGAGACGTTCAGGATGCCATTGGCGTCAATGTCAAAGGTAACTTCGATCTGCGGGATGCCACGCGGGGCAGGCGGGATGCCCTCCAGGTTGAAGCGGCCCAGGCTGATGTTATCCGCTGCCATGGGACGCTCCCCCTGCAGGACGTGAATAGTAACGACTGTCTGCCCGTCCTCGGCGGTGGTGAAGATTTCGCTCTTGCGGACCGGGATGGTGGTGTTGCGCGGGATGAGCGGGGTCATCACACCGCCCAGCGTCTCCACTCCCAGCGTCAGCGGAGTAACATCCAGCAGGACCACGTCCCGCACCTCTCCACCCAGCACACCGGCCTGAATCGCCGCGCCCACAGCCACCACCTCGTCCGGGTTGACGCCCTTGTGGGGCTCCTTGCCGCCGGTCAGTTCCCGCACCAGGTCCTGGATCATCGGCATACGGGTGGCGCCACCGACCAGGACCACCGCGTCCAGGTCTCGGGCGCTCATTTTGGCGTCCCGCAGCGCCTGCTCAAAGGGGCCGCGACAACGCTGAACTAGGTCGGCTGTCAACTGCTCAAATTTGGCCCGGGTCAGCCGCATCTGCAGGTGCTTGGGGCCAGAAGCGTCGGCGGTGATGAAGGGCAGGTTGATTTCCGTCTCCAGCATCGTGGAGAGTTCAATCTTCGCCTTCTCCGCCGCCTCCTTCAGCCGCTGGAGCGCCTGCCGGTCCTGCCGCAGGTCAATCCCGTACTCCTTCTTGAACTCGTCCGCCACATAGTTGACGATACGCTGGTCCCAGTCGTCGCCGCCCAGGAAGGTGTCGCCGCTGGTCGCCTTGACCTCAATGACGCCTTCCCCGACCTCCAGGATAGAGACGTCAAACGTACCGCCACCCAGATCAAAGACCAGAATCGTCTCCACGCCCTTCTTATCCAGCCCGTAGGCCAGGGAGGCCGCTGTCGGCTCGTTGATAATGCGCAGGACTTCCAGACCAGCAATCTTCCCGGCGTCTTTCGTCGCCTGGCGCTGGCTGTCGTTGAAGTAGGCCGGGACGGTGATGACAGCCTGAGTAACCGGCTCGCCCAGGTAGGCCTCCGCGTCCTGCTTCAGTTTGCGCAGGATCATCGCCGAAATTTCCTGCGGCGTGTAGTCCTTCCCGGTCTGAGGGATGTAGACGCGCGCGTCCCCCTGGGGGCCGGCGATGATCTTATACGGCAGGATGCGTCGGGCCTTTTCCACTTCGGGGTCATCGTAGCGGCGTCCCATCAGCCGCTTGATGGAGAAGACGGTGTTCTCCGGATTGACGATGGCCTGCCGACGGGCCGCCTGTCCCACCAGCCGTTCGCCAGTCTTGGTGAACGCGACAACGGACGGGCAGAGGTTGCCTCCCTCAGCCGTTGGGATGACAACGGGTTCGCCGCCCATCAGTACGGCCACAACGGAGTTGGTCGTCCCCAGATCAATCCCCACAATTTTGCCCATACCGGAACCTCCAGATGATAGAATAGGTCGTTCGTTATGCGGACGAGGCCTTCTCGGCCCCATCGTGGTATCAGTATGCCACCGGTGTATGAGAAATCCGTTAGAGATGTATTAGAAACACGTTAGAAAGCCGTACGCGCCCGGATCATCAGCGCAACATCGCGGAGGGTATAAATAGTGATGAAACCGGCCGCGATGGTGACCAGGCCTGCCGCCACAAAGACCGTCTGCACGCCCAGGAAGTGGCCCAAAAAGGCCGAAAGCCCCTCTGCCAGCGCAGTCCCGGCGGCCACGATAAGTGCTACGGCGGATTGGACCCGCCCCCGCACCTCATCGGGGGAAAGGGTCTGGACCATGGTGTCCAGCGCTCCCCGGGCGATGACGATGCAAATGCCCAGGGTTACCACGCTGAGAAGGACAATCAGATAATCGGGTGCGTAGGCGAAGCCGATGATGGCGCCTCCAGCCAGGACCAGCATCCAGCCCACAAGGTTATGAAGGGAAAACCGGTGAGCCAGACGGGCTGCGACCAGGCCGCCCAGGATGGAGCCGATGCCCAGAGCACTCATCACGCCACCGTATTCCAAACCGCCAGCGCCCAACCGGATTTTGAGGTGGGGAATCGCTAAGAGGACCACCGCGCCGATCCCCAGGGTGGCCACACCGGTAACCGGTAGGACCCGGCGCAGGGGCGGGGAACAACGGATGAAGCCCAGGCCGACCCGCATGTCCTGCCAGAGGGTCCGTTGCGGTGCCAGGCCCGACGCGCCGTTCTGGATAGGCGGGATGCGGATGATCCAAATGGTTATCGCCGAGAAGATGAAGGTGGCACTGTCAAAGATGATGGCCGCCGACCAGCCCCACAGTTCCACAATGCTCCCGGCCAGGGTCGGGCCCAGGACAAGAGCCAGGATGTAACTGCCCTGAATCATCCCATTGGCTGCCAGGAGGAGATGGTCGGGGACAATGTTGGGGATACTGGCATTCCGGGCCGGATAGAAGAACGCCCCGACCATCGCCAGTCCTCCCGCCGCCAGGTAGAGAATCCAGAGGTCACCCGCTGTCCGCACCAGCAGGGCCGCCAGGACCAGGAGCGCCCGCAGGAGATCCGAGACAATCATCACCCACTTGCGGTCCATCCGGTCGGCGATGACTCCGCCCACCAATCCAAAGAGAACCTGCGGGAGGGCCAGAGAAATGGCCGGGATCAACAGGGCCAAGGGCGAAGGAGAAAGGTGCGTAATCAGCGTAACGGCGGCGATCAGGAGGCACTGGTCGCCGATCTGGGAAAGGAGTTGTCCCACCCAGAGGAGCACAAAATCCCGCTGCTCCAGCAGAAGGTGGATGGCCTCCCGCCGGGAGACCGGGGGGAGCGCGATGGGGTGCGGTTCCATCTCCTGCTCCAGCGCCGGGAGCAAATGGATAGTGGATTTATCGGTCCGGGCCTGCATCTACCTCCTGCGGAGTCGCCGGGGCGGGTTCAGGAATCAGGGGATCTCGGGCGGCCGGATTTCCAGGCGGGAAATCGGATAACATAGCAAGAGCAAGATGTTGGCGAGGCCATCGGCGGAGAGGACAGGGACCCCTGCGGCCGGGGAGAGCCCGGGGAGGCTTTCCCGGAGTCCGGATCGCGTCCCCCTGTCGGACGTCAGCCAGGCCCATGCCGGGTGGGCGGTCCCCATACCGGATGGAGAGCGTTTCCAGACTTTCTGCAGCGGGTCTCGGGCCATCTCGCTGGACTGCTCTGCCGATGGGAAATTTTTGGCGACGGCACCGTCGGCGCCGCCGCCACCTGGAGATGCACCTTCAGTGCCGGAGGTGGGAGTCGAACCCACATGGGCCAGGCCCACACGATTTTGAGTCGCGCGCGTCTGCCTGTTCCGCCACTCCGGCCCCTCTTAATAGTATAATCGCAAACCGCCTTTTCGTCAAACCGGCCGTACAGCGTCATCCGACAAAATTGGGGCACACCCTTACGGCGTGGGCGTCTCCGCCAGCGCCAGCGCGTCGGCCGGGCACGCCTTTACACACTGTCCACAGGCCACACACTTAAACGGCTCCAACAGGTCGGGGTGATAGAACATCGCCAGGTAGGGACAGAACCCCACACACGAAAGACACCCCACGCACCATTGTTTACGCAGCCGGACGATGCCCTGTTTATCCCGATACAGGGCCTGCGTGGGACAGACAGCGATACACTCACCGCACTGGATACAGAACGTGGCCTGAAGAGGACCAGTGCCCTCATCCCGAATCACCATGCTGGATTTGGCCGGGTCCGGGGTCTTGAACCAGGTCTCCGCGCAGACCTCCTCGCAGATATGGCAGCCCACGCAGAGATCAGAATAAAAGGAAAGGACTTTCATGGGTGCGCTCCTTACGCCGAGGAAGGGTTAGATACCCGATGGAAAATGGGCCAGGCGGTATCATATTTGTATCTTACCAGAAAGTGTCCCAATGGGCAACTGGGTCGCTCCCCTGCCAGGCGCGATGGCATCATCTCGGGGCAGGGCGTCTTCTTGCCTTCCCCTCGTTCCGTGTTATCATGCGGGTCCGGAGGGGCATACCATGTCTCCAGCATCGGCCCGCATCGTCAAACTGAGCAAATTCCTTTCCCTCATCCTTCGGCACCAGCCAGAGCGCTTCGGGTTGAGGCTGGACGAGGAGGGATGGGCATCGCTGCCGGAAGTCCTGGAAATCCTCCAGGGATTGCCCAACTTCCGCTGGGCCACCCGTGCCGACGTGATGGAACTGGTGGAGAAAGGGAGCGGGGACGAGAAACGGCGGTTTGAGGTGGTCGGAGAGCGCATTCGTGCCCGCTACGGGCACACCATTCCCCTGTGCGCCGCCTTTTCGCCTTGCCTGCCCCCACCCCGTCTGTATCACGGCACCTCCCCCCACGCCCTGAACCGCATCCGGAAAGAGGGGCTCCGCCCTATGCGCCGCCAGTACGTTCACCTCTCCACCGACCGGGAGGCGGCCGCACGGGTCGGCGCCCGCCACGCTCCCCACCCAGTGGTCCTCATCGTCCGCGCCCGAGAGGCTGCTGAGGCGGGTATCCTCTTCCATCGGGCCGACGAGTCTACCTACCTGGCGAAAGCCATACCACCGGAGTTTCTGGAATTTCCGGAGGAGGAATGAAGCCGTCCGACCGAGCGATTGCCGAGGGCATCCTCTACACTGACCAGTATCAACTGACGATGGCCCAACTCTATTACCGGATGGGTCTCCACGAGAAGTGGGCACAGTTTGACTACTTCTTCCGCAGTTACCCTAACTATGGCTCCCATCGGGCGGGCTACTGCATCAACGCCGGTCTGGAGTGGCTGGTAGACTGGATGCAGGAGGCCCGGTTTCGGGAGGAAGACCTGGCCTACCTGCGAAGCCAGGTCGGGCGGACGGGGCGCCGTCTTTTCGGAGATGATTTTCTGGACTGGCTGCGGGAGCACGGGCACTTCGGCGCCATCTCCATGCAGGCCATTCCGGAGGGACGGGTGGTCCACCCCAACGTCCCCCTGGTGGTGGTGCGGGGACCGCTGGCCATGGCCCAGATTCTGGAGACGCCGCTCCTCAACCACCTGAACTACCCGACGCTCATCGCTACCAAAGCCGCGCGCATCCACGAAATCGGGCGCGGGCGGACCCTTCTGGAATTTGGCCTGCGGCGGGCTCAGGAGAGGGCCGCCCTCGCAGGCGCTCGGGCGGCCCTCATCGGCGGCGCCAATTTCTCCTCCAACGTGGGCCTTTCCCACCTCCTGGGTTATCCTCCCAAAGGCACCCATGCCCACAGCATGGTACAGATTTTTATGGCTCTGGGTGAGGGGGAATTGGGCGCCTTCCGGGCCTACGCCGAAGTCTACCCGGACGACTGCCTGCTCTTGGTGGATACCATCAATACTCTGGAGAGCGGCGTTCCCAACGCCATCCGCGTCTTTGAGGAACTGCGCCGCAAAGGGCATGAACCTGTCGGCATCCGGCTGGATTCCGGCGACCTGGCCTACCTGAGCATCCAGGCCGCCCGGATGTTGGACGAGGCCGGGTTCCCAGATACAGTCATTGTCCTCTCCAACCAACTGGACGAACTGGTCATCTGGGAAATCCTTACCCAGATTCAGAAAGAGGCGCCCCGTTACGGCGTGGACCCGGACCGGCTCATCAACCGGCTGGTCTACGGCGTGGGGACCCGGCTCATCACCTCTGAAGGCGCGCCGGCCTTGGATGGTGTCTACAAACTGGTGGCCGTGCGGGATGGTGGAGAGTGGGTGCCCGCCATCAAAATCTCGGAGACGCCCGAGAAGACCCTCAACCCCGGCGACAAGCGGGTCTGGCGGCTCTACGACCGGCGCGGGAAGGCCACCGCCGACCTGCTGAGCCTCCAAGATGAAGACCCCCGGCAGATGGAGCGTGTCGTCCTGCGCCACCCTACCGACCACACTGCCTTCCGGGTCCTGACCCAGCAGGACATCTCCGAAGTGGAGCCGCTCCTGGTGGACGTGCTCCAGGAAGGCCGCCTGCTCTACGAATTCCCTCCTATAGAGGAAATCCGTCGCCTCCGTCAGGCGGACATGGAGCGGCTGGACGCTGGGGTCAAACGGCTCATCAACCCCCATGTCTATCATGTCTCCCTGACCGAAAAACTGTGGAACCTGAAACAGGAACTCATCCGGCAGGCCCATTGACACGAACTCCGCTCTGCTCCTTGAGAACCGGTACATGGGTCCGCACCGGACTGGAGACCGATGCTGGAATAGAGCGGGTGGTACTTCCCGTAAATATCTGGTAGAGCATTGATAAACCCCAGGCATATGACCCGTTCGGCTCCTCTTTGCGGTCTGCTCCTCCTGGTGGCCCTCTTCCTGGCCTGCAGGTGGCTCCCCGCGCCCTCCCCCACCCCAACCCCGACTGCTCCTCCCACCCTGCCTCCCACGCCGACCCCGGAGCCCCCCGATACCGGCTGGCGCGCAGTGGAAGACGGGGTGGAACTTCGCCAGATACGGGTGGCCCTGGGAGAAGGGATTGCCGAGCGGACCACGCTGGTGCGGCTGAACCCAGCGCGGGTCCATTTTCGTGTACTCTACACACCGGGCGAGGGACAGCGGATCTCTGAGTGGATGTCCACCCTGCAGGCCGCTGGACCATCGCCATTGCTGGTGGTCAATGGAGGCTACTTTACCTCGGAGTACCTGGCCACCGGCCTGGTGATCAGCAATGGGCGGGTCTACGGGACTTCCTACTCGGGCTTCGGGGGAATGTTCGCGGTCCTCCCCGGTGGACGCGTAGAGGTCCGCTGGCTGGTGGCCCGTCCCTACACCCCCACGGAGGTGCTGGTGGAGGCCGTCCAGTCCTTCCCGGTACTGATCCGCCCCGGCGGGATACTGGGATTCCCTTCGGATGCCGACGCAGGTCAGACAGCCCGCCGGACGGTGGTAGCCCAGGACCAGAGCGGGCGGATTCTGTTCATGGTCGCGCAAGACGGTTTCTTTTCTCTCCATGCCCTGGCCCGCTGGCTCTTGGAATCCGACCTGGAACTGGACACCGCGCTCAATCTGGACGGAGGCCAGTCCACTGGCCTCTATCTGCACGCCGATGACGGCACAACGGTGCAGATCGATTCCGGTGTTCCGGTACCGGTGGTTATCGTGGCGGGGCCATATCCACCGTAGAACCTTTGGGGTTCTGATCTTGTTTGACAATCCTCTGGGGCTATGCTATACTCTGAAAGCAGGCGTACACCGTTTGCCCAGCGCATGCTGTCTGCCTGGGAGAAACCCCATCCGGATAGGCACACAGCCCGGGTTCCGTCAACAGGCAGCGTTGTCGGTCAGAAATCCATTCTCTCCTGTGCGAACGGCGTAACGCCTGGGATCAAGGGGCCGTTAGCTCAGCCAGGTAGAGCAGGGGCCTTTTAAGCCCTTGGCCGCAGGTTCAAATCCTGCACGGCTCACCAATCTACGCGGGGATACTGGAGACCAGGATCCCCGCGTGCGTTTCTACGGTTTCGCCGGTGGGGTCGGTGGAGAGAGTGCGACGCAGGCCCGCTGCCCAATCCTCTATGGCCCCCAGTTGGGGATGGGGGTCCTGCAGGCGGTGAGAAGTGCTTCCCCCGTGGGCATTCTGGCTGACGCTAAGTGTGATGATAGTGGGGCTGATCGGAACGATGATCCCCGGTGTGCCCGGTGTGGAATTGATCTGGCTGGCCGCGCTGGTCTATGCCGTCGCTGATCGGTTCACCGCCGTGGACCCCCTGGCGTTTGCAGGGCTAACGTTTCTGGCCGCCGTCGGGATGACAGCCCAAATCTGGGCCAGCCATCTGGGAGGGAAACTGGGCGGGGCATCCTGGAACGCGCTGCTGGCCGGCCTGGCCCTGGGCGCGTTGGGGTTCCTCGTCGGTCTGGTGGTGAGCGGGGTCGGCGCGTTGCCCGCTGGCCTGGCAGGGGCTCTGGCCGGTGTCCTGCTGGTGGAATACCGTCGGCGGAAAGACTGGAAGGAAATCGCCCGTGCGGGTGCCGGATGGCTGCTGGGGTGCCTGCTCTCCGGTGTGATCCAGATGACCGTGGGATTGATCATGGTCCTGCTGTTTGTATGGCAGGTATGGCGATGACAGCCGTCGGGCAGAACTTCCCCGGTTCCCTGTAGCGCAGGCCGCAGGTCTGTAAGCCATTGCCGAATACCTCCCGGAAGGTCTCTTCCGGCTCACCACCTGCGCTACGCATCATAGACCGGTATCCTAAAGCGTGAGCGCGTAATGCCCGCTATATGAGCATATCCTGCAGGGTGGCAATGCTTACGGCTGCTGGCGCAAGAAATCCAGCAGAATCCGGTTGAACGCTACTGGCTGGTCGGTCGGCGTGGCGTGGCCGGAACGGGGGATGGTGATCAGACGAGCCCCGGGGATGCCTGCTGCCAGTTCCTCTTTGGCCCGTAGCGGTACCACCGTATCCTCCAGACCGGCCACGACCAGTGTGGGGGCCCGAATGCGCCTCAGGTCTTGTCGGCCATCGTATCGGGCGGCGGCCATCATAGCGGCCCGATAGGCCGCGGGGTCATTGGCGCAGAGACGATGATAGGCGATGCATCGGAGGCTGGTCTGGTCGGGTCGGGGAAAGAGTTCCCGGGCTTCCAGCCGAGCCTGGAGCGTTAGACTCACCAGGAGCGCCCCCAGACGGGTCAAGGTCCGCTGCCACTCCTCCCACCCCTTGGGCCGCAGGCAGGCGAAGGTATTGACCAGGATTAGTGAGCGGACCCGCTCCGGATGATGGGCCGCCAGCGCCTGGGCTACCACTCCACCCAGAGAGAACCCGACCACGTGGGCCGCATCCGCGCCCACCGCCGGCAGGAATCCGGCTATATCTTCGGCCATCTGGGGAATAGTATAGGGGCCGGGAGGCTTATCGCTCCGACCGTGGCCGCGCAGGTCCGGCATCAGCACCCGGTAACGCTGGCTCAGCGCCGGGGCCTGCAGGAGCGACCAATCCTCTCCGCAGGAGCCCAGACCATGAATCAGCACCACCGCCGGCCCGGCTCCAAGGGCCCGGTAGTGCATGCGCAGGCCGTTAACGGTGATATAGGGCATGGAGGGCTCCCGATGGCTCCTGAACGGCTACTCCCGGACCGGCACCAATCGCAAAAAGCCTCGATTCCCCACCCGTAGCACTGCTTCCCGTTCCGTCCCAACTACTGTCTCTATGCTGGTGACCTTCACTCCATCCAGCAGAACACTCCCTTGCTGGATCAGACGGCGGGCGTCGCTCTTGGAGCGGGTCATCCCGGCCGCGTGGATGAGGTCCACAATGTTGACCGGCTCCCGCAGTTCCCAGACCGGGATTTCCGGAGGGAGTCCCCGTTCCTGGAAGACCCGACGGAAATAGTCAGCGGCCGCATCGGCGGCCTCCCGTCCGTGAAAGATGTCCACGATTTCCCAGGCCAGCCGCTTTTTGGCCTCCATTGGATGCAGAGAGCCGTCGGCGATGGCCGCCTGGATCCGGGCGATCTCTTCCGGCGTCCAACGGGTAACCAGATCAAAGTAGTTCGGCATCGCCTCGTCCGGAATGGACATCACTTTGCCGTACATCACCTCTGGTGGTTCATTCACCCCGATGTAGTTGCCCATACTTTTGGACATGCGCGTTTTGCCGTCGGTGCCGACCAGAATGGGGTAGGTGATGCAAACCTGGGGGGGGAGACCGTAAGCCTCCTGAATTTTGCGGCCCACCAGGAGGTTGAAGAGCTGGTCAGTGCCGCCGATCTGAACGTCGGCCCGGAGCATCACCGCATCGTATCCCTGAGCCAAGGGATAAAGGAATTCATGCAGCCAGATCGCATCCCCCGCTTCGTATCGCCGGGCGAAATTCTCCCGCGCCAGAAACTGCTGGACCGTTACCTGGGCAGCCATAAAGACAAAATCCTCATACGTCATTTTGGAAAGCCATTCCCCGTTATAGCGCACTTCCGTCCGGTCCGGGTCCAGGATTTTGAAGGCCTGCTGGACGTAGGTTTGGGCATTCGCCTGAATCTGGTCGTAGGTCAGGCGGGGGCGAGCCCGGTCCCGACCTGAGGGGTCGCCAATCAGGGCAGTATAATCTCCAATGACGAAAATGGCCTGATGCCCCAGGTCCTGGAACAGCCGCAGTTTGCGCATGGTAACCGTGTGGCCCAGGTGAAGGTCAGGCGCAGTGGGGTCGTAGCCGCAGTACACCCGCAGAGGTCGGCCCTCTTTCAGGCGCTCCCGCAGTTCCTGGGTCATCCGTTCTTTGATCTGGTCATCGCCAAATTCCGCCCCGTGCATCAGCAGGGCAACCTGTTCGTCTATGGGCAGTGATTGCATGGTGGACTCCTTATCGGTAAAGATGCCAGGAGACAGACATACCAGTCCGAAGAATCAAGCGGGGAGCGTAGAGGGCGGATTGCAGCGCGGCAGAGCCCGCAGGCCTGAAAGGCCGCGCTACAATCCGCTAATATAGATGTAGATGAGTGCTCTCCAGCGGCTCATATCCGGCAATTATTATGATAATCGGATTTGCCCAAATTGCAAGCAGGAGGAGCGGTAACCCCGACGGTGGGCAATGGGTGTCCGGTACTCCCTCCAAGTCGGGGTGCCCCCGAGAGTTGACAAACCCCACGGGTTGGATTACCATTGCCTGCGGATCATCGTATGCGAGGGGGCAGATTGCCCGCTGGATCCGCAGGCTGCCTCCAGCCTGCCGGTAGAGGATTACCGCTGGACAATGTCAACATCAGCGCGATGAGCCGGAAGGTCTTCGAGCGCAGGGCGTGAAGGGAGCGAATGATCGGCATAGAAGCAACAATCCGGATGGGGCATGGTGCGGGGGGGCGAATGATGGCCGACCTGATTCAGGAGGTTTTCCTGCGCCACCTGGATAACCCTCACCTGCGCCAGATGGCCGATGCTACGGTTCTGGCGCTCTCTGGAAGCGAACGGGTCGCCCTCTCCACCGATTCTTTCGTTGTGCGCCCGCTCTTTTTTCCCGGGGGGGACATTGGCTCACTGGCCGTTCACGGAACGGTGAATGACCTGGCGATGCGCGGCGCTCGTCCTCTCTGGATCACCGCCGCCTTTATCCTGGAAGAAGGACTACCGCTGGAGCATCTCCAACGAATCGTCCAGTCGATGGCCGCCGCTGCCCGGAGAGCCGGCGTTGTCGTTGTCGCCGGGGATACCAAGGTGGTGGAGCGGGGGCATGGCGATGGGGTCTACATTAACACTACCGGCATCGGCGTGGTGCCGGAAGGGGTGGATATGGGGCCTCATCGCCTCCGCCCCGGCGATGTAGTTCTCATTAGCGGCACCGTGGGCGATCACGGTATCGCCGTGCTCAGCGAGCGGGAAGGGCTGGGTTTTGAGACAGAACTGGTTTCCGACAGCGCACCGCTGAACAGTCTGGTGGAAGCGCTCCTGACAGCGGCTCCTCATACCCACTGCCTGCGGGACCCCACGCGGGGCGGGGTCGCGGCCGCGCTGAACGAACTGGCCACCGCGGCTGGGGTGGGGGTAGAAATCGAAGAAGCCGCTATCCCTATCCACCCGGCCGTCGCTGCCGCCTGTGAGATGCTGGGCCTGGACCCTCTGACGATTGCCAGCGAGGGGAAACTGGTCGCGTTTGTGCCGCCGGAAGAAGCGGAAGGGGCCCTGGCGGCCCTGCAGGCCCATCCGCTGGGCCAGCATGCGGCTCGCATTGGGGTGGTTACCCATGAGCACCCCGGACGAGTGTTAGCCCGTACCGGGATCGGCGGACGCCGGGTGGTAGACATGCCGCTGGGAGAGTTGCTCCCCCGCATCTGCTGACTTGTCAGCGTGCCCGGATGTGGTATAATTTTTATTGCCGAAAGCCACCCTAGCTCAATCGGCAGAGCAGCCGCTTCGTAAGCGGCCGGTTGTCGGTTCAACTCCGACGGGTGGCTCCTGAACCGGGCGTGTCCGAACATCGGAGCGACGCTCCAGCGGCTACCCTCCGTATTCCTGCCTCAGGCCCCGGATTCCGGGGCTTTTTCTGTACGGAGATGAGCATCGCGCACCCACACCGACCGGACCCCTGGCGCCTGGCCTGGCGCACTGCCACAGGGAACATCCCGCTGGCGGTGTGCCTTTTCGCTCTGGCCGGTTATCTCCTCCTGATGGCTTGGATTCCCCAATTCCCTTCCGGGCCGGCTCCTACCGACCGCTGGCTGGTACAGACCCGCTTCGGCTCCTGGACCCGCACCATGTACTGGTTGGGCCTGTTTACCCTCGGCCATTCTCCCACGATTATTATCCTCCTTTCCCTGCTGGCTTTCCTGCTCCTTCTACGGAGCCTTGACCTGGCCGAGACGATGGCACGTTCGGGTAGCCGGATCCAGCCGAACGGGTGGAGAGAGGCCCTTTTCCCATTGATGGCCTGTTTGGGCATCCTGACCCTGCTGGCCGGATTGCTGGTCAACCTCCGATGGGGATGGCGAGAAGAGCCCCTGAGAGGTCCGGCGGCGACGCCGGTTCCGAGCCGCCCGGGTGGCCCGGTCCGCCAGTATCGGATCGGCTTCGCGGACGCGTTGGTGATCCGGGCAACGGATGCCGCAGGCCGCTCCATAGGGCTTCAGCCGACGGCCCGCGAAGCGGCCCAAAGGGAACTGGTCCTCTATCTGACCCCGTGGGCACCGGAGGCCTCGTTCGCTGTACCGGAGCCCGGCCTGGTTATTCGGCTGGAAACCCAGAAGGACCGCCTTGCCCGGAGCCCCATTCGGGTGGAGGTCTTCCGGGCCCCCGGAGGCGAGCGGGTTCAGGAAGCCACGATGGAATCAGACTCTTTCGCTCTACCGATAGACGGGGTTATCCTGGAGATGTCTCGTCAGCCCTACCCGCTTCTGGCCTTCGCTTATGACCCCGGACTGGGGCTGAAATGGGCAGGACTGATCCTGGGGGCGATCGGACTGGTGGGCACCCTGAGACCAGGCGGGCGGAAGGAACGGGTTCTCGGCCTCCTGCTATCGGTCCTGACCTTGCTGGCTGCTGGCCTGGCGGGTTACAGCCTGGAACGCTATGGAGTCCTGGGAGCGATACCCTATCAACGGGAAGCCACCGCCCTCTGGCTAACGGGTCTGGCAATCTGGCTGGTTCGGTGGGAAAGGGCCAGGCCCTCGGCTTCCCCAGCAGCCAGATCAGATGGCATAGCGGTCTCTGGCTCTCCCCTCTATCAGGGTTGACGGCTCCCTAACAATACGGTATACTTCCACAAGAATCACCGTCCACTCTTTCAGGAGGAGCGCCGATGAAGGTTTCGTGCCTGCAGGAGAATCTGGCTCGCGGTCTGAGCGTGGCCGGACGGGCGGTCTCTGCCCGATCTGCCCTTCCTGTCCTCAGCCATATCCTCTTCACCACCGATGCGGGACGGCTCCGTCTATCCTCCACCAACCTGGAGATGGGTATCCATTGCTGGATCGGTGGACGGGTGGAAGAAGAGGGGGCCATCGCGGTACCGGCCCGGACCATCATTGATCTGATCAACGCGTTTCCTCCGGACCGTGTGGACCTACGCCAGGAAGTGCGCACCATGACCCTGAACGTCCGCTGCGGGCGGAGCGAGGCCAACATCAAAGGACTGGATGCAGTGGACTTTCCGCCCATCCCGACCCCTGAAGAGAGCGCAGGAGATGGCATCGCCATAGACCCGGAGATATTGCGGACCGCTATCCACCAGGTGGCCTTCGCGGCGGCAACCGATGAAGCGCGTCCCACGCTCACCGGTGTCCTCCTGCGCTGGGAGGCCACCCCCGCTGGCCCCACCCTCACCCTGGCCGCCGCCGACGGCTACCGCCTGGCCGTCCGGCGGGTCCCCATGCCGGACCAGCCGGTCCTGCGTCCGTTCAGCGTTATCGTCCCAGCCCGCACCATGACCGAATGGGCCCGCATCTGCGGCGAAATGGCGAAGGGCCGCGAGGAGCGCCCCTCGGTCCGCATCACCTTCACCCCGGACGGAAACCGTATCCTCTTCCAGGGCCAGACTCCCCCGGATGCTCCAGTCCCAATGGAAGTGGTGCTGGTCTCCCAACTGATCCCCGGCACCTTCCCGGATTACCAGCAACTCATCCCGCGCGACCGGAACACCCGGTTCATCACCGGCACAGCGGAACTGCTGAAGGCCTGCCAGACAGCCCACATTTTTGCCCGCGAGAACACCAACACCCTGCTCCTCCACATCCATCCCGGCTCCGACCTAGAGCCGGGGCGGCTGGTCGTTTCCGCCACCTCCGCCGAGACCGGCAGCGACGTGACCGAACTGGATGCGGCGATAGAGGGCGCGGCGGTGGAGATTGCCTTCAACGTGAAGTTCATCCTAGAAGCGCTGGGGGTGGTTAATTCGCCCCAGGTGATGATGGATATCATCTCCCCCTCCAGCCCGGGCGTCATCCGACCCGTTGGCGGGGACGACTTCACCTACGTGGTGATGCCGATGACGCTGGAGCGGTAGGGAGCGCGGGAGACGCGCGATGGCGCAGGTATATCCGGTCCCAACGGTGGATGAAGCCTACTATGAGGCCGATTTTGGTGTAGGGCCCCAGGTGCCTATTCTGGCCCGGATGGGGATAGCCATCACCGGCCAGGTGCGTAGCGGCAGTTCCCGACGGGTGGAGATTCGCCGCCAGGAGAGCGACCTGGAGCGGCTGGCCTTTATCGCGCGGGAACGGCGGGTACCCGGCGACGAAACCTCTGCCCGGTTGTTGCACCTGCGGCTGGCCCTGGGGTACCAGAACGACGAGCGTTGGGCAGACCTGCATCCGGCGGTGCGGCGGACCCCCCGGTTGCGAAGCCCTCTGGAAACTGGCTAATGGAAGTTGTTCTTCAGCAGGCCAAGACCCTGGTTGTCGTGGACGACGAAGCCCGTCTGGCCCACGCCCTGCGGCTGGCGCGGGGATTTGCTCTCTGTTTCGTCCGCTGCAACATCCCCCTCTACCGGGCCGGGGTGGTGGCCCCTCTGAAAAGAACCCTCGCGCGCCCAATTATAGAAGTAGACCTGACCGATGAATCGGAGGTTTACTCTGCTGTTGTCTGTGCCGCTGAATCTACTTCCGAAGACTCCGTGCCTTTTATATGGTCTGGAGGCCCATTTACCCTCCGCCGACCGGGAGCGGGCGCTACAGACCCTGCGGGGGTTGAACTGGCAGCGAGCAGCCTATCAGCGGCTGGCACGCCCGCTGGTTTTCTGACTGCCCGAGCGCGCTGGACCTGCTGGCCCGGGAGGCCCCCGATTTCTACGACTGGAACAGCGGCGTGTTTGAAATGACCGTCCCCGAGTCGGTCCGGGAGGTCTTTCTGAGAGAGGCCCTGGCCATTCCGGAAGCGGATGCTTTCCTCAGCCGACCACGAATAGGACACGAATCTACCCAATGCACGAATGACACTGTAAAACGCAACACGGAATACGCAACACGACTCGGCACCGAATCCGCGAATGCACGCATCACGCATCACCAATCACGAATTCCGTCTCGTCGGTAAAGGGCTCTGGCTCTCCTTCTCCGGCGATCTGAACGGGACGCTGGAGGTGGCGGTGGCTATCGGCGCGACCCACCTCATCTACCGGGTGGGGGTGCGGGGGATGTTCTTCGTGGAGGCCGCCGGGTGGGTGGAGCGCCGCGTCCGTCAGGCCGGACTGGTGCCCCTGGCCTGGGTTCCCCTCTCCCTGGATGATCCCTTCGCTGAGGCCGCGCTGGTTATCAAAGCCTGGCGCGCTGGCTATGAGGGAGTGGTGCTGGACCTGACCGAGAGGACGGCAGGAAAAACGGTCGCCGCCGCCACGCTGGGGCGGGAACTTCTGGAGACCGGGGTGGAGCCGGAGCGCCTGTACTATGCGGCTCCACCCGACATCTGGCGCCATCCGGAGATACCCTACCGGGACATGAACCGTTTCTGCCAGGGCGGATGGATGCCCTGGTGCGTCCTGACTACCCGGCGGACGCCCCGAACCGTGATTGATAAGTGGGCATACGGAGAACATGCCCGCTGGGGACGGGAATGGGGAAATATGCCACCATTGTACCCTGTCCTGGCGATCAGTGAAGAAGCCTTGCTCCCCGGGGTGACCTCATTTCTGGAATGGGTTCAAGAACTGGCGGCTCATCATCCGCCGTTCCTGAGCCTCTACGGGATCGGCGCTCTGGACCCGAAAATGTGGCCGATTCTGGCATCGCTGGGGCCATCGGCGGCCCCACCTCCCCCGCGACGGGTTGCTCCACCTCCTCCTGTCCCCACCGAGGAAAAACCCGCTACCGCCCAGTTCCATATCGTAACGGTAAACGATACCATCTGGAGTATCTGCAAACGGTACCATATCTCCCGGGCCCAGTTCTGGGAGTGGAACGGCCACCTCTGGGACGAGCAGGGATTGCCCCGGGATGAGGTCTATATGCAGGAAGGCTGGCGTGTGCGAGTGGGGTAAGAAATGATGGAGGATAGCAACTGGCTGGAGCGCGGACAGTGGCTACCGCCCTTTGAAGCAGAGGAGCGGGATCTGAGCGAAGGACTGGAGGAGGCGCAGAAAAACCAACACACGCGCCTCCGGAGACGGTCTTCTGGCCCATCCTTGGGGGGGCTGGGAGGCCTTATCGGTGCGCTCTCTCCCTGGCAGCGGTTTGTGCTGGCATTGCTGCTGTTTCTGAACGTTGCCTTGCTGGGCTGTATGTGCCTGGTGATGACCGGACGGGTTGTCCTCTTTCCCCCCTGAGCCCTTCTCTGTCTCCTTTTCCGCGAAGGCTCTTTCTTAAAGACCCTCCCCACCTTCAGAGCTATGCCCGATATTAGACTGTGTCGGAAAGAGCATCGGTGAGGCGACCTGCTTTATTTCTTTTTTAGGAAAATCCGCTCTCGTCTATGTTCATCCGCGTCCTATTTCCAATATGGAACGCTTAGGGGAAAGATGCAGCGGGATTAACCGACCTTGGTTTGGGGATCGTATTCCTTAACCGGCCTAGATCGCGGCCGCGGTGCTTCCGGACGCTGACGATATTTGAGGCCATTGCCAAAAGCCCGTTGCATCGCTGAGGAGCAAGCACACAGAGAGACTTTATTTGCATTCTGCGTCCTCGGCGTCTCTGCGGTAAGTTTTTGCAGCAGATTCCTATTTGTCGTCTTTTTAATTGGGAAGGCGCCACGGCTTCTGTTTTTTCCTACATTGGGATGGAAAATGCACGAGTGCGTTATTGAGACAATTAATCTTACCCGCCGCTTCGGGCGGGTGGTGGCGGTAGACG
Source organism: Anaerolineae bacterium (assembly GCA_025060135.1). Taxonomy (GTDB): domain Bacteria; phylum Chloroflexota; class Anaerolineae; order B4-G1; family DUEL01; genus SpSt-77. Next base: position 82,125 of record JANXCY010000001.1, on the reverse strand, counting down.
GGCTGAATCTGGTCGTCCGGCGGGGGGAGATTTTCGGCCTGCTGGGGCCCGACGGCGCCGGGAAAACGACCACTCTCCGCCTCCTCTGCGGGCTGCTGGCGCCCACGTCGGGCCGCGCGCGGGTAGCCGGCTTTGACACCGTCCGGCAGGGAGAGGCCGTCAAGCGCCGCATCGGCTACATGCCCCAGCAGTTCTCCCTCTACGGCGACCTGACTGTCCTGGAGAATCTCATCTTCTTTGCCGACGTCTTTGAGGTGGGGCGGCGGGAACGAGAGGAGCGCATCGCGCGCCTTTTGGCCTTCTCCCGTCTGGAGCCCTTTCGCCATCGCCGCGCTGCCCACCTTTCCGGCGGTATGCAGAAGAAACTGGCCCTGGCCTGTACCCTTATCCACCGTCCGGAGATTCTCTTCCTGGACGAGCCGACTACCGGCGTAGACCCCGTCTCCCGCCGAGAGTTCTGGGAAATTCTGACCGAACTTCACCTGGAGGGGGTGACGCTCTTTGTAACCACGCCGTACATGGACGAGGCAGAGCGGTGCTCACGGGTGGCGCTAATGCTGGACGGCCGTATCATTGCCTGCGACACGCCTGACCGTATCCGGGAGCAGGTTACGGGGTACCTTCTGGAACTGCGCCCGGCGCGGGTGCGGGAGGCCGCCCGCGCGCTGGAAAGGGTCCCTGGCATCCTGGAGGTCCAGGTCTACGGCGATCGGCTCCATGTCTTCGTGGAGGACCCCCAGCAGGGCGAAGCCATCGTTCGGGAGGCTCTGGCTCGCGCGGGGGTCAGCGTGGAGTCCCTGCGGCCCACCCGTCCCCGCATGGAGCAGGCATTCATCTCGTTGATTCGGAGACGGCCGTAGCAGAACAGGGAGCTGGCGACACCCCTGGCGAATCCCCGTTGCATTCAACCACCCAAGTTGGTGAAAGATGCTAAGGCAAACAGAACACGATCTGCTGTCCCGACCGATCGGTATGAACCCGGTGGAGTTCCCCCCAAACTTCCAGCACAACCTGATAGCCCGGGACGATGACCTGTGCGTAGACCATCCCCGGCTCTGGACATCCCAGACTGGTATCCGGCCAGTCCACCGGCTCCCATGAGACCACCCGGATCTCTTCGGGCGGGATGCCCCGTTGCTCTGCCATCCTCCGGACCGCCGCCATTACGGCCTCCGGGTATGCCTGCATCGGGGTGGGAGTAGGACGGACGGATCTCTCCATGGCCTCTCCGAACCATTCCTGGATCGGAGCCAGCGCCCGGGCTGCTTCTTCGGATAACTGTCCCTCGTAGAAAGTGGCTGTTCGCACCTGTTCCCCGTCCTGAAGGGTGATGGTATAGGCGAAGCCGTCCGGGAGCGGCGTGCCGACCTCGCCGTCCATTAATGGACGAAGCCTCTCTACCGCCTGAGCGATCTGGGCCGGGGCGGCCTTCCAGCGGACATGGGTGCGACTCTTACGGTCCAGAAAGTAAAGCACTCCGTCTGCCGTCGCCGTCAGTTCGTGGTCCATCCCGGCGAAGCCCCCGGTCCGGCGGACCCGCAGGAGGACCCGGGCAGGCAGTCCCTTTATCTCCTCCATCTTCGTAACCAGAATGTAGGGTTGACCTCTCTCGGTCAGTTCCACTGTTCCTCGCAACCGCAATAAGGTTTCTGTGGATTCTATCTGGAAGGGGAGGAGCAATGGCAGGCCCTTTATGGCCTCCCTCCCGGCTGGCGCGATGTAGATGGCCCCAGTGGGGTCCGCGACGAGAATGTCGCTCCGGGTGCGGGGCGGGCCGGTACCGGCTTCCCCCAGTAAGTCCCACCCCCGGTAGTATGCCACAATGGTTACCTCTTGTCCCCGGTATCTCATCGGATCAGCCAGGATGTTGCCGATCGGAGTGATCTCCTCCCAGGAGGCCGACAGCGGTAACGGCGAAAAGGGCGGTGTGGAGGGAGAACTCGTAGGACTGGCAAACGGCTTCGGCGTGCAAGCAACCAGGATCATCAATAACACAAATACCGGTATGGCGGTTTTCATCCTTATCCCTCCATATATGGATGGTTTTCGCATGGACACCAGGAATACCCAGCATTTGCTCCTCTTACTCTCTTTGCTCCTAAGACGCCTCAAGCTCTCTTCCGGTTCCCCTTATCCAAATGGTTGTCCAAATGGTGGAACAATGCTATAATTGACGTATTCAGCAACGGAGCGCGTCTATGTCTGAACCTTTGGACTTTATCCTCACCGGCGGCCTGCTGGTGAGTGGCGAGGGAGTCCGGCGGGCCGATGTAGGTGTGCGCGGGGAAACGGTCGCGGCCATTGCGCCGGACCTGCGGGACTACCCGGCCCGCGAGGTGATAGATGTGACTGGTCTGTACCTTCTCCCCGGCGCCATAGACGTCCATGTCCATCCAGTCTATGAGGACGATGTGGAGGCTTGCTCTCGTGTGGCGGCTTACGGGGGTATCACCACTCTTCTCCACTTTGTCTACGCCCGAACTGGCGAGAGTCTCCTGGAGCAGGTTCAACGGATGCTGGAGGACGGCCAGGCCCGTTCCCGGCTGGATTTTGGTCTTCACGGCGGCCTATTTGAGGCCCCGCGCCAGGTTCCCGAAATCCCTCGGGTGATGGAACTGGGCGTCCGGACCTTCAAATTCTTCTTGGCTTACGTCAAGCAGCAATGGTACACCGACGATTACCACCTGCTCTGGGCGATGCACCTCCTGGCGGAACGGGGTGGCATGGCGATGGTCCATGCCGAAAACGGAGGTGGGATTGATTATCTGGAGGACCGTTATTGGGAGGAACTGGGTGGGCCCAACGCAGCGCACTTCTTCAGCATCTCTCACCCTCCGGCACTGGAGGAAGAGGCCATTTTTCGGGCGATTTGCATGGCCGAAGTGGCGGATTGTCCGCTGTACGTTGTCCATGTAACCTCCGCCCGGGCCCTGCGGCCTCTTCGGCAGGCCCGGGCAGAAGGACGGCGGGTTTTTGCCGAGACCTGCGTCCAGTACCTGACGCTGACAGAGGAGATGTTACGGACGTGTGGCGCGCTGGCCAAAATCGGCCCGCCGTTACGCACCAACGCCGACCGGGAGGCCCTCTGGCAGGCTCTGGCCGACGGCACGCTCTCCGTCGTCTCTTCCGACCACGCGCCCAAGCGCAAGGCTCCCTTTGGCGACCTGCGGGAACAGCCGTACGGCGCGCCAGGCCTCGAGACGCTGCTGGTCGTCACCCACGACGAAGGTGTTAACCGGGGGCGTATCTCCATGGTGCGGCTGGTCCAAGTTCTCTGCGAGAATCCCGCTCGTATTTTCGGCCTGTACCCCCGAAAAGGCACCATTGCGGTGGGCTCAGATGCGGACATTGTCGTCTTTGACCCTCGGCGGGAGGTCATCATACGGGCGGAAGAGATGCACTCAGGGGCTGGATACACCCTCTACGAAGGCCGTCCTGTTCTGGGCTGGCCTGTCATGTCTTTCCAGAGAGGGCATCGGGTGCTCTGGGAAGGAGTAGTGGTGGCCGAACCGGGAGCAGGCCGTTTTCTGCCCCTGCTGGAGCAGCCGCCGGCAACACCAGTGTAAAATGGAGACGTATCTCTCCGGTATCGCCTCCTCCCAGGTGGAGGAGAGCGTATGTTGGCTCATGTTCAAATTTGGTGCGATGAAGGGCTTTGGTGCATAAATCGCTTGCCAAGATGGGATAAGGGAGAGGTCTCCCTGAATGGGAATTTCTTCGCAGATGGCTCAAGTCACTGCGTAACTGGCGGGCACCCCCAGATGGGTCATCCCGTTCAACGCCCGACAGCGAACACGAGCTTGAGTCCGCTGGGTTTCCAGCCAACGGGCGCTCAGAGAGGACCCAAAGATGGTCTTCAAACGCAAAATGGCCGTTTCGGCCAGAGAACGACGATGATCGCCCGAACGCCGCTTCCACGCGCGGCGATCGTGCCGACGAATATAGCGCAAATGCTCATCCCGCGGAGGAGGTGGCCCCTTCGTATTGCCGTGCCGCCCGAGGCGAGCATCTCGCCGGGGAGGAATCGCCATCCGAATACCTGGGCTGTGCTCCTGCAGGGCCTGATAGACCTCCCGACGGTCATAACTCCCGTCCCCCGCTACACTGGCCAGGGGTTGTTCCACCTCCTCCAGCATCGGCCGGACGACTTTCGCATCGTGGACGCCCGCTTCGGTCCGTTCCACAGCCTGAATTTCGCCGCTTTCGCTGTCTATAGCCAGGTGAATCTTGCGCCAGGTGCGCCGTTTAGAAGATCCGTGCTGGCGCACCTTTGGCTCGCGCTCCGTCTCTTTCGGGGAACTGGCCCTCCGGCCCCGACCGGGCCCCTATCCCAACCCCGTCTCCTACCGGTTCGGCGACCGGATAGAACTGGTGGGGTATGAGATGGTCCCCCGGCGATTGCGCCCCGGCGATACGATGATGCTGACGTTGTACTGGCGGGCCCTCGGCCCCACCGAACACGACTACACCGTCTTCACCCACATCCTGGAGCCACCGCAGACGATTTGGGGACAGGAGGACCGACCGCCGACCCCTCCTACCTCCCGATGGCAGGCCGGAGAAGTCTATCGGGAGACCTACACGCTGCGGGTGAAACCGGAGACGCCGCCGGGGTTCTATGAAGTGGAAATCGGCCTCTATCGGTCGGAGACAGGGGAACGCCTCCGACTGGAGAATGGGCAGGACTTCCTGCTGCTGGGGCGCATCCGGGTAGATGGATGATGGGCCTTTGGAGTTCTCGGTCTCCGGCCTGTGAGAGTGAAAGGGAGAAGCCCGGTGCGGCGGCTGTGCCGCCGCACCGGATTTATCGCTGATGGGTTGCTACGCGTCGGCGGATGGCCTCCACCCGCGCCAGGAGCGGCGGATGGGAATGGTAGAAGACAACGGCGAGGGGATGTGG
>JANXCY010000001.1:26834-77215 GCA_025060135.1 Anaerolineae bacterium | reverse complement strand
AAACAGATTGGCGAGGTTCTTTTCGCTCAGCCGGATCAGCCCCTCCTCCAGCGCGGTGGGGTGGTCATAGAGTTCCAGTGAATAAGCGTCGGCCTCGTATTCCCGGCGCCGGGAGACCCAGTTAGCCACTGGCGCCAGCAAAAGCCCCAGGGGTGAGACGAGGACGCCGAAAACGAACCAACCCACCGCCGCTACAGGCCCGATCGGCCCGATTGCACGATATAGGGGCTCCAATCCCAAGACCCCATACAACCAGGGGCGGTCCAGCACCCAGGCTGCGGCCGCCAGCCCCACCCCGGAGAAGAGAATCCCTGCTATCATCCCCTTTAGGATGTGTCGTTTCTTCCAGTGCCCGATCTCGTGGGCCAGGACAGCCAGTATCTGAGGCGGAGACAGTTGCTCCAGCAACGTGTCAAACAGCGCGATCCGGCGGTTCTTCCCAAAGCCTGTGAAGTACGCGTTGGCGTGGGTGCTGCGTAGGGACGCATTGACCTGGAAGACCCCACCCAGAGGGAATCCGGCCTTTCGGGCCAGCGCGAAAATCTCCTCCCGCAGCGCCTCGTCTCGCAGCGGCTCAAACCGGTTGAAGAGCGGCAGGATGACCACCGGCGCAATGTAGGCGACCAGCAACTGGAACAGGGTAACCAGTCCCCAGGCCGGAAGCCACCACCCCGCCCCCAGCCGCTCCATCAGGAAGAGCAGGCCGCCTGCCAGCGGGCCCCCCAGTACCATGGCCAGAAAGAGTGCCTTGACCTGGTCCGCCAGCCATGTCTTCCAAGTGATGGTGCTAAAGCCGAACCTCCGCTCCACTCCGAAGTCGGAGATGAGGTCCCAGGGCAGGCCGACCAGGTAGGAGATGCCCCCCAGAACGACCAGCACTCCCAGCCCCTGAAGTACCGGGGCCATCGGCAGCGCCGCCGCCTGGTGGGCCAGGGCGGGGAGCAGGCCGGAAAGGAGAATCGCCAGCGTCGCCGCCAGTTCCGTCAGGCGCGCCCCCTGCGCAAGCCACGTGTGAGCCGTCCGGTAGGCAACCATCCGGGGGAACTGGGAAGTGTCCAGAAGGGCCGCCCATTCCGGCGGCAGCGGCTCGGCGGCCCGGCGTCTCAGATAGGCCAGATTCAGCCAAGAGAGTGCGCTCGTTACGGCAAAATCCGTCAGTAACAGCAGGATCAGGATCACCATAGCAACCTTTGACGGGTTTGCTCTCTGGGATGGTGGGGGGAATGATGGCCAGCCGAACGCCGCGCGGAGGAGTTTAGCATCACCCGGGGAGACTGGCAAATAGGCAACATCTCTTCGGTTGACAAATCCTTGTCCCCATGCTACCATACCAGCATCATCGCGTATCGGCTGCCCGCTCTGGGCCCGTGTCGTTGGGCAGGCACAGAAGAGTTTGTCAACAACTCTTCTTGGCCATCTCTCCCCAGGTCCTCTCCGGCATCCACCAGCGGTTCGGGACTGTTGGGAGAAGTGATGGGGCGGAGACCTGGATTGCTTGGGTGCGAAGCAGACCTGCCTCGCACCCATGACGCTCCATCAACCCAGGAGGAATGGGTAGCACTGAGAACAGCGATTCGCGAAGAGCCCAACCGGACCATCCGGCGACTGTGGCGGATAACGTTCGCCGCTCACATTGGGATCCAGGTCCGGAAGCATCTCCCTGGCACGAGACCGGGCCGATAGCCGATCTCACCTTACGGGGGCTTCAATGACCCGACACTCACATCTGGACCCCTCGCCCTTTCTGCTGGAGGGCGGGCCGGTGGGGATGCTCCTCATCCACGGCTTCACCGGCTCCCCGCCGGAGATGCGTCTGGTGGGGGAGTACCTCCACGGGCGCGGCCTCACCGTCTATGCTCCCCTTCTTCCTGGCCACGGGACCACGGTGGAGGACATGAACCGCTGTCGCTGGACCGACTGGGCTCGCCACGTGGAGCAGGCACTGACGGACCTGCGGGTCCGCTGTCCCACAGTCTTTGTTGGAGGACTCTCTATGGGTGCCGTCCTGACCCTGTATGTGGCGGCCCATCACCCGGAACTCTCCGGCGCCGTCGCCTACGCTCCGGCGACCCTCGTCGCCGATCGGCTCATCTACCTGACCCCCATCCTCAAGTACTTCATTCGTAAACGGTCCAAGTCGCCGGCGAAAGACCTGACCGACCCGGATGCGGATCGGCGCCTCTGGAGTTACGAGGAGAATCCGGTCGCGGCGGCTCACGAACTACTGAAACTCACCTGGCACGTCCGGCGGTTGCTTCCCCGGATTACTTGCCCTCTGCTGGTTATCTACAGTACCCGGGACCAGGCCATTCACCCCCGCAGCGGCCCCTATACGTATGAACGGGCCGGCTCCCAGGATAAGGAACTGGTTACCCTCCACCACTCTGGGCACTGTATCACCGTGGATAGCGAGTGGGAGTTCGTGGCCGGAAGGACGTATCAGTTCATTCAAGACCACTTAGGCTGAGGTTCAGACCCGGGCATGAGCATACCGGCGAGGGTCCACCGCTCATAATCGTACCCGGCGAGGGTGGACCCGGCAGTGTTCCGCTTCCACGATGGCCGCGATCTGCGCTACGGCTCGGTCCAGTTCTCCCTCACGATTGACCACGACGTAGTCAAACTCTTCCATGCGGCTCATTTCCCACTGAATCTTCCCGATGCGTTCGGCCAGTTGTTCTGGCGTCTCCGTCCCTCGTCCCTTCAGGCGGCGAAGGAGTGCCTCTTCCGATTCAGCGGTCAGGAAAATGAGGACCGCCTCTGGGGCCAGGCGACGGATGGTCGCGGCACCCTGCACATCCACTCGCATCACCACATCTTTCCCAGAGGCAAAGGCATCCCGGACCTGCTGCTTGGGAACCCCTTTATGTTCACCATAGACGACGGCGTGCTCCAAGAGTTCTCCCTCCCGTTCCAGCCGGAGGAACTCCTCGGTAGAAAGGAAGAAGTAATCCACGCCGTGGACCTCGCCCGGACGCGGGGGCCGGTCGGTGGCTGTAACGACAAAGTGAAAGGGGTAGCCCAATTCTTTCATCCGCCGCAGGACGGAATCCTTTCCGACCCCGGGCGGTCCAGATATAATGATAAGAAGAGGGTAACGGGGAAGGGTCCAGGTCATCTTGCCTTTCTGTCCGAGGACGATATAATTTGATAATACGGCGAGTTGCGAAATTACGCGTTGGCAGGAGGGGCCAGAGATGCCCGTTTACGAGTACCGTTGTAACGATTGTCGCCGTCGGATTTCCCTTTTCTGGCGGACATTTTCCGAAGCCCAGAACAGGACGCCAGTTTGCTCGCATTGTGGGAGCACGAACCTGATCCGCCTGGTCTCCCGGGTGCGCGTGGTGCGCTCCGAGGAAAGCCGCCTGGAATCACTGGCCGACGATGCCTTTTTCTCCGACTTTGATGAGAAAGACCCCCGCTCGCTGGCGCGGATGATGCGCCGGATGGCGGACGAGGTGGGGGAAGACCTGGGGCCGGAATTTGAGGAAGTCGTCGGGCGACTGGAGGCGGGGGAGAGCCCCGAAGAGATAGAGAAGGCCATGCCGGAACTGATGGGGGAGGAGGGCGGAGCAGGGGACATCGGCGAGGAATTATAACGTCGGAGGGAACTGCCCTCCGGTCCAGCGCGCCTGCAAGAGGGCGCGCAGGTCGGCCTGCACCGCCTCCACTGGGCGGGCCGCATCCACGACGATCCACCGCCGGGGCTCCCGACTGGCCAGTTCCAGGTAGCCAGCCCGTACCCGGCGGTGGAACTCCACCCTCTCCCGGTCCAGACGGTTCCACTCCCCGCCTCCCCGCTGGCGACGGGCCAGCCCCTCTTCCGGCGAAATGTCCAGGCAGAAGGTCAGGTCGGGGGTCAGGCCGCCGGTGGCCAGATGGAGGATGAGCCGCAATGCCTCCAGGTCCAGTCCCCGTCCATACCCCTGATAAGCCAGGGTGCTATCGGCGTAGCGGTCGCAGAGGACGGTTTGCCCCCCCGCCAGCGCGGGCCGGATGACCTCCGCCACCAGTTGGGCGCGGGCGGCGCAGTACAGAAAGACCTCCGCCCAGGGAGCCATGCCGGTGTGGGCGGGGTCGTGGAGGACGTCCCGAATCCGCTCCCCGATGGCCGTTCCCCCTGGTTCCCGGACCAGGACGACCGGATGCCCCTGCTCCTGGAGCCACCCGGCCAGCAGGCGGGCCTGGGTCGTCTTGCCGCTTCCGTCGGGCCCCTCAAGAGTGACGAACATCTCTCCGATACACCCAAACCGTTTCTTCTCGCAGGCGCCGAGGCAAACGCTCCCATTCCTCCGGCGAATAGACCAGGACGTCCACCGGCACCGGCAGGTCGGTCAGGTCCCACTCTGCCGCCCGTCGCTCCGGCGGTAGTTCCGTCCTCTCCAGCAGAATCACCACATCCAGGTCGCTGCCGACTCCCCAATCCCCTCGGCTGTAGGACCCACAGTACCCGATGCCCAGCACATCCGGTCGGCGGACTGTCTCTGCCCACCGCCGGAGCGCCTCCCGAACGGTCGGGGCATCAGGCCATTTGAGCACGGACGAAGTCCACGATCTCACGGGCATACCCGATCGCCTCCTGGCTCTGGAGAGGACCGTAGTGCTCAAACGGCGCGCCTTCGGCAAAACTGTTGGGGTAGCGGGGAGGGATGTAGAAGCCGTCCAGCACGCGGGCTTTCTCTATCAGGGGAGCCGGGGCAGCGACCTGGGGCGGGAGTTCCCGCAGGAGCCGGGCCACCACGTGCCCCCAGGCTTCCTGTCCATAGTGGAGATGGAGGGCCTTCACCGCTTTCTCGGCGGCCTGCTGGGCGGCGAAGCAGGCCCATTCATGCCGCCCGGCCCGCCGGGAATCCTCCGCCTGCTCCAGGTCCCGCTCCGCCTGTCGGAGCCAATCCCGCGCTCGTTGGACCATTTACGCCCTCGTAATGCGCACTCGCCGATTCGGTTCTTCCCCCACCGAATAGGAGGAGAGCCCAGCCTCCCGGGCCATTTCGTGTTGCTGACGGCGGACGAACGCGTTCTGGGGGGAAAGTTCTACCTCATCGGCGTCGCCGTCCAGGATGCGGCGGATGGCCTGGTCGGCTTCCCGCAGGGCGGGCGTCAGCGGAGCGGGCAGGGAGTTCTCCGCCGCCATGTTACTCAGGCAGGCTTCCATCTGGGCAACGGTGTTGGCCCGCAAGACGTAGACGGGAATACCTTTCCGCTCCGCGTCGGCGATCAGCCGGGGGCGCTTGCGGAAGAAGCCCTTGGTGGTTACGAAGGCGTCCGCCTGGCCCAGTTCGTCCACCACGTAGACAGGGACCTGCATGCGGCGGGCGGCCCGCTCCAGCCGGTTACGGGCGATGCCGTAGGGAAAGATACGCACCGGCTCCTGGATTTTGGGCGCCAACGGTGTCGGAGAAGGAGCCGGAGCCGCCGGGGATGGACGCGTGCGGCCGGCCTCTCGCTCTTCCAGGGACGGCGGTCTGACTTTTTCTACCCGAATCTCCCCCGAGGCATCCCGGTAGCGGAGTTCAGCCTGGAGGGGCCGGCCCCGGAGGAGAGCATCCACCGATTCGGCCACGCTGGGGTGAATGAGCAACCGCTGGCGGTCCTGGATTTCAATGAGGACGTCAAACGTCGGCGGCGCGCGCCGCTCCAGGATGGTTTTCTGGGTCCCCCGCCGCCGTGCCTCTTCATCCGAGAGGGTTACGCTCTCAATCCCTCCGACCAGATCGGAGAGGGTGGGATTCAACAGAAGATTATCCAGAGTGTTACCGTGGGCAGTGGCAATGAGTTGGACGCCCCGTTCGGCGATGGTCCGCGCCGCCAGGGCTTCCAGTTCCCTCCCGATTTCGTCAATGACGATGACCTCAGGGTTGTGGTTCTCCACCGCCTCAATCATCACCTCGTGCTGGAGGGAGGGCATCTCCACCTGCATCCGGCGCGCGCGCCCAACGGCGGGGTGGGGAATGTCGCCGTCGCCGCCGATTTCGTTGGACGTGTCCACAATGATGACCCGTTTCGTCTCCGCCAGGACCCGGGCGGCCTCCCGGAGCATGGTCGTCTTGCCGACGCCAGGCCGGCCCAGGAGAAGGATGCTCTTGCCACTCTCAATGATGTCCTGGATGATGGCGATGGTGCCGTAGACGGCTCGCCCGACCCGGCAGGTCAGCCCAACGATGTCGCCTTTGCGATTGCGGATGGCGGCGATGCGGTGGAGGGTACGGGCGATACCCGCGCGGTTGTCGGCGTCAAACTCGCCCACCCGTTCCACCACATGCTGGATGTCCTCCCGGGTAACCTCCCGCTCGCTCAGCACAACCTCACCATCGGTGTAGCGGGCAGTGGGCACCCGTCCCAGGTCCAGAATCACTTCCAGTAGATCATCCCGCCGGCCGATCCTCTGGACAGCCTCTCGCAGGTCCGCCGGCAGGACGTTCAATAGCGCATCCAAGTCGTCCGTAATGTGATTGTAATATCCCTTATCCACAGTGCTCAGTTTTCTTCTCCTCCGTCGGTCTCTGCGGACGGAAGCAGGGGGCCAGGCGGCACCCGCTCGCCGCGCCCGGTGATGAGGCCAATGCCGAACCGGCGCGCGGCCGCGTCGCAGGCGGCATCCACCCGGAGCCCGTAGATGTATACCAGGTAGGGGCCGGGAACTCCGTATTGGGCCAAACGGCGCCGGAAGCCCTCGGAGCGTATCCGATTGGCCCAGTCCTCAATCTCCCGTCGGCTCAGCCGGGTTTTCGCTTCCACCACAGCCCATATAACCTGACCGTCCCGGGCCGCTGGCATTGCCACATCTATCTCGCCGTCCATCCGGACCTGCCGGGGTTCTTCCAGAATCTGATAGCCCTTCTCTTCCAACAGGTAGAACACCCAGTCTTCGGCTTCTTCTTCTATGGTCGCCCCCACCGTCCGCCGGAGGTTGTTCACTTCTATAGCCAGCCGGTCTACCTTTTGGCCCAGCAGGTCTACTTTTTCGTCCGTACGCCGCTGAGCCTCAGCCAGGGCCTGAACCACTGCCTCCAGCCGGTCCAGTCGCTCTTCAGCCCGCTTTTGGGCCTCCGCCAGGGCCCTGACCGATTCCTCTGTGCGCCGCTGGGCCTCCATCAGAGCCCGGATGGATTCGTCGGTGCGCCGCTGGGCCTCCACCAGTTCCTGAACCACCGCCTCCAGCCGATCCAGCCGCTCCTCGCTGCGCCGCTGGGCCTCTTCCAGCCGGTCCAGTCGCTCTTCAGCCCGCTTTTGGGCCTCCGCCAGGGCCCTGACCGATTCCTCTGTGCGCCGCTGGGCCTCCACTAGTTCCTGGATGGAGGCCTCCAGGCGGTTCAGCCGTTCCTCGCTACGCCGGTGGGATTCCGCCAGGGCCTCCATATGGTCGCTCAGCCGACGGAACAGTTCCGGCAGTTCCAGCAGGTCGTCGCTGAGCACCGCGCGTCGCACAAGAGCCCGCCATTCCGGGTTTTCTTCTATCAATCGGATCAGCAAAGAAATATCCAGAACGTCCGTTGGCATCGTCTCGCTTATCCCGTCAATTGGAGAAAATATCGATGAAACCGCACATCTCCGGTCAGTTCTGGGTGGAACGCGGTCGCCAGCATGTGGCCCTGCCGCACAGCGACGGCTGTCCCGTCCTCCAGAGAGGCCAGGACATCCACCCTCGCTCCCACCCGCTCCACGAGCGGCGCGCGGATGAAGACTGCATGGAAAGGCGGGTCTCCCAGAACAGGGACCGGAAGGTCGGCCTCGAAACTATCCACCTGACGGCCAAAGGCATTGCGCCGGACGGTGATGTCCATCAACTCCAGAATCGGCTGGTTGGGGAGGCCATCCACTACTTCCCTGGCCATCAAAATCATTCCGGCGCAGGTTCCCCAGATCGGCCGGCCGGACCGAGCAAACGCCCGAAGGGGTTCCAGAAGTCCCCATTTCTGGGCCAGCAGGCCGATGGTGGTGGATTCTCCGCCGGGGATGATGAGGCCATCCAGACCTGTCAGGTGCTCCGGCAGACGAACCTCCACCGACGGAATCCCCAGGCGGGCCAGGACGTTTTTGTGTTCAATGAACGCGCCCTGCAAAGCAAGGACCCCGATTTTCACTTACCACCCCCGCACCGCCAGTCGTTCTTCGGCCGGGATGAGGCTGATATTGATCCCCACCATCGGCTCGCCCAGGCCCCGACTGATTTCGGCCAGAATCTTCGGGTCGTTGTAGTGGGTGACCGCCTGGACGATGGCCCGCGCGCGTTTGACCGGATCGCCGCTCTTGAAAATGCCGCTGCCCACGAAAACACCATCCATTCCCAATTGCATCATCAGCGCGGCATCGGCCGGGGTGGCAATGCCCCCGGCGGCGAAGTTGACCACGGGCAACCGCCCCAGCCGGGCCGTCTCCACCACCAGTTCGTAGGGCGCCCCAATCTCTTTAGCGTAGGCCATCATCTCCTCTTCCGCCATTGTGGTCAGGCGGCGGATTTCCCCCAGAACGGCGCGGGCATGTCGGACGGCCTCCACCACATTGCCGGTACCGGCCTCCCCCTTGGTGCGAATCATCGCCGCACCCTCGCCGATGCGCCGGAGCGCCTCTCCCAGGTTGCGCGCTCCGCAGACGAAGGGGACTTTGAACTTGCGTTTATCAATATGATGCTCCTCATCAGCGGGGGTTAGCACCTCGCTCTCATCAATAAAATCCACTCCCAGCGCTTCCAGAATCTGCGCCTCCACGAAGTGGCCAATGCGGCATTTGGCCATCACCGGGATCGAGACGGCCTCCATAATCTCCAGAATCTTCTCCGGGTCGGCCATACGGGCCACACCGCCCTGCGCGCGAATATCCGCCGGGACTCGCTCCAGGGCCATCACCGCACAGGCCCCCGCCTCTTCAGCGATGCGGGCCTGCTCGGCATTTGTTACATCCATAATCACTCCGCCCTTGAGCATCTGCGCCAGACCACGCTTCACCGTATCGGTACCCCACTCTCGCTCCATTTCCACCTCCTCATCACGCGGGATGCTTCATTATTCTACCGCCGTTTGAGCAAATCGTCAATCGCCCTTTTTGAATTTGCGCTCCGCCTGTTTTGCGGTATGATACCCATACCGATGCCCCGATTCCAGTTAGTTTCCGAATTTCAACCCACGGGCGACCAGCCGGAAGCCATCGCCGCGCTGGTGGAGGGACTCCGTCGTGGCTACAAGCACCAGACCCTGCTGGGAGCCACCGGCACGGGCAAGACATATGTGATGGCCAAAGTCATAGAGGCCGTCCAGAAGCCCACCCTGGTTATCTCCCATAACAAAACCCTGGCCGCCCAACTCTATGCGGAGTTCCGCCAGTTCTTTCCCAAAAATGCGGTGGAGTACTTCGTCTCCTACTACGACTACTACCAGCCCGAGGCCTACCTTCCCCAGTACGACCTGTACATAGAAAAGGATGCCGACATCAACGAGGAGATCGACCGGCTACGGCTGGCGGCGACTTCGGCGCTCTTCTCCCGCCGGGACGTCATCATTGTCGCCTCCGTCTCCTGCATCTATGCCATCGGCGACCCGGAGGAGTGGGGCCGGGTGACGCTGCGGCTGGCCCGGGGCGAACGCCACCGCCGGGAGACCGTCCTCCGCCATCTGGTAAGCATCTATTACGAGCGCAACGACCTGGAACTGGCCCGGGGCCGCTTCCGCGCGCGCGGCGACACGCTGGAAGTGATGCCCGCCTATGGCGAGACGGCCTACCGCATCAGTTTCTGGGGCGATGAGATTGAGCGCATCACCGAAATCAGCCCCCTCACGGGCGAAGTGCTGGCGGAACTGGAAGAGGTCGCCATCTTCCCCGCCAAGCACTTCATCACCCCCGAGGAGAAGCGGGAGAAGGCGCTGGCGGATATTGAGGCCGAACTGGAGGAGCGGCTGAAGGAACTGCGTGCCCAGGGGAAACTTTTAGAGGCCCAGCGGCTGGAACAGCGCACCCGCTACGACATAGAGATGATCCGCGAAGTGGGCTATTGCGCGGGAATTGAGAACTACTCCCGTCACCTCCAGCAACGGCCCCCCGGCTCTCCGCCCTGGACGTTAATGGATTACTTCCCCGCCGACTATCTGCTCATTGTGGACGAATCCCACATGACCATCCCCCAGATTCGGGGGATGTACCACGGCGACCGGAGCCGGAAGGAGACGCTGGTGGAGTACGGTTTCCGTCTCCCCTCCGCGCTGGATAACCGCCCCTTGACCTTTGAAGAGTTTGAGGCCCGGGTCAACCAGGTCATCTACACCTCTGCCACCCCGGGTCCCTACGAACTGGAAAAGAGCCAGCAGGTGGTCCAGCAGGTCATCCGGCCCACCGGCATCGTGGACCCCGAAATCATCGTCCGGCCGGCCAAGGGACAGGTGGATGACCTCATCGGGCGCATCCGGGAACGGGTGGCGCGGGGGGAGCGGGTGCTGGTCACCACCCTGACCAAACGTATGGCGGAGGACCTGGCGGATTATCTGCGGGAACTGGGCATCAAGGTCCACTACCTCCACAGCGAGGTGCAGACCATAGAGCGGGTGGAGATTCTGCGGGACCTGCGCATGGGCGTCTACGATGTCGTCGTCGGCATCAACCTGCTCCGGGAGGGGCTGGACCTGCCGGAGGTGAGCCTGGTGGCGATTCTGGACGCGGACAAAGAGGGCTTCCTGCGGTCGGATACTGCGCTCATCCAGACCATCGGGCGGGCGGCCCGCCACGTCCACGGCACCGCCGTCCTCTACGCCGACCGCATCACCGACTCCATGAAGCGGGCTATAGAGGAGACAGAGCGCCGTCGGGCCATCCAGATAAAGTACAACCAGGAGCACGGCATCACCCCTGCCACCATCGTCAAAGAAATCCGCGACCTGACCGACCGGGTGCGCGCGCAGACAGCCCGCCAGCCCGAAGTGCCGGTGACCATGATGCCCAAAGACGACCTGGCGCGGCTGGTTCGGGAACTGGAAAAGGAAATGCGGAAGGCGGCGGAGGAACTGGAATTTGAGAAGGCGGCCATGCTCCGAGACCGCATTTTTGAGTTGCGGCAGTTGCTGGCAGAGAAAGAGGAGCGTCTCCCACCCTGGGAGCGAGACCGGCGCCTGGCCGCAACTTGATCAACTCACCCCAGAGAACGCAAAGGACGCAGGGATTTTCCGTGCTCCTGTGTAATCTTCGGTTATAACAATAGTGGCCGCAAGGAATGTTCGCGCCCTCAGACCGGCAAAGGCTACGGCGCAAAACCCCGAAGCGTGAGCGGCAAATACACACTGGCCCGATGGGGCCGCAGGGCGACACTCAGGCGGACCTCTTGGGTGTCCATCCCCGAAGCCACCTCCACCGGTATCCGGCGGGGTAGCCACCCCGGCGGCGGGGAGGGCCAGCCCTCCGGCGTCGCCTCCAGGGTGTATATCTCCACCGGCAGAGTGGCGGTGAACTCCCAGGACGTTCCCACAGTGGGCGCGACAGCATCCGTCCCCCTCGGGTCCAGTAGCCGGAGCGTGGCCGTGAGGGTCGGCTCATCCGGACCCTGCATCCCGTCCCCGTCCTCATCCCCGAAGACCCCCTCCACCGTCAGGTGAAGCGTGCGGGTGGGAGTGACCGTCGCGCAGACCCCCGGCGACCAGTCCCCCCGATTCCCCGCCCGGTCCCACGCCCGCGCGCGGAAACACCAGGTGCCCAGCCGGGGGACCCCATACGTGCCGCTGGTTGCAGTGGTGAGCGTCAGCCAGTTCGCCCAGGATGCCGTCTCCTCCCGGACCTGGACATCGTAGAGCCAGATGCCCGCCGCGTCGTCGGCCCCTTCCCAGGAAACGGTGACCGTGGGGGGCAGGGAGACCGTCACCGAGCGGACCGTGGCGGTGGGCGGGACGGTCTCCGTCTCCACCACCAGATACGGCTCCCCACCGATGATGTAGTCGGAAGTCCCCACCCCACCGCCGTTGTTGGCCGTCGCGCCGGGGAGGAAGAGGGAATAGACTCCGCCGGTCGCTGTAATGGTGCGGGTGATGCCCAACCGGTCCACCAGCGTGGCCGTGGGGAGGGTCGCCGGGTAGGAGAAGACCGTCGCCGTGGGGAGGGTGTTCCAGAGGACGCTGATCTTCCCCCGGGGAGTGCCCCAGAAGGTCACCCGGCGCACCCCGCTGGAGTGGTTCACGCTGGTAACCATCGTCGGCGAGACCAGGTAGGTGGTGGCCACCTGGAAGGCGACGTAGGCCGGGCGGAGGGTCCGATCGTTCCGCACCAGGCCGAAGAGTTCGCCCATGCCATAGTCAATCCCTCGGTCGCTGCAATCACCGTCCCGGTTCTTATCGCAGTAGTCATCGTGGGCCCGAAAGAAGAAGTAGCGCTCAATCCCGGCGGCCCGCGCGTTGGCGTAGGACTGTATCACATAGGCCGCCGCTTCGGTCATGGTGGCGGACCAGGTGTAGGGGACAGTGGGGCTGATGACAGACGAATCGTTCCAGACCGGCGAGCCCGTCTCCGTGAGCCAGATGGGCCGGTCGGGAACGAATTCCCGCATGCCGCTGCGGATGACCTGGGTGACGTCGTAGATACTGGAAGAGCGATGGTAGAGGTGGATGGCCATGATGTCAAAGAAATAGTTGTGGGCCGGGGCCTCCGGGTCGCTCTTCAACTGGTTCAGCACCCAGCGGTAGAAGTTGGGTTTCTCGTAGTAGGCGATCCCGCCAAAGAGAACTTTACAATCCGGGCAGGCGGCTTTGATTGCCCGATACGCTACCTTGAGCAGCCGGGCGTAGTCGGTGGAACTGCCGCTCCAGAAACCGGAAAGGTCCGGCTCGTTCCAGACCTCCCAGTATTGGACCGAATCCCGGTAGCGGTAGGCGACGGTGTAGACAAAGCGGCCCCAGGTGTTGACGGGGTCGCCGTCGGCGGTGGTCCAGTCGTTCCATTCCTGCTCCAGGCCCCGGGGCGGAGTGGTCATACAGAGGGGAGGGGTGCTCATCGGGGCCACCGACGGGCGGAAAACCGGAGCATGCCGCAGGGAGGGTTGCCGATCCAGCCAGAGCGACTCGGGGGTAGGGATGCAGTCCCCGGTTGCCGCCCAGTCTGGTGTCCAGAGGAGGATGCCCAGGATGTTCATCCCGGCCGCGCGCAGGTCGCTCACCAGTTGGTCGTGGGCCGCGAAGGACCATTGCCCTTCCCTTTTTTCTAAAACGGGCCAGGAGAAGTCAAAGCGGTCCCAGCGGGAGCCGGCCTGAATCATCAAGGGCAGGAATGGGCGGCCCGGGACCTGGCCGAAGGGGTCATTATAGCCGGAGTAGCAGGTACCAGCGAAGCCGTCGGGGGCGGTTACGGGAGGAAGCGGGAGCACCGGCCTCTTCTCTCCAGCGACTGGTGGGGCCAGCAAAGCGATGAGCAACAGAATGACCGGAATCCATCCGCTCCACGCGCGCATGCGTACCTCCTTTTAACTCCAGTATAAGGTTCGGAGCGGAGCAAAGTCAAGAGGGGATTGTGAACAGATACGTTTCCAATCTGTAACCGATGGCCCAATGTCTGTCCTGCCGGTTGCTGAACCCGAACGATGGTGGTAGAATGACGAGGGAACCGATGAAACGACCCAGCGATGAGCCGAGGCCCTTTCTGGCCCATGTGGAGGAACTCCGTCGGCGGCTGCTGTGGGCGCTGGCCGCCCTGGCTGTGGGCGTTGTTATCAGTGCCCTCTTTACCCATCAGGTGCTGACGTGGATAGCCCGACCCGTGGGAGGATTGGAGAATCTGGAGGCCATTGAGGTTACAGAAAACCTCGGGGTCTTTATGCGGGTTGCCCTCCTGGGGGGAGCCATTCTGGCCATGCCTTTCATAGTCTACCAGGTCTGGCAGTTTGTCACCCCCGGGCTTTCTCCGCTGGAAAGAAGGTATGTCTACATTCTGGCTCCTGTGGCGACGCTTCTCTTTCTCGCCGGAGCGGCGTTTGCCTACTTTGTGATGCTCCCGGCCGCGATTCCGGCTCTGCTGAGTGTTGCGCCCATCCCCACCCGTCCCCGTCCGGCCGATTACGTCTCTTTTGTAACCAACCTGATGTTCTGGGTAGGGGTCAGTTTTGAGATGCCGCTGTTGGTTTTCTTCTTGGCAAAGGTCCGCCTGGTCAGCCCCCGTGCGCTCCTGCGCAACTGGAGGCTGGCCGTCTTCCTGATCGCTCTGCTGGCCGCACTGGTTACTCCTACGGGCGACCCGATCAATATGGCGCTGGTCATGATCCCCCTGGTTCTCCTCTACGGTCTGAGCATCCTTCTGGCCTATCTGGCCTATCGGAAGCCTGGAGACCAGCCAGAGCCTGCCCTCTGAGCGGATTCCCGCCTTAACGTATCTTGCGGCCGCTGGGCCTTTCCAGTGGGTGTGAACTTCTGTTCATCGGGTGAATAGGGGCCAGCGATGCGAACTCGGGAATCTGTTCCAATCAATATCCGAATCGGGATGGTGCTTTTGGGGGTGCTGGTTTTAGTGGGAACGAGCGGATGTGTTGGGGTGAATCGTCCCCTGGAGCAGAAGGGGATTCCCGAGGGAGTTTGGGAGACGCCGGATCTGGCCCTTCCCTCGCCGGGGTTTTGCCGAATCCCGTCGACGGTGGCTTCGGTTTCCTCCCCCCTCCCGACTCCCTCGGACACGCCGTTTCCCCAGTCCACCGCCACGAGCATGCCGTCTCCCACCTGGACACCATCTCCGCTTCCGGCTCCTTCCCCCACCGCCTCTCCCACTCGACCGGTTTCCCCTCCTGCGGTCCCCGCCACACCGGCTTCCCATCCCGTCGCGCCGACCTTCACGCCGGTTCCCCCCTTTGAGTTCGCTCCTCCTCCTGGTCGGGAATTCGCCACGCTGGAGGAGTTCTGGTCGGGCCAGGCAGAATGGGTGCTAGAAGAATGGGATACCGGCCTGCCGATGGGAGAGTCGGATACGGTGTATCGGGGTGGGCAGGAGTTCTGGTCGTACCTCCATGCCAGTTTCGCGTCCGCGGGGGTACGGGACCCCTGTGGGGACCCGGTGGAATTCCCGGGCTGCGTGACCCTCTGGAAGAGTTACGACGGTGGACGCCGCTTTGTCCTGGAACAACCGGTCTGCCTGCTTCCCTGCCACGGTTGTCCCTGCGACTACTGGCGCGACCATGTCTGGCAACAGCAATACCCCCGGGTGTTCTTTGACCGCGACCGGGTCTACATGGTCTATGAAACGATCGGCGCGGTTTATCTGCGGGTTTCGCCCGATGGACTGCGCTGGTCCCACGCCAGCAAGATTCCCGGGACGGGATGGTCATGGGGATGCAAACGCCCGGAGGAGCGAGTGGGAACACATCCTTTCGTCCCTAACGAAGCAGAGTACGGCGAGTGCCTGGTCGGCGCACCGCCAGGACTGTATGTGGAGGGTTCCCGCCTTTATGTCTTCGTGGGTCTGGGCCGGTCTCCAGGGCATATGGGTTGTCTGGTCGGAAACAAATATCAGGGCGCAGGCGGGCTACGTCGTTGCGCAGCCAATCCCCTTTTTGGCGCCGAGAACGGATACGGCCCATTGGACGTGGTGGGCCCGGCCGCCAACCCGTTCTTTGAGTTCCGTACCATCTCCTCCGCCGACGTCGTCCGCGTGGAAGATCGCTATTATATGGTATACGAGGGCGTGCGGGGACCCAGTGCGGAGCATCCGGGCGACCATCAATTCGGGCTGGGGTTGGCTCGGAGTGTCGGGCCGGAAATTGATGGGCCGTGGGAAAAGTTCCCCGGTAACCCCATCCTGATGGACCTGCCCGGGAACATCGGCGTGGGCCACGGCGACCTGGTGATCGTCGGCCCGGCGACGTACCTCTATACCGCTACCTCCCCCACCACTCGGGGACGGTACGTGTTGGTGCGCCGATGAAACCGATGCCCCACCTCTCCGTATGGATGCATCGGCATACGACTTGGCTCTCCTTGGCGTCCATGTTATAATCGGTTCGCCATGCAAAAGAAACCCATCTCGCCATTGGTACTCCTGGCTCTGGGGGCACTGGCCCTGGCTCTCGCGCTGGCCGGGTGCGGGGAACAGCCCCTGCTCTCGGAAGTCTCCTTCTCCAAAGACCGCATCACCCCCAACGCAGACGGCAGGGATGACGTCCTGGTCATCCGCTACCGCCTGGCCCGCGCGGCGGACCTTTCTATCTACTTCCTGGATGCAGCGGGAAACCGCTACATCTTTCGGGACCGGGAGCCCCGCGCGCCCACCGGGGAGCGAAAACCGTATTCAGTCTACTTCTCCGGTGTAGTGGACGGCTACACCCTGCCCGGGGAGACCTTTGAAGGCTTCACTGTTACCCGCCGGGTGCTGCAGGACGGGGTCTACACCTGGGTGGTGGAGGCCACCGAGAAGAACGGCCACACCGAGCGGGTAACCGGTACTCTGACCATCGCCGAGGCCGACACGGCGCTGCCGGAACTGCGCAACTTTACCGTCTCGCCGCCCCTCTTTACCCCCAACCGGGATGGGATCAGCGACCGGGCGCGGATGAACGTTTTCGTCACCAAACCATACGCGTCGCTGGTGGTGTACCTGCTGGGGGCGGATGGGAAAACCCGCTATCACGTGGGGGAAGATGAACGGAGCCCTTCCCGTCCCGGCGAACGGGGCCTGCACACCTTTGACTACGACGCCGGGGTAGACCTGGGCGCTGAACCTCCGCCGGACGGCACCTATACCGTCTGGGCAGAAGTGGAGGACGCGCTGGGGCAGAAAGTGGTCGCCACCTCCACGCTGACCATCCAGAACGGCGGAGTGCCCCGGGCCTACATCCTCAACGCCGAGGTGGAGTGGTCGGCTCAGAGCGTCGCGCTGGGCGAGACCCTCTGGTTCACGCTGACGGTGGAGAACGACAGCGCCACCCCCATCCGCACCAGCGGCCCGCCCCCAGGCACGGTCTACAATAGCGATCAGAACTACGCCACACTGGGGGAGACCATCCAGTCCGGCGTCTTCCGGGTGGGTATCCACTGCGAGAACGCGCTCATCAACTACCCTTGGCGCTGGGCAGTGGGCGACGAGAGCGTCTTGGTGAAGGACGAGGAGGGCCACCTCTACCTGCCGCCCTTCACCCGCGCGGTGGTGACCGGCGGCATCCGTTTCGTGGCGGTGGAAGGGAAACGCAACCCTCAATATTGCTGGGCCGGCCTCATCCACGAGGATGTGGAAATCTCCTCGGTAAACGA
The DNA here is from genome assembly GCA_025060135.1 of Anaerolineae bacterium. Lineage (GTDB taxonomy): Bacteria > Chloroflexota > Anaerolineae > B4-G1 > DUEL01 > SpSt-77. The sequence goes on along the minus strand of JANXCY010000001.1, from coordinate 60,029 downwards.
CCGGGTGGACCCGGTGTTTCTGTTTATTCAGGTGCCATGAGCCGAAGATGTTCCTTCTATCCATCGCTTCAAAAATCCGCGCTCGTTCGCGGGAATCGCGTCTCATTGGAAAATGCAGGAACCGGATACACCTCCGACGGACTGCCTTCGCCTGATCATCGCCGGCCTGAGGAGCGTCGGCGTGGCCTTTTCCGGCGGAGCCGATAGTACCCTGCTCCTGGCCCTCTGCCGGGATGTGCTGGGACCGGAACGGGTCCTGGCGCTGACCGTTATCTCCGAATTCACTCCGACGGCGGAGCGGGAGCGAGCCGCAGGACTGGCCCGTGCCCTGGGCGTACGCCACCAGGAGGTCCCCTTCTCGGTCCTGGCCCATCCGGAGATCGTCGCCAACCGGCCCGACCGCTGCTACCATTGTAAGCACGCCCTATTCAGGCGATTGCTGGAAATTGTCCGCGCGGAGGGGTTAGCCGTCCTGCTCCATGGGGCCAACGCGGATGACCGGAACGATTACCGGCCGGGCCTGCGCGCGGCGGAGGAACTGGGCGTGCGCGCGCCGCTCCTGGAAGCGGGTCTGACCAAAGAGGAAATCCGGAAACTCTCCCGTCAGATGGGCCTGCCCACCGCCGACCTTCCCGCTATGGCCTGCCTGGCGTCCCGTATTCCGTATGGCACTCCGTTAACGCTGGAAGCGCTGGCCCGGGTGGACGCCGCCGAGGAATACCTGCGCCAGGAATGGGGCCTGCGCCAGGTCCGGGTGCGCGACCATTTCCCCCTGGCCCGTCTGGAGGTCCCGGAGGACGACATCCCCCGACTGGCCGCGCTACCGGCCCGTCGGGAGGTGGCCCGTCGCCTGCGGGAACTGGGCTACCGCTACGTAACCCTGGACCTGGAGGGCTTCCGCTCCGGCAGCCTGAACCCTCCGGAACACGCTATACGGAGCACGGAATAGAAATGCTGCCTTTTGCCCAGCCTGATTTTGACCGCGCCCAACGCAAGGGTGTGCCCGAGGTGATTCTGGCCGACCGCAAGTCTCCCGACGAAACGGTGGCGATCGCCCGCGCCTTTCTGGAGCGCACGGGACGGGCTATCCTCAGCCGGGTGGGGCCGGAACTGGAGGCGCGCCTGCGCCGGGAGTTTGAGGGGCAGGCCGAAATAGAATGGATCGCTCCGGCCCGGGCCGCCGTCCTGCGCCGCCCGGGGACCCGACCAGCGCCGACCGGCGGACGCGTCGGCATCATCACCGCCGGTACCTCCGACATCCCAGTGGCCGAAGAGGCCGCGCTGGTCTGCCGGGAAATGGGCTGCCAGGTCTGGACCGCCTACGACGTGGGCGTCGCGGGCATCCACCGGCTGGTGGAGCCGTTGCGGATCATGCTGGAGGAGGCGCGAGTGGACGTGCTGGTCGTCGCCGCTGGAATGGACGGCGCGCTCCCCTCGGTGGTGGCCGGCCTGGCGGATGTGCCCGTCATCGGCCTGCCGACCTCGGTGGGGTACGGCCTGGGCGGGGGCGGCGTGGCGGCCCTCTACTCCATGCTCCAGACCTGCGCGCCGGGCCTGGCGGTGGTGAACATTGATAACGGCGTCGGTGCCGGAGCCGTCGCTGCCCTTATCGCTAACCGGACCGCAATGGCGCGGGGAGCCAGCCCCGACCACAAATAAGGCACGAATCCCGGTTCACGGAGATATGGCCACCATCCTCTACCTGGACCTCTTCTCCGGCGCCGCCGGGGACATGCTCCTGGGGGCACTCGTAGACCTGGGGTTGCCACTGGAGGTCCTGCGGGCCGAACTGGGGAAGATGGACCTCTCCGGCTACGAACTGGAGGCGGAGCGGCAGGTACGCCGGGGCATCTCCGGCACCCGTCTCCATGTGCGGGACCTGGCCAGGGCGCACCCTGCGCGCCATCTCCCCGACATCCGGCGCCTGCTGGAGGGGAGTCGTCTCTCCCCGAAGGTGCGGGATAGAAGCCTGGCCGTCTTTGAGCGACTGGCCCGGGCTGAGGCGCGCGTCCACCACGTCTCCGTAGATGAGGTCCACTTCCACGAAATCGGCGCGGTGGATACCCTGGTGGACGTGGTGGGGTTCGTCCTCGGGCTGGAATCCCTGAGCGTGGAACGGGTCTATGCCTCCCCGGTTCCCCTGGGAAGCGGCTTTGTCCAGACGGAGCATGGACTTCTGCCGGTACCGGCCCCAGCGACGGCCGCGCTCCTGGCGGAGGTCAGCGCGCCCGTCCGCCCTCACCCCGCGCCGACGGAAATCCTCACCCCTACCGCCGCCGCCCTCCTGGCCGAACTGGCAACCTTCGGCCAGCCCCCCATGCGGGTGCGGGCCGTCGGCTACGGCTTCGGTGAGAAGGAATTCCCCTGGCCCAACGCCGTGCGGGCCTGGCTGGGGGATTCCGAAGAGGCCCTCGCCCAGGAGACCGTCTGCCTGCTGGAGTGCAACCTGGACGACGCGACCGGCGAAGTGCTGGGCTACGTGATGGAGCGGCTCTTCGCGGCCGGCGCGCTGGACGTCTGGTTCACACCAATCCAAATGAAGAAACACCGCCCCGGAGTGATGCTCTCCGCCCTGGCCCGTCCGGAGGGGGCGGATACGCTGGCCGCCCTCATCCTGCGGGAGACCCCGACGCTGGGCGTGCGGCGGCGGCAGACCGAGCGCGTCATCGCCGAACGGCGGGAGGAGTCAGTGGAAACGGAATGGGGAACAGTGCGGGTGAAGGAGAAGTGGCTGGACGGGCAGAAAGTGGCCGTATCGCCAGAGTATGAGGACTGCGCCCGCATCGCCCGGGAGCGGGGAGTCCCGCTATCGGATGTCTACGCGGCGGTGCTACGGGTGTTGCGATAGCATGGATAAACACTGCGGCACGTTGCAACCACGCTCATAGGAGGCAGATATGCTCCGGAACAAAACCTGGCTTATGCTCTCTCTTTTACTGGCCCTTCTGGTCAGTTGTGCCAGTCCGCGACCCCTGGCGCTCTCTCCGACACCGAAAACCGGACTTCCCGCGTATCCGCCCTATCGGGCCACCGTCCAGGGCGTCTTCCGGGGCGATGAACTGATCCCCCTTTACGGCATCAACTGGTTCGGCCTGGAAACCCCCGACCGGGCTCCTCACGGTCTCTGGACCGGTCGGACCGTCGCGGACTTCCTGACCCAGATGCGGGATTTGGGTTTCACTGCCATCCGGCTGCCCCTTTCCCCCCATGTCCTGCCCCCGACCCGACCCACCCCTTCCTGGGCCCGTAAAGTGGGCTATCCTGCCGGTGCCCACGATGGGCTTCGGTACTTCCTGGAAGAGGCGCAGAAGGCCAACCTGTATGTTCTCCTGGACTTCCACACCTACGACCCGTACCGTATCGGCGCCCGGCTCCCGGGCCGTCCGTTCGGCGATGATTATAAAAAAGAAAATTGGCTGGCCGACCTGCGCCGGTTGGCGGAACTCTCGCTGGAATTCCCCAACGTCTTCGGCATTGACCTCTGCAATGAACCCCATGCGCTGACCTGGCAGGAGTGGAAAGCCCTGGCGCGGGAGGGGGCCGAGGCGATCCTTTCTGTGAACCCTTCTATCCTGGTGATTGTGGAGGGGGTGGGGAACGCATCGGATACCGGCGGCTGGCCCGCCTTCTGGGGGGAGAACATGGCCGACCGGGATGTGGAGATCGCCCCGGAATTGGCGGAGCGCGTCCTGTACCTGCCCCATGCCTATGGCCCCAGCGTCTACCGCCAGCCCTATTTTGACGCGCCGGACTTCCCGTCCAACATGCCCGCGATCTGGGATGCCCACTTCGGCTGGATGGCGGGCAAGTATCCCCTGGGCATCGGCGAATTCGGCGGTCGCTACGAAGGGGACGATCGGGTCTGGCAAGATGCCTTCGTGGATTATCTGCGGGCAAAGGGCATCCGTATCTGGTTCTACTGGGCCCTCAACCCCAATTCCGGCGATACCGGCGGCGTCCTCCTGGACGACTGGAAGACCGTCCACGAAGAAAAGATGGCCCTGCTGCGACGGCTGATGGAAGACCAATAACAGCAGGGCGTACAGTTTTTGCGGCGTCAGGATGGCCATCCCCAGGCCATTTACCCATTTGTCTAAAAGCGAATATGCCGTATAATAAAAAGAAACGGCATTCCAGCAACATCCAACATCAACCCGTAGAGGGATGATGAGGAAATTGGAGAAATTGACGCACGTTCCTCTGGATTTATCGGCGTCCGTCTGATGCGGGAGACACCTATGCCCATCGGCGCGTTCACCTTTGTCCTTCACAGCCATCTGCCGTACTGCCGGATGGCGGGCCGCTGGCCCCACGGTGAGGAATGGATTCATGAGGCGATCGCCGAAACCTACATTCCCCTCCTCAACACCCTTACCGACCTCCATGAGGAGGGACTACCGGTCCATCTCACCCTGGGGCTGACACCCATCCTCTGTGAGCAACTGGCGGACCCGCTGGTCCAGGACCACTTTGAGGCCTACGTCCAGGAGCGGATTCGGGCCGCCGAAGCGGACATCCCTCGCTTCCAGGGGGAAGGAAACCTCCACGCGGTATACCTGGCCTCATTCTACCGGGACCGGTACTGGGGCGTACTGGATTCCTTCCGTCATCGGTACGGACGGGACCTCCTGAGCGGCTTTCGGCGGCTTCAGGACGCGGGGGTGGTAGAAATCATCACCTCCGCCGCTACTCATGGCTACCTTCCCCTGCTGGGCACCGACGCGGCCATTCGCGGACAACTAAAAACCGGCGTGGCTTCCTACCGTCGCTACTTCGGGCGGGCCCCCCGGGCCATCTGGCTCCCTGAATGTGCTTACCGCCCTGCCTACATTGCCCCCGACGGCACGCTCCGCGCCGGGATAGAGACCCTGCTGGCCGACGAAGGGCTGGGCAGTTTCTTCGTGGAGACCCATGCCATTGAGGGCGGGCGTCCGGTCGGGAAAGCGGCGGGTGAGGCTATCGGCCCCTATGGGGCCATCGTTCGTCGCTACGTTCTCCCCCTGGAGACACTGGCTGTGCCGGAGAAACCCCGCACCACTTACCGCCCCTACTACGTCGTCAACACCACCCCGGGGGTGGTGGGTGAGCATTCCGGCGTTGCCGCCATTGGCCGTAACAACCGCACCGGCATGCAGGTCTGGTCCGCCGACTGGGGCTATCCCGGCGACTTTGACTACCGGGAGTTCCACAAAAAAGACCACCGCTCCGGCCTCCAGTACTGGCGAGTTACCGGCGCGCGGGTGGACCTGGCCTTCAAAGACTGGTACCATCCCGATTGGGCCCAGTACAAAGTGGGGGAACATGCCCGCCACTTCGCCTGGCTGGTAACCGACCTACTGGAGCAATATCATGCGGAGACGGGAGGCGTTGGGCTGATCGCCTCCAATTACGACACCGAACTCTTTGGCCACTGGTGGTTTGAAGGAGTGGACTGGGTTCGGGAAGTGCTGCGGCTGCTGGCCCATTCCGACCGGGTGGCGCTGACAACGGCGAGCCAGTATCTGGAAGCGTACCCGCCGGAGGAGGTGCTGGCGATTCCGGAAAGTTCCTGGGGCCTGGGCGGTGGCCACTGGACCTGGGACAACCCGGAAACCCACTGGATGTGGGCGCCCATCCACGAATGTGAGGCACGGATGACCCGGTTGGCGCGCGCGAAGGCGGAAGGCGCTACGGCCGATGAGGTCTTCGTCCTCAACCAGGCCGCGCGGGAACTGTTACTTCTGGAGGCCTCCGACTGGCCTTTCCTGGTTACTACGGGGCAAGCGCGTGAGTACGCCGTCCAGCGTTTCACCGCCCATGTGGAGCGATTTGAGCAGCTGGCCGCCAGCGTGGAGTCGGGCCGCCCCGACCGCGCCTTGGCGGAAGAACTCTGGGAACTGGATAAAGTCTTCCCGGACGTAGATTTCCGGTGGTGGAGTGAATAGCGCCGATGGGAAATCGGCCTTTCCGGGCACTGGGCGCCCGATGTCGACCTTCGCCGATGCGGGTTCTGGTCAGCGGAGGCTGACCGGAGGTCGCAGGCCCAACAAGGACCTCCCGTCAGCGCTTTGGGGAAGGGAAGATCAACGATGAGCGACCAGGGGCTGAAAGTCCTTTTTCTGGCAGCGGAAGCGGTACCTTTCGCCAAAGTGGGCGGTCTGGCCGATGTGGCCGGTGCGCTGCCCCAAGCGCTCCGCGCCCTCGGGCACGACGTCCGTCTGATGATGCCTCGCTATGGCTCTATCCGCTCCGACCAGTTCCACTTTGAGCGGGTGGGCAAACCCTTCCCCGTGCCCGTTGGTGCGCGGGAAGAGATGGTCCATATGGTGACCACCACGGTGGGCGACCTGCCCGTCTATCTGCTCTGGGATGAGAAGTTTTTCTCCCCGCGCGACCGCATCTATGGCTTTGACGACGACCCCCAGCGGTTCACTTTCTTCAGCCGGGCCGTGATTGCCTCTCTCCCGATCATGGGCTGGATGCCGGATATTATTCACGCCAACGACTGGCACACGGCCCCAGTTCCCACCTGGCTGGCCTACGAGGGCCGCCATCAGCGGGGATACCGGTCCATCGCGTCCGTCTTCACCATCCACAACATTGCCTACCAGGGCCTCTGCGGGCGGCTTATCCTGACCTTCGCGCGGATGGAATACGTGAAACACCTGGACGTGGAGCCAGCGGGTCAGGTCAACTGGATGGCCCAGGGCATCGCCAGCGCCGACATGATCACCACCGTCAGCCCTCAATACGCGCGGGACATCCTCGAGACGGAGGCCGGGGCCGGCCTCTCGCCGCTCCTGCGGCGACGACAGGACCGCCTCGTGGGGATTCTCAACGGTATTGACACCGACTACTGGAACCCGGCCAGCGACCCTTATCTGCGCCAGTGGTACGACATCCGCCGCCTGCGGCTGCGGACTGTTAACAAAGCCGCTCTTCAGCAGGAGGCTCGTCTGCCGGTCCGTCCGGAGACCCCGCTGGTAGGAATGGTGACCCGCCTGGACGCCATCAAGGGCATAGACCTGTTGGAGCCGGTCCTGGACCAACTCCTGCAGGGCGACGTGCAGTTCGTCCTTCTGGGTACCGGCGACCCGGAGTACCACCAGAAGATGGAATCCCTTCAGGCCCGCTTCCCGGATAAAGTCCGGGTCTTCCTGCGATACGATGAACCGCTGGCCCACCGCATCTATGCCGGATGCGATCTCTTCCTGATGCCTTCCCGCTTTGAACCCTGCGGCCTGAGCCAGATGATCGCCATGCACTACGGCGCGGTGCCCGTCGTCCATCGCACGGGCGGCCTGGCCGACACCGTCCTGGACTACCACGAACATCCCGATCGGGCCACCGGCTTCGTCTTTGACGCCTATACCCCGGAGGCCTGTGGGGAAGCGCTGGAGCGCGCCCTACGAGTCTATCGGGACCGCACAGCCTGGACCGCCATCCAGACCCGGGGAATGAAGGCCGATTTCTCCTGGAAGGGGTCGGCCCAAAAGTACGTGGACATCTACCGGCGGGCTTTAGAACTCCATGGCAAAGCCTAAACCCGACTAACATTCCTCGCCGGTCCATTGTGCCCGGTCGGGCGCATATGGATAACTCCTGGCACCGGGAATTCCGACCCCCTTAGACTTTATCGGAGATAGCGATGGAAAGAGTAGATGGGCATCCCTGTAAAGAAAAACCCGCGCCACCTGTGTTCATCCGTCTCCTATGCTGCTGGAGTCTATGATCCGGGATGAATCTTCCTGGCACCGGATTCGGATATACTCAGCATAACCCTGTCCATTGGTCATCCGAAACCCAATACCCAATCCGGAAAGGCGGGCACCGATGATCAACCTTTCCCTGGTCATCCACAACCACCAGCCGGTGGGGAACCTGGATTCCGTCTTCGCCACAGCGACAGAGCGGGCCTACGATCCCGTCCTGGGTCTGCTGGAGCGTCATCCGGCGGTCCGTCTTTCCCTCCATTATAGCGGCCCTCTCTGGGACTGGCTCCTGGCCCATCGGCCCGACCATGTGGAGCGGCTCCGGGCGCTGGTGGCGCGCGGGCAGGTAGAACTCCTCACGGGCGCCTACTACGAGCCCATCCTGGTCGCCATCCCCGATGCCGACAAAATTGGTCAGATTCGCAAAATGACCGACTTCCTGCGCCGGACCTTCGGCGTGGAGCCCACCGGCCTGTGGCTGGCGGAGCGAGTCTGGGAACCGTATCTCCCCAAACCGCTGGCGGAAGCCGGAGTCCGCTACACCCTGCTGGATGACACCCCCTTCAAAATGGCCGGCCTTACCGACGACGACCTCTTTGGCCCCTATGTTACCGAGGAGCAGGGGCAGACAGTGATCGTCTTCGGCAACGTGATGTACCTGCGCTACGCCATCCCCTGGCATCCAGTGGAGGAGGTGGTGGACTGGCTTCGGGCCCAGGCGTCGGTTCATCCTGGCGGCGTAGCAGTGATGGGAGACGACGGGGAGAAATTCGGCCTCTGGCCCGGTACCTGGGACCTCTGCTGGGGAGCCGAGGCATGGATGGACCGCTTCTTTACCGCGCTGGAGGCCAGCGCGGACTGGCTCCAGACCCGCCCCTTGGGCGAAATGGCTGCCGAACTCCCTCCGCTGGGACGGGTCTATCTCCCCTGCGCCTCCTACGAGGAGATGATGGACTGGGCTCTTCCGCCCCACGACTTCGCCGCCATGCGGCACGTCCGGCGAGAACTGAAGGCGTCGGGCCGGGCTGACCTCCTGCGATTCGTCCGGGGCGGCTTCTGGCGCGGCTTCATTGCTCGCTACGACGAGGTCAACCAGATGCACAAAAAGAGCCTCTGGGTCAGCCGGAAGGTCCACGGTATGCCCGAAGGGGAGGAGAAAGCCCGCGCGCTGGACCATCTCTGGGCGGCCCAGTGCAACTGTGGCTACTGGCACGGCCTCTTTGGAGGCATCTACCTGTTCCACATCCGGGCCGTCAACTATGCCCACCTTATTGCTGCCGAAACCATTGCCGACCGGGCCCATGCCCGACGGGAATTCTGGGTCTGGACAGAGCAGGGCGACCTGGATGCCGATGGACGGGAGGAAGTGGTCCTGAACACCGACCGCCAGGCGCTGACCTTCAAGCCCTCATACGGGGGCGCGCTGGTGGAGTGGGACTGGCGTCCCTACCGCTACAACCTCACCAACACTATGACCCGTCGTCGGGAGGGGTATCACGAAGAACTGCGGCGGGCAGCGGAGGAGGGTCGCCTGGTCCTCCCCGACCAGCCCGATCGGCCGGACGGTGTACGGATCAAAGAGCCGGACATCCCCACCCGCCTCTTCCACGACTGGTACCGCCGAGCAGCGTTTCTGGACCACTTTCTCCATCCGGACACCACCCTGGAGGCTTTCCACCGCTCCCAATACGGAGAACAGGGAGACTTCGTCAACCAACCCTACCAGGCACAGGTGAAGGAAGACCCGGCGGGCCTCACCCTGATTCTCACGCGGGATGGCATCGTCTGGGTGGGAGACCGGCCTCTCCCGGTACGGGTGGAGAAACGGGTCGTGGTTACCCCTGGCAACGACCTCCTCACCGTCCACTATCTGGTAACGGTTCGGAGTGAACCTCTTGGCGCAGAGAAGGGGCGACTTTCCCCTCTGCGCTTTGGGGTGGAGATGAACTGGGGCATCCTGGGGGGCGGGAGTGAGCGAGCCTCCCTGCGCATTCTGCGGGGCCGCGAAAAAGTGGCCCGTCGCCCCACGGATACCGGCGAAATCCGGGACGTTACCGGGTTCACGTTCAACCTGCCACACCTGATGCCGGTTTCATCCCCCAGCGAACCGGAGCCGCGCCCGGAGGTCTCCTTCACCCTGAGCGCGCCGGCGACCCTTTGGCACTTCCCCCTGGAGGCCGTCTCCAACTCCGAGGCCGGCTACGAACGGGTCTATCAGGGTACCTGCACCCTGCTCTGGTGGGACCTGGCTCTGGAGCCGGGGGAATCCTGGGAAATAACCCTACAGGCAGCGTTAGGCTGACCAATCAAGGGGAGAGTCGCCTGCAGAGATTACCTTCGTGGGAATCCGGAGGGGCTAAACGAGCGGGCTGGAAACAACGGAGAAATACAAGCAAGCCGCCGTAGCGCAGGCCGCCGGCCTGTACCGCAGGCCGCCAGGCCTGCAATGGACGATCTGGCGCAGGAGGCACCATGGACATCCGCCACATCGCCGTGATCGGCGCGGGCACCATGGGCAGTGGTAGCGCCCCGCTATGTGCTACCTACGGCTACACCGTTACCCTGAGGGACATCGTCCTGGAGCAACTGGAGCGGGCCCAGAGGGCCATCCATCAGTCCGTGGAGAAACTCCACGCCGGAGGCCGGATCACCGATGCCCAGCGGGATGCGGCTCTCGGCGGCATCCGTACCTCCCTGCAGATGGCCGATGTCGCCGATACCGACCTGGTTGTGGAGGCAGTGGTGGAGCGGCTGGAAGTCAGAGGAAGTCTTAGCGCAACTGGATCGCCTGACCCGACCGGAGACCATCCTGGCCAGCAATACCTCTACCCGACTGGGCGCGGCCACCCGTCGGCCCGATAAAGTCATCGGCATGCACTTTATGAACCCGGTTCCGCTGATGAAACTGATGGACCTCATCGGCTTGGATGGGGTGCTCAACATTATGGAAGTCCTCCATCAGGAACTGGGGGACGACAAATACCGGCCCTGTCCATTACTGAGGCGCATGGTGGCTGCCGGGCACCTGGGCCGCAAAACCGGGCGTGGATTCTACACTTACCCGAAGTCCGGGGGATAGCATACGCCTATGCTGACGGGAATCTGGACTTATATTGCGGGAGTGGGGATGGCCACCGGGCTGGTCCATCTCATCCTGTTCCTGATCCTGCTGTTTCGGCGGGGAAAGGGAACAGGAGAGAAACTGGCCCTGCTCTACATGGGACTGGCGCTGCTCTGGATCGTCGCCCTGACCCTGGCGAACTTGGAGACCATCTTCCTGCCAGTGGTGACCAGGAGCGGGAACGCGCTGATCCCCGGACTGGTTCTGGCTCTAGCGGTGGGGTATCTGCTCTGTGCGGCGTTCTTTCTGGACTATCCCTTCTGGCCCATTGCGGCGACCGCGGGGTATACCTGGACCGTCATCCTGATCGGAGCCACCGTCTATTTCCTCCTGTTCCCTCCTCCCCTGCTTCCGCTGGATTCCATCCATACGGCCAGTTGGGTTGCCGTTACCCTGACGACGGTAGCCCTGCTGGCCCTCAGCCTCTTCCGGAGCCGACTGGCGTTCCGCCGCAACCGCGCGCTCTACTGGCTGGTAACCGCCAACGCCCTGGTCGCCGGGCAGGCCCTGACTCTGCTCCCCGCAGGTCCGTTGCGCATGGTCGGCCCTCTGGTCCACCTTCTCGGCGCCATTGCTCTGACCCGGGGCGCGCTCACCTTCTGGCTACCCAACGTCAAAGCCGTCCTGCGTTCTGCCTTCCGATTCTGCTTCCTCTTTGCCGCTACCGCTGCCCTGCTGGCTGGCGTCGTCCTGGCTGTGGAATATTTGACCACCCGATGGGCTATGCCGCCGACCACCCTGGTCGTTCTCCTGGCAGTTGGGGTGGCGCTGATCTATCTCCCCCTGTACCAGGGTCTGGCACGGCTGGTGGACCGCCTGCTGAGCGGCGTTGGCTTTGATCCCGCCCAGGCTCTACGGGATTACAGCCAGACCATCAGCCCGGTCCTGGACCTGGAACAACTGGCTCGTACTGCTGTCCAGACCGTTGCTCAGGTTCTGGACATCCAGCGCGGGGCCCTCCTGGTCGTCAGCGAGACCGAGCGGGGTGGCCTACTATTGCGTCCGGTGCCCGCACTGGGAGAGGTTCCCACGGACCCCATTGAACTGGAGCCGATCAGTCCCATCCTGGTCCGGTTGAAAGAGCAGGATGATCCCCTCTTCCAGTACGAAGTGGAGCATCACCCCGTGCTCAAAGAGGCGCTGCGCCGGGAGCGGGAAGCGCTGGAGGCGCTGGAAATGGAGATTTATCTGCCTATTCGGGCGGAGGGAGAACTGGTGGGGTTACTGGCCCTGGGCCCCCAGCGCACCGGGGAGCCCTACAGTTCCCGCATGGTGGAATTCCTGGCCACTCTGGCTCAGCAGACCGGCGTAGCGCTACAGAATGCCCGTCTTTTCGTCGGACTGCAGGAACTGAACGAGCGCATCACGCTCCTTAACGAAAGTCTGAAGGCGGCCTATGAGCGATTAGAGCGGCTGGACCGGGCCAAGAGCGATTTTCTGAGCCTGGCGTCCCACGAACTTCGCACCCCGCTCACCCAGATTCGGGGGTACACCGACATCTTGGCCGACCTGGCCTCTTCGGATATGCTAACCCAGGAACAGGTGGCCCATCTGGCCCGGAACCTGGCCCAGCCGGTCCGCCGTCTGGAGCGCATCATTAATACCCTGATGGACGCTTCCCAACTGGATGTGGGGATGAGCTTCCGCTTCGCGCCGACCAACCTGGCCGGAGTGATCCGGATGGCCATTGAACCCTGGCTTCCTGCCTTGAAAGAGCGAAACCTCACACTGAACACCTCCGGGTTGGAGTCCATCCCCATGATCCGGGCCGACACCGACCGGCTGGTCCAGGCGTTCAGCAACCTCATCTCCAATGCCATCAAATTCACCCCCGACGGGGGGCGGATCACCATAGAAGCGCACCCCCTGGATGAGGAGCACTTTGAAGTAACCGTCGCAGACACCGGCATCGGGATCAACAAAGCGGATCAGGAACTGATTTTTGAAAAATTCTACCGGGTCGGAAGAATTGACCTTCACTCTTCCGGCGATTACAAGTTTAAGGGCGGGGGGCCCGGACTGGGGTTATCCATCGTCCGAGGCATTATTGAGGGGCATGGCGGTTGTATCTGGGTGGAAAGCGAGGGGTACGACGAGGAGCGATGCCCGGGAAGCGTTTTCCACGTGGTTCTGCCCTACCATGGCCACCGGGGCCCCTGCCGTTGGAAGCGACCCGGGCAGGGAGAATAGACCCCTATCTGCTCGGATGGCCCACTGGCAACAAATAGAGAGGCGTCTCTTCTGGGGGCAGAGCCAGTACCCGGGCAACGGCCGCGTCGTCAAACGCGCCGATCGGCACGCTGGCCAGCCCCAACGCTACGGCTTCCAGGAGCAGGTTCTGCGCGGCATGGCCCACATCCATCGGTACGTAGCGAACGCGCCCCCGCTCCCCGTACCGGCGAGTGGTTCGAGCGAACACCGCACTGATGGCAAATACCACCGGTGCCTGAGCCAGGAAGTGCTGATTCCAGGCCGCCTCCGCCAGTTGGGCCCGCACATCCCCGGACCGGTGAAGCACCAGCGAGTGTCCCTGAGGGCGATACCGCCAGACCCCCTCCTTCCAGCAGACGTACAACTCCAGGGGACAACAACCGCCCGCAGAAGGCGCGGCCCGCAGATGCTCTTGAGGGCCGGTAATTCCCTGCGCTGCCCAGAGCAACTGACTGATCTCCTCCAGAGTCAACTCCTGCGCGGTAAACGCCCGTACCGACCGTCGGGCCGCCAAGACAGCCTCCAGCGACCGCCCTCCCTCCAGCCGGGGCGATGGCAGTTTCCACTCATTGCTCATCCTGTCCTCCGCCGTACATTTGAAGTAGTGTTTCCCGACTGATCCAGTAGAACCGGCGGCTCAACACCTCCAGTCCGCGTCCTTCCACACTCACCGGGTTGAAAGTCCGGCGCATCAGCCAGGTCCACACCCGCCCCACCCACTCCTCCAGTCGGTCTCCCAGACCCTGCGGCGGCAGTTCGTAAATCTCCAGCCCCAGCCGCTCCAGTAAGCGCAGAATGGCGGGGGAAAAATGGAAAATGCCCGGTCCGCCGAATCCCCGGACCGACTGCAGCCGAGGGTCATCCCGGGCCGCCTGGGCCAGCAACTGGAAAGACCGGACCAGCCGTCGGCGCAATTCACGTGCCCAGGCCAGGTCCGCCCCGGACGGCGGAATGGCGGGCACACGCTCGTTCCAGGCGTGAATCATTCCGATCCATTCCCCTCGCCGGATCACCGTCCCATCCTTCAGCGTCAGATGCCAGCGGGAGCGGGCCAGGCCCACCCGGAGGATGCAATCCGGGTCGTCGCTGAACTCCCAGATGTGCAGCCGCCGCCGCATATATCGGTCTATGGCGACCACCACCCGGCTCAGCCAGTCCCTAGATCGGTACTCCTCCATCGTGGAATCATTGTCGCACATCCGGCTCTGCCGTCAACGGATGAAAGGGTACGCCAGGAGGAATGGATTGGGAAGGCGATGGGTTTCCGGGTCATTCCGGTGTTCGTTGGACGGACGACTCGGTGTATGCTGGGCGCGACCAGGGACAGGACCAGGACGGCCATCGGGCCGGTACCTGCGCCAGCACCATCCCGGCCAACATCAACCCGCCCCCGGCCCACTGGACTGGAGCGAGCCGTTCTCCCAGGAACCACCCGCCGAAGAGGGCAGCGAAGACGGATTCCAGGCTCAGGATGACGGCCGCGACGGCGGGCGGCGCGTCCCGCTGGCCCAACATCTGGAGGGTATACCCCACCACGACAGAGAAGACGGCAGTATACAGGATGGTCCAGCCGACAGAGCGAAGCGCTGCCCACGAAAGGCATTCCAACGTCAGGCCGACAGCCAGGCTGTAGAGCCCACAGGCCAGATACTGCATTGCGGCCAGCCGGAGGGGCTCCATCTGACCGACCCATTGGCCGATCAGGATGACGTGCAGCGCATAGAGGACCGCCGATACCAGCACCAGGCTGTCGCCCGGCGCCAGGGAGAAGCGACCCTCGGCGCTCAGGAGAAAGAGACCCGCGGTGGCCAGCAGGGAGGCTATCCACGCGTTCCAACCGGAGCGCTGACGCCAGAAGAGGGCCAGAAGGAGGGGCACCAGGACCACGTAGAGACCGGTAATGAAGCCCGCCTTCCCAGCGGTGGTGAACGCCAGCCCGGCTTGCTGGAAAGCGGCGCCAGCGAAAAGAACCAGTCCCGCCAGCGCGCCGCTGCCCACCTCCGGCCAGGAGAGACCGCGCAGTCGCCACCCGCTGATGGCCAGGACGAACAGGCTGCCTAGCAGGAAACGGAGCCCGTTAAAGGAGAAGGTCCCAAGGGAGAAAGCGGCGATCTTACAGGGGACGAAGGTGCTCCCCCAGGCCAGCGCCGCTCCCAGCAGCATCAGATTAGACATCCACTGCCGTCGGGTCATTGGACGTGCACACACAGTTACCCCGAGAGCGCAGGCCGCCAGGCCTGCATCGTGCAGGCGAACCGCCGGCGCTACAGGTAACACAGGCCGCCCGGCCTGTCAGCGCAGGCCGCCAGGCCTGCATCGTACAGGCAAACCGCGTGCACCATGCGTCCATTCGCTAATGCCCCGGGACCCAGTGCATAACCCCCTGTTACTTGGCATAATCCACCGCGCGGGTCTCCCGGATGACCGTTACTTTAATCTGACCGGGATATTCCATACTTTCCTCAATCTTACGGGCGATGTCGCGGGAGAGCTGGATAGCACCCAGGTCGTCCACATCCTCGGGCTTGACGATAATACGGATTTCTCGCCCGGCCTGAATGGCGAAGGATTCGGCGACGCCAGGGAAGGAAGAGGCCAATTCCTCCAGCGCACGGATGCGCTTGATATATTGCTCCAGGCTCTCCCGCCGGGCGCCGGGACGGGCGCCAGAAATGGCATCGGCGACCTCCACGATGATGGCCTCCAGGCTCTGCTGGTCGGCCTCGTGGTGGTGGGACTCAATACAGTGGACAACCTCCTCAGGCACCCCGTACCGGCGGCAGATTTCGGCCCCGATCAGGGCATGGGTCCCTTCCACCTCAAAGTCCACCGCCTTGCCAATATCATGGAGCAGGCCGCCCAGGCGGGCCACCTCCACATTGGCCCCCAGTTCCGCTGCCAGCATCGCCGCCAGTTTGGCTGTCTCAATGGCATGGGCGTGCTGGTTCTGGCCATAACTGGTGCGGAAACGAAGTTTCCCCAGCAGTTTGACCAGTTCGGGATGGAGGCTGGCGACGCCGCTTTCATAGACAGCCCGCTCGCCCTCTTCGCGGATTTGCTGCTCCACTTCTTTCCGGGCGTCGGCCACGACCTTCTCAATGCGGCCTGGGTGAATGCGACCGTCAGTGATGAGCCGCTCCATCGCCCGACGGGCTACCTCTCGCCGCACGGGGTCAAAGCAGGAAATGGTGATGGTCTCCGGTGTGTCGTCTACCACCACGTCCACCCCGGCGACCTGTTCAAAAGTGCGGATGTTGCGCCCACCGCGCCCGATGATACGGCCCTTCATCTCGTCGGAGGGGAGGTCTACGGAAGAGACAGTCAGTTCGGCCACCTGCTCGCCCGCCATCCGCTGAATGACGGTGGTGAGAATTTTGCGCGCCCGGCGTTCGCCCTCCTCGCGGGCCTCCTGCTCAATCTCCCGGATGACCCGCGCCATTTCCTGACGGGTGTTCTCGGCCACAATCCGCAGGAGTTCCTCTCGGGCCTCCTCCATGCTCATTCGGGCGACCTCCTCCAAGGCCTTGGTCCGTTCTTCCTGGAGTCGCTCCAATTCATTCCGTTGCCGGTCCAGCGCGCTCTGTCGCTTGTTCAGAGCCTGTTCCCGTTTATCCAGTGCTTCCTGCCGCTGGTCCAGCTTCTCCCGCCGTTGCTGGAGTCGCTCTTCCTCCCGGCGCAGGTGGTTCCTCCACCGCTCAATCTCCCCTTGCGCCTCAGTGCGGACCTGCATGGCCTGGTCCTGAGCCGCCAGCAACGTGCGCTGGGCCTCATTATTCGCCTCTTCCAGAATACGCTGGGCCTCTTCACGGGCTTCCCGGATGATGCTCTTTCTGCGAAAAGCGGCCAACCCGTATCCAATCCCAATCCCAATGCCTATCGCAATCAGCAGACTGATCCAGAATCCCACTGTCATAGATTGTTCCTCTAACAAGAGATTTCCCGGCTCTTCTCCCCCACCTGTCTCCGACACCAGGAGAGAGGGGAGGGAAGCAGTAGGAGGTTGGGGTAACCTGCCGATCCCCCAGTTTATAACCATGCAGAATCTTCAGAGCCAGCGGCGGTCTGGAACTGCTGGATGATGGACTGGACGATACCGTAGGGGAAGCCCCGGCGGAGCAGGTAGTCCGTCAGCCGACGGCGGAAGGTGTCGGGTGCGAGCCCCCGGAGTTTGCGGCAGGCCGTTTCGGCGGCCCGAATAGCGGCGGCTTCCTCGTCGTAATCAGCCAGAGCCTCCTCAATGGCCGAATCGTCCACTCCCTTCCGGCGCAGTTCCTGTCGGAGGACCACCACGCCTCGGGGATTGTGCTGGAAGCGGTTCTGGACCCAATAGTGGGCAAACTCCCGGTCATCCACCAGACCGGTGCGCCGCAGCCGTTCCAGGACTTCTCCAGTTGTCTCGGCACCGTATCGGTCGCTCAGCCGCTCCCGGATTTCCGCCTCGCTACGGGGACGGTAAGAGAGAAGGTCCAGCGCCTGCTCGGCGGCTCGCTCAGCAGCATCCCGCTGGCGGAGGCGGGCGATATCCTCGTCGGAAAGAAATTGGCCTACCCGAAGACGGGCCGCTTCCATCGCGGTCAACCCAAAGGCGAAGCGGCCATCCAGATACACGTTGACCCGCTGGCGGTTACGTCGCTGTATCCGGAGTGCCGTGATCTGTCCACCCATTCTCAGCCCTATAACACCGCGCGCCGTGGCTGGAAGGTAACCCGCCACGGCGCGCGGTTGATCTCCACCATCCGTCCGACCCGAACGGTTTCCCCGCACATCTCGGGTACGGCACAGACGCCGCCGGAAAACGGTTGTCCGTCCCCAGGGTACGACCACGGATACCCCCGGGGCATATCGCCGAACCGACCTTACGCCGAAAGGACCAGACGCTCTGCGTCCATACCGTGTGCTTTTAGAGCGCCAATGCGGTTCAGAAAGTTACCCTGTCGGATCGGAGGACAGGAGTATCCACCTCACCGTGGCCGGTCTTCCTATGCCGGTTCCACATCCTCCGTAATCAAGGGCGGGGGGGCCTCCATGGCCTTTTCCCGAATCTGCTGCTCCAGTTCTTCCATCAACTGGGGATGGTCTCGTAGATACTGCTTGGCGTTCTCCCGCCCCTGCGCGATGTTCTGCCCCTGGTAACTGTAGAAGGAGCCCCGTTTCTCTATCAGGCCATACTGGACGGCCAGATCCAGAACGTCTCCTTCCCGGCTGATGCCCTTGCCGTAGATGATGTCAAACTCGGCGACCCGAAAGGGGGGCGCGACTTTGTTCTTGGTCACGCGCACGCGGGTGCGGCTACCAATGACTTCACCTCTTTCCTTAATGCCGGTGATCCGCCGGACATCCAGCCGGACACTGGCGTAAAACTTCAACGCCCGACCGCCTGTGGTCGTCTCCGAACTGCCGAAGACGGTGCCGATTTTCTCCCGCAATTGGTTGGTGAAGATCATCGCCGTGTTGGATTGTTTGATGGCGCCGGAGAGCTTCCGCAGGGCCTGGCTCATCAATCGGGCCTGAAGGCCGGGGTGGGAATCGCCCATGTCGCCCTCAATCTCGGCGCGAGGCACCAGTGCCGCCACCGAGTCAATCACCACCACGTCCACGGCCCCGCTACGGACCAAGGTCTCCGCAATATTCAGTGCCTGTTCGCCGGTATCCGGCTGAGCAACGTACAGGTTGTTCACGTCCACGCCGCACGCCTTCGCGTACTCGGGGTCCAGGGCGTGCTCCATATCAATATAGGCCGCTACGCCGCCCCGCTTTTGGGCCTCGGCGACGATATGGAGGGCCAGGGTGGTCTTCCCCGCGCCGTCGGGGCCATAGATTTCGGTCACCCGGCCGCGAGGAATGCCGCCCACCCCCAGCGCAATGTCCAGGGAGAGCGCCCCGGTAGGAATAACATCCACCGCCAGTTGAGTGGCCTCGCCCAGACGCATCACGGTCCCCTCGCCGAACCGCTTAGTTAGCGTGGCCAGAGCCGCTTCCAGTGCCTTTTGCCGTCCTTCCTCCCCTTTCATCCGACCACCGCCTCAGATTGAATCGCAGAATTCTTGATTTGAATACAAGTGTACTACGAAAGTGGCGAAAAGGCAAATCCCCAACCGCGCTCACTTGAAGAACAGAGAATTCAAGGTATAATTACCATAGCACGGCTGAATGGTGCGCGGTTCCCCCGGGTCCGGCGCCATACCGAAAGTATCCGGGGCACGTCCCGGAGAGCCCTCCCCAGGAGCAGCATCCATGGCCGACTCACTGGAAATTCGCGTCCGGCGTGCCCGCCCATCGGACGCAGAACGCATCGCGGCTTTTGTGAGCCAGAGGCGTCCTCGGTCTCCCATCACCCCGGACCAGGTCCGGGAGCGGTTGGGAACGGTCGGTTTTCTGATGGCCGAAATGAACGGGGAACTGGTGGGGTTGCTGGGATGGCAGGTAGAAAACCTGGTAGTGCGGGTTACCGATTTCCTCATCTATCCCGCTCGCCTGAGCCTGGTCGCTGGCCGGGCATTGCTGACCGCAATGGAAGCAGCGGCGAATGAACTGATGTGCGAGGCGGTCATCCTGGTTACTCCCCGCACCCCTCCACCGGAGGTTCTGGAGTTCTGGGAGGCCTTCGGCTACCATGCCCGAGACATCGCCAGCCTTCCCCGGGCGTGGCGCGAAGCGGCCCGGGAGGCTAATCCCATCAGCGATCAGGTCATGTTCAAACAACTCCGGACGGAGCGCATCCTCCATCCGATCTGAGATACTCCACAGGAGGTCCGATGTCCCGATTAGTCTCATTTGTCCAGCGTCATCCCCGGCTGACAGCCTGGATCGTCCTCGCCATCGGTATGGTGGCCATTCTGATCTGGTCCGCACGAGACGTGGGTCTGCTGCCTGGGCAATGGGCCGCGCTGATTGGGGCGACGATCGGCGTGGCCGGGTTATGCGTCTGGATTATCGGCTGGGAGGATGAGGAGGAAACCTCTGGGGAGTCCGGTTCTCCGGGGAACGGATAGCAGGAGCAATCCCGCGCGTCCGTTGGTGACTGTACGGCCAGCGGAACAGGGGACCAGGGTCCACTGGCATCGGTGGCCTGACCGCCGATGCCAGTGGTTCTTCTCTTTTGGCAGACAGGCCCGGCACGCCATTGCGGATATGTCCGGCGCGAGGGCACAGCCGGTTTTTCCGGTTAATACCAGACGACAAACGATGTGGGAGCCGTAAAGGTCCGGCTGCCCGATTGCACGATGACCTCAATCACCACCTTCTGCCCGGAGATGAGGGAGGCGAAATAAAAGGTCAGAGCAGAAATACCCCGGGCGTTCGTGGCCTCCATCGGGTAGTCCATCGTCAGGCCATTGGGGAAGCGGACCCTCGCGATGGCTGTAACGCCTCGCAGAGGCCGGCGAGCCGCATCGGTGACGTAGAGATATACGGTCTGATAGCCTTCCTGACCGGTAACCGGATGCCGCACAGAGGCATAGACCCGCAATTCCATGATCTCCTCTGATGAAGCCGATCTGGGAGGCCCAGGAGGAGGGGGCCGCCGCATCCGGTATTCTGTCGGTACGGGAAACTTCTGGAGATACATCATCCCCAGGGAGCCAACCACGACCCGGTCGCCGCGCGGCCGTTCCGGATGCCATTCCAGACGGGTCCGCTGGAAATATTGAACGGTTCGCCCGTTCTCCAGCCGAATCTCCGAAATCGGGTACCCAAAGACATCCAGCCCACCGTTTTGTTCGTAGAAAGTCAGGAATGCGTAGGAGACCACGTGGCCGGTTTCCGGGAAGTACCGCTGGAGCGGGTTGCCGCGCGGAATCTTCTCCAGTGGAATAGGTGGCTCGCGATATCCCAGTTCCTCTCCCAGAAGCCCCAACTGGACCTTATACGGGTCCGGATTCCCGGGATGCCATTCCATGCGAACGTTGTCAAAGTATTGCACCCACAGCCCCAAACGGCGGTCGTAAAAGGCCTCGGTCTGGGGATAGCCGAGAATCCGGGTCCGCCCGTGCTGGTTGAAGAACTCCAGGAACGGCCCCTTGACGAAGTGCCCCGTTAGCTGGAAGTACTCCCAAGGCTCTTCCGGGAAAGGGGGTTGCCAGTGCGGCGCAGCAGCGATGGGGGCACCCAACCAAACGAGCACCACCAACCCAGCCAACACTCCGAACATTTTCCACAGGATTCTTCCCACCATCGCTTCTTCTTCCTCCCCCGCAGGAGCGATTGCGGCGCTGATTATATAAATTTTATTCCCTTTATTCGTTTTCGTCAATCCCCCAAAAGTCCTACAGTCTGGTTTAAACGGTGCGCCTTACGGGGCAGGCTGGATGACGAAGGGAAACACTCCCTGTAGCCGATCCTCCACCCAGATCCGTACCTCGTATCGGGCCGGGTCATATCCCCCGGGTCGCCGGTAGTACAGAAAGGTGCGCCCCTGCTCTCCGGAGATATACGGACAATCGGGCAAACGGATTCCCCACAAGCAGGTGTTCCCGTCCAGGTACTCCCCCTCCCGGTACCAGCCGTAGGTCCATGTGGCACCCCGGTTCATGCCTTCGTAGCGGATAAAGGCATATACCCGGAAATCGCCCGCCACGAATTCTGTTCCAGGCTGGACTGGCTGGTTATTCTCCACACCCAGGGCAAAGGTCTCCAGAGTAATGCGGGCCTCTGGGCGAGCCGGTACAGCACCGGGGAGCGGTGAGCGGGCTGTCTCCGGCATCGGGTAGAAGGGAGTCGGTGTGAATGTTGGCGAAGGGGTAGGCGTCGGTGGACAGGGCGTCGGCGACGGTGAGGGAGTCGCGCTCGGAACAGGGGGGAGTGTCGGCGTGAATCCCCACCTCATCTCCTGGGTGGCCGTCGCCGGAGCGGTCGGCGATGGAATCGCCATTTCCACCCACCGGGCTCGCGCATACAGGGTGCCCCCGCCCAGGATCAGGGACACCAGCGCAGTCAGGAGCCAGCGGACCCCGCTTCGCCGGGCCGCTTCCCGCATAAAGTAATATTCCGACGTCCGGGCCTGGTGAAATTTCAGAATACTCACCCCAATGGCGATCAGCGCCAGCGCACAGAACGCGGCCACAACTCCGTAGGAAGCCAACCATTGAGGCACCACGATCTCTCCCAGACGCCGCGCGCTTTCTAACAGCCCGGACCGGCCCGAACCCCCTCCGATGGGCTACTACGGGGCCATACCGATGACCTCTGGCTTCAATACACCAATAAAAGGCAAATTCCGGTATGCTTCGGCGAAATCCAGGCCGTAGCCCACAACGAACTCGTCGGGAATCTCAAACCCCACGAAATCCAGTGGAATCTCTATCTCGCGCCGGGAGGGCTTACTCAACAGGGTACAAACGCGCAGGCTGGCCGGATGGCGGGTTTGCAGGTTGCGGATAATGTAACTCATTGTGCGCCCCGTGTCGATGATGTCCTCCACGATCAATACGTGTCGGCCTTCTATGCTCCGCTCCAGGTCCAGCAGGATACGCACCACCCCGCTGCTCACAGTTCCGCTCCCGTAAGAGGAAATCACCATGAAATCCACTTCGTGGCGGAAATTCAGATGGCGAATCAGGTCTGCCAGGAAGACGAACGCGCCTTTGAGAATGCAAACCAGGAGGGGGAAG
This sequence comes from Anaerolineae bacterium, assembly GCA_025060135.1. GTDB lineage: Bacteria > Chloroflexota > Anaerolineae > B4-G1 > DUEL01 > SpSt-77. The sequence continues at coordinate 37,398 of JANXCY010000001.1, read as the reverse complement.
TCCTCCTGTGTATAGGTCTGATTGATCTGCCCGGCCAGGTCTCGTACCCGGGCCCGGAGGACATCTTCCGGGATCAGCACCTTTGCCACATCGTCCAGGAAGCACATCTCGCAACTTTGATCGGATAGGCGTCCAGGAACAGGAATCAATTCCACCGACCATCCCACGGATCGCTACGGGAATTCCTGGGGACCTACTCCTGGAGGACCACCGGTCGGCCCTGCTTAAAGGCTTCCAGTTGGGCTTCCAGTTCCGCCCGTCGGGCGGCAGCCGCTTCCTGGCCTTTCTCTATCAACATCTGCACCCATGACCAAAGGCGCGCGCGCGACTCTGCACCCGCATAGGGCGCCAGCAGAATCCCCAGGAGAGCCCCTACCAGCGCACCACAGAGCAATCCTGCCAGGAATCCGAGCACCTTTCGCATCGCACTCCTTTCCGCTGAAATGCTTCTAAGTTTATTATATCCCCATTCGGAAGAGTTGACAAATGCCCGTGATTTGCCTTTCGCTGGACTTTGGAGTACACTGTAGATAACTGTGGCACCTCCAGAGAGGAACGACCAATGGTCAAACTACTGATGGGCTGGAATATTATTCCGGGTCAGGAGAGCGAGTACTTTGAGTTCTTCACCCAGGAGTTCGAGCCCGCCCTGAGCGATCTGGGCCTCCGGGCTACCGATATGTGGCTGACAGCCTACGGAGACTGGCCTCAAATTCTCACGGGGATCGTCGCGGAAGACCTGGAAACAGTGCGGCGGATCCTCGCTTCGGACCGCTGGAAGCGCTTAAAGAAACGCCTCCTCGAACTGGTAACCGACTATCAGCAAAAAATTATCCCCGCCAGTGGGGGCTTTCAACTGTGAGGCCCGATCGACCAACCGGATAAGCAAAAGCGGACGCGCCGTCAGGGTCGCGTCCGCTCCATCTTGGTACCGGGGCCTCCCTTACTCTTTCTCATTCGTACCCGAATCTCCGGCTTCTTTTGAGGATTTCTTTCCCGCTCCCGTGGTGGAGGAAGCCGCACGATGGTCGGTGACATAGAAGCCGGAGCCTTTAAAAATGATGCCCACCGGCTGGACGAGCCGATAGACGCTGCCTCCGCACTCCGGGCAGACCTTCACCGGCTCGTCGGTGAAGCGCTGAACTCGCTCAAACCGAACTCCGCAGGCCTTGCATTGATACTCGTACACCGGCATTCTCTCACCTCCTTTCAGCCTGGTGTGCGTGTTTATTATAATCCTCTTTCCGCTGATTGGCAAGCCCGATTTCTGAAGTTCGGACACGAGTTGAGATCAGAGCGTTGGTTCGGGCTCAAATCGCCCCTCACTTCCCTTGATTGACGAGGAGGGATTTTGCGGCGGCCTTCTGCCGCTGCAAAACCCCTCACTTTTCCCGCCTCTCCCGCCGCCGGAGGCGAGGAGGCAAGAAGCGAGGGCAAGAGGGGCGTGAGACGAGTAAGGAAAGCGAATGTCCTACGGATGTTCGAACCTCAGCGATGTCCGTATCCAATAAGGTCTGGAGCCCCTATGAGCCACTGCCTCAGTTGCGGACGATACATCGGCCCGTACGAAACGTGCCCGTACTGCGGCGCCCGGCAGGCTCCCCGCGTCTCTCTGCGCGCGGTGAAATGGGCCACCCTGGCCCTGGCCACCCTCGGGCTGGCCTTACTATGGGTCTTGGCGACCCGTCTCCCCCTGCCTCGTATCTCCATCCATCAAGCCTCTGCAACCATGAACTTCGCCTATGTGGAGATTGCCGGGCAGGTGGTGCGCGGCCCGACCTGGAACCCCGATTCCCGCGCGCTCTCCTTCACGGTGGCGGATGAGACCGGCGAGATGCGTGTCTGGGCCTTCCGCGACGTGGTGGACGAACTGCGCGCGACCGGGCGGGTTCCCGGCTTGGGCGACCGGGTCATCGTCGCGGGCACCCTGCGGGTTCGGGAGGAAGACGTCTCTCTTACCCTGAATGTCCCGGATCATCTGACGGTCATCCCCATAGAACCGGAGGAGCGCACGATTGGCTCCATCACCGTCGCCGATGCCCTCCGGCGGGTTCGGGTCCGGGGCCAGGTCTGGGAGGTCCGCGAGCCCTACTCTGGTCTCACCCTCATCACTCTCCGGGACCCCACCGGCGCGATCGGACTGGCGGTGGATTCCAGCCTCCAGTCTCTCACTGGGGCCTTCCGTCCGCCGGATGTAGGCCAGTCCCTAGAGGTAACCGCCACCGTCTCCCTGTATCGGGACACTCCCCAACTGGTTCTCCCGTCGGTGCGGGAGATCGTCCTGCTGGAGGAGACGGTTCCCGTTGCCGAGAAGCGCCCTATCGGCACCCTCTCGGCTGCCGATGAGGGCCGACTGGTTACCGTTCAGGGGACCATCCGTTGGGCCGAGGCCTTCTCCGCCGGATACCGCCTGCGGCTGGAGGACGAAACCGGTTCGGTGCTCATCCTGCTCTGGCAGGACCTCTACCAGGCCCTGCCGGACCCCTCCGCCCTGCAGACCGACGCGCAACTGGAAATAACCGGCACGGTCGCCCTCTACCGGAACACCCTGGAAGTGATCCCCAGCCGCCCGCGCGATGTGGTTTTGCGGACAGCGGCCCCATCGGCCCACGTCCTCTCCTTGGGCGCGCTGGCGGAGGCACCCCTCGGGGCAACGGTAACTGTGGAAGGGGTCGTCGTGGAAGCCCGGTCTTTCCAGAAGGGCTTTCGCCTTACCGTGGATGACGGTACCGGACAGGCTATTCTGCTCCTGTGGCTTGGAGTGTACGATGAACTGCCCGACCCCATCAGCCTGCGAGAAGGCGCGCGGGTCCGGGCAACGGGCAGATTAGAAACGTACCAGGGCCAGCAGGAAGTGGTACCCGAGCAAGGGGCCGACGTGGCCATTATCCAGCCCGCGGAGCCTCCGCTCCGGCGGGAGATTGCCTCCATCACCCGTGCCGACCGAGGCGCGAGGGTAACCATAGAAGGGACCATCACCCGAAGCGAACCTTTCTCCCAGGGCTACCGGGTCTGGGTGGGCGATGGGAGTGGGGAAATTCTGGTCCTGCTCTGGGAGAACATCTATCAGCGGGTGAAGGGCCGGGAGCACCTGATCCCCGGCGTACAGGTCCGGGTAACAGGGGTTGTGGAGGAATACCAGGGGATTCTGGAAATCGTTCCTCCCCTTCCTGGAGACGTAACGGTGCCGCGGGGGCCATGAAATCCGGTGGTGGCGGCTTTAGGTAGTGCTCCGGAATAGCACGGAGGGAACGGAGTTACGCTGTTTGCTTGGTAGCGCACGCTGCCCGGTCGGTATCGCGCAGGCGAACAGCCTGCACACAGGGAGCGTCGGCCCGTTGGACCTGTACGCACGCTGCCGGGGAGGCCTTTCCAGGCCGCCCGGTCCAGGATAACCGCTGGCGCTGCGAGAAACAATCAGTGCTGCGAGGGCGAACTGCCCATGTTACCCAATGCCAGGGAAGTCCGTTACGCTTGAGATGCGATACCGTTGCTCCAAAGCATAGACTGCTCTGAGTGATCAGGGGAGATACGCGCGGGGATTCTGGGGGACACCCATATAGCGGATTTCAAAGTGGAGGTGGGGGCCGGTAGACCACCCGGTATTGCCTGTGGCGCCGATGACCTGTCCGCGCTCCACTTTCTGTCCGGCTACCACGTAGAAATTGCTCAGGTGGGCATAGTATGTGGCGAAGCCGTTGGCGTGGTCAATCACAACCAGATAGCCATAGCCGATGTCGGTCCATCCAGCAAAACTGACAAAACCACTATCGGCCGCATGAACGGCTGTACCAATGGGAACCCCAATGTCTATCGCGCGATGGCCATACCAGTACCGCTGAGTGATATACCCCAACACCGGCCACTGGAATAATCCGGTTCCCCGGGCCCCTTCGGGAATAGGTCCGGTGTAACTGGTAACCACCTTCGGCACCCAGGGCTTCTCACCACCCGGGACGATCAATTTCATTCCTGGCTCAATAGCAAAATCGGGAGGCTGGAGGGAGTTGTACGGGCATGAAAGGATAGCCTCCACCTCCACCTTGTATTTCTTGGCGATAGATTCCAGCGTCTCGTTCTCTTTGACGGTGTGGTAAACCCCATCCACCGGTAAGATCACTAATTCCTGACCCACCCGGAGCAAGTCCGGAGCATCCTCTACAGCGGGATTGGCCCACATAATCGTGGTCGGTTGCAGGTCAAACTGCGCGGCGATCGCCTCTACCGTGTCTCCCAACTGGACCGTATACGTAACGATGCCCAAACGCGGGCGCTTGGGGATTTCCGTGTGGGGATTGGCCCGCAAAGAGATGGGGGCCCAGGGGTTGGGCTTGATGGAATGGCTGTTACGGGCAACTACCGCCGCCAATGCCGCTCGGGTCTCCAAGGAAGTATCCTGGCGGGCGAAGAGGTCCATAGCCTGAGGGAGCGAACGGGCTGCCCAGGCAGGAACGCGAATGGCGCTCAGAACCAGCACCAGACATGCAGCTATCCCCAGCGCGATATGCGCTGAGGCACGGCTGAGCCACGGCCAGAATACCCGCCACTCGCTGCCCCATTCCCACCAGGAGACAGCCAGACGGGCAAGATGGCGGGGCAGGTCTTCATTCATCCACCGGCCGATGGATGATCGCCCGTCCTCCCAACAAGAGGGCACCGGAACACTTCCTGCGGGAATGTTCCTTGGATCCCCGAATGGTTTCAAAGCCGGCTCCAGTTGCTATGCTCCGGGGACGTCAAAGCCACTCACATTGTAGCATAACCTGGCCGAAAGCGCAACTCTAAAAGCTCCAGGGCTTATCCATGCTCTAACACATACCGAGCCAGGCAAGGCCCCGATCTGGGCGGGCCGATGCTGCTCTTTGACCATCCGGCACATAGGAGAAGCCCTGCAGGCAAATCAGATTGATCGCCGCACACCGAAAAGCGTGGAGCGGCCGGGATGCCTTTCAGATAAGCCCTCAAACCTTGTTTCTCCTGTCGCGGCTCCATCGCTGATCACCCCCATAGCGCTTGACACCCATTCTACCACAAAATATTAGAGCGTTGATAAGCCCTGTTGGCGCGGTCCTCGCTATTGACCGAAAGAAACGCAATGGGTATAATCGCTGAGAGCGCCGCTATGGCAGGTCATGATACATCGGTACAACCCGCGTTGCTTCAGGAACCGGTCGGTGAGCCCTCCGGCCGACGGGTGCGTTGCCGGACGTGCGAGCGGCGCTGCGTCCTACGGCCCGGCGAGACCGGCTGGTGCGGCACCCGTCAGAACCGGGATGGCACGCTGGTTACCCTCATCTACGGAATCGTCTCTTCTCTCTCCGCCAACCCGATAGAAAAGAAACCCCTCTACCACTTTTACCCCGGCACGGTCGCGCTGACCTCCGGCGTCTGGTCGTGCAACTTCGCCTGCCCCTGGTGTCAGAACTGGGAGATTTCTAAACGTCCCCCCGACGGGGGAGACTTCTACTCCCCAGAAGCGTTCGTGGCAGAGACCATCCGGCGCCGCTGCCAGGGGACTTCTATCAGTTTCAACGAGCCCACCCTCAGCCTGGAGTGGGCCCTGGATGTTTTCCGGCTGGCCCGCGCGGCCGGGCTGTATAACACCTTCGTCACCAACGGATACATGACCGAAGAGGCGCTGGACCTTCTGGTGGAGGCCGGGCTGGATGGGATGAACGTGGACGTCAAGGGGGATGCCCGCACGGTGCGGGAATACTGCCAGGCCAGTGTAGAGGTCATCTGGCGCAACCTGCGACAGGCGCAGGAGCAAGGAGTCTGGGTGGAGGTAACGACGCTGGTCATTCCCGGTGTCAACGATGGGAAGGACATGCTGGCAGAGATCGCCGCCCGGATCGCCGGGGAACTGGGGCCGGATACTCCCTGGCACCTGACCCGCTACTATCCGGCCTATCGCTTTACGGCACCGCCGACTCCGATAGAGACGTTGGAGCGGGCCCGGGAGCAGGGACAGGCCGCCGGACTGCGCTACGTGTACATCGGCAACGTCCCTGGCCATCCAGCGGAGCACACGTACTGCCCAACCTGCGGGGAGATAGTGATCCGGCGCCGGGGCATTTACCAGGTAGAGAACCGCCTGCAGGAGGGGCGTTGCCCGGCCTGCGGGACCCTGATCCCGGGCCGATGGTGAGGTTGCCTCTCCTCCCCAACCGATGTATAATCCTCCCCGATGAGCCCCATTCTGGGACCAGATTCGCTGGAAGTGCTCTCCCGCAGCGCGGAGCAAACGCATCGGGTAGGGATACGGCTGGGACGCCTGCTGCAGGGCGGGCAGGTGGTCTGTCTGGAAGGGCCGCTGGGAGTGGGCAAGACGGTCCTGGCCCGGGGCATCGGCACTGGATGGGGCGCCACCCTGCCGGTACTGAGCCCCAGTTTTGTCCTGATCCGGGAACACCGCCGGGCCGCTGATCGCCAACGTCTGCTCCATGTGGACTTTTACCGCCTCCAGGACCCTCGCGAGGCCTGGAGCCTGGGACTGGAGGACTGGCTGGAGGCCCCCGACGCGGTGGTGGTCGTGGAGTGGCCGGAAAGAGCTTTGGAAGCTTTACCACCCCAACGGCTCTGGGTGCGCCTGGAGTTCGCCAACGGAGACCGGCGGCGGCTGGTCTTCACCGCCCAGGGCGCGGTCTATCACTCCCTGCTTCAGGCCCTGCGCCGGGCAGTGTTCGGAGGTTGAGATGCTCCTGGCGCTGGATACGGCCACGAGGTTTGCCAGCCTGGCTCTCCACGACGGCCGGGTTGTCCGCTACGAGGCCACCTGGGAGGCGGGCCGCCAGCATACCACCCAACTGATGCCCAAGGTGGTCTCCGCGCTGGAGGAACTGGGCACTGGCCCGGAGGCGCTGAGCGCCGTGGCCGTCGCGCTGGGTCCCGGCTCTTTTACCGGCTTGCGGGTGGGACTGGCGATCGCCAAAGGGCTGGCCCTGGCCCGGGAAATTCCCCTGGTCGGTATCCCCACGCTGGACATCCTGGCCGCCGCACAGGGCCAGAGCCGCCATCCCCTGCTGGCCGTCGTTCAGGCCGGGCGGGGTCGCCTCTGCGTGGCACGCTACCGCTGGCGCGAAGGCTGGCAGCGTCGCGAGGGCCCTTTTTTGACCACATGGGAGCACCTTCTGGCCTCCATCACTCAGCCAGTCCTCCTCTGTGGTGAGATTGACGAACGGGGATACCAGATGATAGAAGGCCAGAGCGAGCCGATCACCGTTCTCCCTCCGGCCTGCTGCCTGCGCCGGGCCGGCTTTCTGGCCGAACTGGCCTGGGAGCGGCTCCGCCGGGGAGAAACGGATGACCTGGCTACCCTGGCTCCGCTGTATCTGGGCGAGGGGATGTGAGGAGGACGAATATGGATACGGGTATGTCCTCTGAAAGCGCTCCCTTGGTCTTCCGGCCCATGCGGGAAGAGGACATCGCCGGAGTAATGGAGATTGAGCGGCAGTCCTTTCCTTTCCCCTGGCCGGAATCGGCCTACCGGCACGAAATTCGCTACGGGACCGATTCCCTGTTCTATGTCCTGGAGTTGCCTCCGGAGCCGTCTCTGGCCCCCTGGTGGGTACGACTGCTGAGGCGGCGCGGCCCCACCCGACCTCCGGTCATCGGCTACGTGGGCATGCGGCTGCTCCCTGGAGAGGCCCATATCACCACTATCGCCATCCACCCCCAGTGGCGTGGGCGGGGGCTGGGTAAGTATATCCTGCTGAAGGCGATCGAACGGGCAGCGCGCTACCACGCCCGCTGGATCACTCTGGAAGTGCGGGCATCCAACCAGGTTGCCCAACGGCTCTACACCGAAGTGGGCTTCCGGTTCACAGGCGTCCAGCGGGGCTACTATCGGGACGGGGAGGACGCCTGGCTGATGCGGTTGGGCCCGCTGGACCGGGCAGAGATGGAACGCCTGGAGAAGATTCGCCAGGAAACAGAGGCCAGAATAGGAATTGGCGATTTGTGATGAGCAAGGAGAGGCGATATGGACGAACTGGAGCAGATTGCCGCCGAAATTCGTGCCTGTACCGCCTGCATTCTCCATCGGGGACGCACAATGGCAGTGCCTGGGGAAGGACCGGCGCATGCGACCCTAGTCTTTGTCGGTGAGGCCCCTGGCTTCCACGAAGACCAGCAGGGCCGCCCCTTCGTGGGTCCGGCCGGTCAGTTTCTGGAGGAACTGCTGGCCAGTATTGGCCTGCGCCGGGACCAGGTCTATATCACCAACATCGTCAAGTGCCGGCCACCTGGCAACCGGGACCCTCTGCCCGATGAAATCGCCACTTGCAGTCCCTTCCTGGATCGGCAACTGGGCCTCATCCGGCCCAAACTGGTGGTAACGCTGGGGCGGTTCTCCATGGCCCACTTCCTCCCCCGGGCGCGCATCTCGGAGGTCCATGGCCAGCCCCAACGGGTGGGCGGCATTATCTGCTATCCGATGTACCATCCGGCGGCCGCGCTCCACCAGCCATCGCTCCGGCGGACGGTGGAGGAGGATTTCCGACGCCTCCTGGAAGTGCTGATGAAAGCAGAAGAGGTGGCTGAATACCAGCCTCCCCCTCAGGCCGAGCAACTGCGGCTGTTCTGAAGCGACCCGTGGCCCGAGGTCCCCAACCAGTCCTCCCGGTATGAACCTTCCGGCCCTTCCGCTCACACTGGCCATTCTGGTTACAGCGGTCCTGCTCATCCTCAGCGACCGCCTGCGGGCCGACCTGGTTGCCCTGCTGGTTCTGGTGGCCCTCGGCATCTCCGGCATTCTGCCCCCTCAGGAGGTCTTCTCCGGCTTCAGCCGTTCTGCCGTCATCACCATTATGGCCATCTCTATCTTGGCGGAGGGCCTCCGACGTACCGGAGTAACCGACCGGATGGGCGACCTCCTCCTCCGTCTGGTCGGAAGGCGGGAGTCCCATCTGGTGGTGGGGACCATGCTGGCCGGAGCCATGCTCTCGCTGCTGATGAACAACATCGCCGCCGCGGCCATTCTGCTTCCCACCGTCTCGGCGGCAGCCCGCAAAGCCAGCATTACCCCCACCCGATTGCTGATGCCCCTGGCTTTCGGGACCCTGCTGGGCGGTATGGCAACGCTGCTCACCACCACTAACATCGTCGTCAGCGGGCTGTTGATTGACCAGGGACTGCGGGGGTTCGGCCTGCTGGACTTCGCTCCTGTTGGCCTGCCACTGGTGGCCCTCGGCGTGGCCTATATGGCCCTCTGGGGCCACCGGATGCTCCCCATCCAGCCCATCTGGGAGCGTACCGAAGGGGTCCGCCCCTCCGAAGAGGACCTGGTCCAACTGTACCATCTGGGAGAACGGCTGTTCCGCGCCCGGGTGCCCGCCGGGTCGCACCTGATTGACACCCCCCTCTCCCGAAGCGCGTTCCGGGAACTCTATGGCCTGAACGTGGTCGGACTGGAACGAAACGGTCGGGTTACCCTGGCCCCGTCTCCTGACTTCGTCTTCCGAGAGGGGGACGTGGTGCTTCTGGAGGGGAATCTGGAAGAATTCCGCCACCGAGATCAGCCTCCGTATCTGGAGATTCTCCCGCCGCGCGAGTGGCGGGAGGAGGACCTGGAATCCCCAGCGGTGGTCATCGTGGAGGCTGTCCTTTCCCCCCGGTCGGGCCTGATCGGTCAGACCCTACGGGCCGCTCAGTTCCGCGAAAAATACGGGTTTACGGTACTGGCCATCTGGCGGGCCGGACGTCCCATCCGCACCCATCTCTCCGAACTCCCTCTCCAGTTCGGAGACGCGCTGCTCCTTCAGGGCCCCCGGGAGCGGCTGCCTGTCCTGCGAAGCGAGCCCGACCTGATCCTGCTGGCCAACGAGAAGGAATACCGGCCGGTAGCCAGGAAAGGCTGGCTGGCGGCGGCGATCGCGGGGATTGCCCTGGTCCTGGCAGCCTTTCGGTATCAGGCGGTAGCCGAAATATTCCTGGGCGGCGCTCTGATGATGATGCTGGCTGGCGTGCTGACGATGGACCAGGCCTACGGAGTCATTGAATGGAAGACGGTTTTCCTGGTGGCGGGGATGATGCCGCTGGGGATCGCAATGACGAAAAGCGGAGCGGCCACCTGGCTGGCCGGACGGGTTCTGGGCCTCATTGGCCCGGCTGGACCGATCGGGTTGATGGCCGGGCTGTTCCTTCTGGCTATGGGACTGGCCCAGGTGATGCACAGCGCGGTCGTGGCATCCATTGTGGCCCCCTTTGCGATCCAGATCGCCTTACAGACAAGTATAAGCCCCCAGGCGCTGGCGATGACAGTGGCTCTGGCGACCTCCACCACCTTCCTAACTCCACTGGGACATCCGGTCAACGTGCTGGTGATGAACGTGGGCGGCTACCGGACGCGGGATTACTTCCGGGTTGGCTGGCCGCTGACATTGTTGGTCTTCGGTGCGGTTCTGGTGCTAGTGCCCATTTTCTGGCCGCTCCGATAAGATGCCGGTTGGGGCGGGGGGGGGGGGGGCCCCCCCCCCCCCCCCCCCCCCCCCCGGCGGGCCCCAACCTTTATGACAAGAACACGGTCCCACCCCCCCCCCCCCCCAACAACACCCCCCCCCCCCAC
>JANXCY010000001.1:0-26824 GCA_025060135.1 Anaerolineae bacterium | reverse complement strand
ACGCGGTGGGAGAGGGGGGCGGGGGGGGTGAGGGCGGTGCAGCAGAGCCCCACCCCCCCCCCCCCCCCCCCCCGGGGGGGGGGGGGGGGGCCGCCCCCCCCCCCCCCCCCCCCTCCCTCCGGCACTGAGGTGCCCCCAATGGATGAGCCAACATCGCTGGCTCCGACCCCCACCGGACACGTTACCCGCGCGGCAGCCCAGGTGATGGCCCTCTTTGTCCTCAGCCGGGCCCTGGGACTGGCGCGGGAGATGGTCATCGGGGCCCGCTTTGGCACCCGCGCAGAGTACGACGCGTACCTGGCTGCTGCGCGCATCCCCGACCTGATCTTTTCACTGATGGCAGGCGGAGCGCTGGCTTCGGCGTTTATCCCTACTCTCGCCAGGTACTTCGTCCGGGGCGACGAGGAAGGAGGATGGCGGCTGGCCAGCGCAGTGGTCAACCTCGTTCTGGTCGGGTTGACCCTGGCCGCGACCCTGGCCGGTGTCGCTGCTCCAGACCTGGTTGCCGTTGTCCTGGCCCCCGGATTCCCACCTCCGCAACAGGCCCTCACAGTCTCCCTGATGCGAATAATGCTGGTGGCCCCGATTCTTTTCGGGGTCAGCGGCGTCGTCATGGGTATCCTGAACACCCGGCAACACTTCGTGCTCCCTGCCCTGGCCCCCAGTCTCCTGAACCTTTCCCTCATCGCAACAGCGGGACTTCTGGCTCCCCGGATGGGCGTCCGCGCGCTGGCTCTGGGATACGTCCTGGGCGCGGTGCTCCACCTGACGGTCCAATTACCCGGCCTGCTCCGCATAGGTGCTCAGTACCACCCCACCCTCACCCTCCGCGACCCCGGCGTCCGGGAGGTCCTGCGGCTGATGGGCCCGCGCGTCCTGGGACTGGCCGTGGTCCACCTGAACTTTCTGGTGAACACGAATATCGCCTCCCGACTGGGAGAGGGAGCAGTCTCAGCGCTGAACTACGCCTGGCTCCTGATGCTCCTGCCCCAGGGGGTCTTTGCCCAGGCTGTGGCGACAGCGGTCTTCCCCACCCTCGCCACACAGGCGGCGCGGGGAGAACCGGAGGCCATGCGCCGTACCCTGGCGACCACGCTGCGGACCGTCTTCTTCCTCACCCTGCCGGCCGCGTTGGGGCTACTGGTACTGCGGCGCCCACTGGTGGCATTCCTTTTTGAGCGAGGAGCGTTCCGGGCCTCCTCCACGGACGCAGTGGCCTGGGCGCTGGCGTTCTATGCGCTGGGGCTGGTAGGGCATGCCGGGGTGGAAATCGTCGCCCGCGCCTTCTACGCGCTGCACGACACCTGGACCCCCGTCTGGGTGGGAGGGGGAGCAATGGCGCTGAATGTGGCACTCAGCCTGACCCTGTCGGCAGTGTTTGGCAGAATGGGTCTTCCGGCCTATGGCGGGCTGGCGCTGGCCAACTCCATCGCGACGCTCCTGGAGATGGGCGGATTACTGGCTCGGCTCCGGCCCCGACTGAGAGGGCTGGAGGAGCGGGCGCTGGGAGCGTCGGCCGCGCGCAGCGGGTTGGCCGCCGGAGCGATGGGGCTCCTGCTGGCCCTCTGGCAGCGGGTACTCTCCGGGGCCCCGGAAGCCGTGGTCGGCGTCGGTGGCATCCTCCTGGGCGCCGGAGCCTACTTGCTGACGGCCGCATTACTGAGAATGGAAGAACTGCAAAGGATGCGCCTCTGGCTTCCCTGGGCAAGAAGCCATGGGGCTTCGCCCCCACCCTAAACCAAGGCCCGGTCCAGGCCCCCACGCGGTTGGTATCTTTGTCCCCCTGTGGTATAATAATTAATAAGGGCCGGTTGGATGAACGGGTTGCAGAAACTGCTCAATCTGGTCGTTACCCCTCCAGGTAGTCTTTACTACCACCTGGTGCTACTGTTCACCCTCCAGATTCTCCTGGCTGTGGGTTGGGGGGAGCGGAGACGGTCCGGGAGCGCGCGGGTCCTCTTGGCTGCTGCGGGCATGCTGATCACCCGGGTCGTCCTGATGGGAGCCAGCATCGCGGCCGAAAGCGGCGCCATATCGCTGGTGAGCGTCCTCCCACCGCTGGAACGCTGGATGGACTTCCTCCTCATCGTCCTGGCCATTTGGGCGTTCCTGCCCCTCCTGCGCCGGTTTCTATGGCTGGGTCGGAGCGTGCTGGCGATTTTCCTCTCCGGAAGCGCCTTGGCCTACGCGTATCTGGCCTTTTACTGGGCCCCGATGGCAACGGTGGGCATCGCCTACAACAGCACCCTCTACGCCAACATATGGGAATGGGCCAGCGCTCTCCTGGCTCTACTGGCCCTCCTGGTCCTTCTGATCGGGCCCCGACCAGGGACCAGGCTGGCGGTGGCCGCGACCCTGGCATGGGTATTCGGCCATACCTTTCAGGCACTTCTGCCCCCGGTCATCCCCCATCTGGCGGGTATCGTCCGCCTGGCCAACCTGGTGGCCCTCCCCCTGCTGACTGCCCAGGCATTCCAGGACGCGATGGCCTCCCTTCCTGCGCCCTCTGTGGGCCCCTCTCTTCCCGTTCGGGTGCTGGAACTGGTCCGGCAGATTGAGCGGGCCCGGGATGTGGAGGCCGCGCTGGCCTCTGTGCTACCCGAGATCGTCCAGCACCTGAAGGCAACGGCGGGTGCGATTGGTCTTCCGGTTACTGGAGTAACTCCGGGCGTGCGGTTCGTGGCGGTCCATCCGGCAGGTGCCCGTTCAGCCCCAGCGGTCCTCCCTCTGGACCGATGCCCGACGCTGGCGACGGCAGTTCGCACCGGACATCCGCAGTCGCCCGGAGAGGAAGAAACGGCCTTCCTCCTGCGTCGCTTGAGGCTTCCGGAGGGCCTCTCCTTCCAGGTGCTCCCGCTGATGGACAGCGAGGTGATCGGAGTGTTACTGCTGGGACAGCCGTCTGGCTCGCCGCCCTGGTCGGAGGACCAGATGGCCCTGGCCCGGGCAGTGGGGGCGGCCCTGGGAGGCGCGCTGGCCAGTGCCAGCCAGCGTCGGGCGATCGAGCGCCGAGCCGAGCAAATGGCCATCATCCTGCGAGAGCAGGAAGCCGAACGAGCCGAACGCACCGTAGCGTTGCAGGAGGAAGTGGAACGTGCCCGGCAGGAGGCCAGGGAGTTTGCTCTTCAAGTCCATCGATTGGAAGACGAAGTTACCCGCCAGCGGAAACGGGCCGATGAACTGGCCGAACTGCTCCGTCTGCGGGACGAACAGATTCAGGAAGCCAAAGCCCTCTCCTCCCAGATCGCGGTATACGAAGAGGAAATCCGTCATCTGGCCGAAGAACGGGCCTCCCTGGCCGAGGAGCGGGATCGTCTTTCCCAGCGGCTGGAAGACCTGGAGGCCGAGGTGTCCCGTCTACAACAGGAACTCCAGAGGCCCCGGAGTGAGCCCACGCTGGGTCCGCCGGAGGCAACAACCACCAGCGGAACCCTTATCGCTGACGAACGGGGCAACGTGGTGCTGGCCGACCCGGTGGCCCGGCGGCTGCTGGGATGGCGCCGGGAAGACCTGGTGGGCATGCCGCTGAACGCGCTCTTTCCCGATCCTCTCTGGGCCCGCGCCATCGGCGAATTGATGATGGGACAAACCACTAACGGTACCACCACCTCGGTAACCCTCCAGCAGGATGGACGGCTCCTCCGGGCTGACCTGGCCCGGATGACCGGCTCTGGCGGTGTTACGGGCTATGTCGTCCTCCTGTATCCGGAGAAATCTCCGGACGACGAGCGACAGGAAGTCCTGGCCGCGCTGGCGAACGAACTCCGTACTCCAATGACCTCTATCGTGGGCTACACCGACCTCCTGCTGGGCGAGTCGGTGGGCATCCTGGGCGAAATGCAACGCAAGTTCCTCCAGCGGGTTAAGGCCAACATTGAGCGAATGAGCGGTCTCCTGAACGACCTGATTGAGGTAACCGCGCTGGATACCGGACGTATTACCCTCGTACCGGAACCTGTGGACCTGATTAACGTCATAGAAGAGACCATTATGGGTCTATCGGCCCGCTTTCGGGAACGGGACCTGACCGTTCGGCTGGATATGGCACTGGAGTTGCCTCCCATCCGGGCCGACCGGGATGCCCTGTATCAGATTATATTACACCTGCTCTCCAATGCCTGCGAATGTTCTCAGCCCGGTACCGAGGTCGTGGTAACCGGCCACCTGGAAGAAGCGGAAGCCGGGCTCCCGCCCTACCTCCACGTCTCGGTACGGGATACGGGAGGCGGCATCGCACCCGAAGACCGACCGCGCGTTTTTCAGCGGTTCTACCGGGCCGATAAACCCCTGATTCCGGGACTGGGAGAGACCGGAGTAGGGATGGCCATCGCCAAAGCCCTGGTGGAGGCCCACGGTGGCCGCATCTGGGTAGAAAGCGAGATGGGAGTGGGGAGCACATTCCATTTCATCCTTCCGGTTACCGGTCCCAATGCCTCTTCGCGGTGATTGATGAACGGAGCACCATCCCGCCTGCTGGGACTGCGACTCCTGCTCTCCGGTGGCATTCTGGCTCTGCTGGCCGGCAGCCTGGTGCTGGGTGCCCTGTGGCTGAGCATGGCCGAGCGGGCCGCTGTCCTTCCCCAACCCTCCCCGATGCCCCCGATGGAAACCATTGGGTTTATCACCTTCGTCCCTGTAACTCTGCCGCCCTCCCCCACTCCCACAGGACCGGTAGAGGCGACCTCTACACCGCCTTTAGCCTCACCGGTGCTCTCCTCCACACCGGAGGCTACCCCGACCCGACCGTCGGTGCTCTATCCCGTGTGCACGCCTCCGGCTGGCTGGCTCCCCTACCGGGTCCGGGCCGGAGATACCCTCTACACGCTGGCCTGGCGGGCCGACACCTCGCCGTTGCTGATCCAGCGAGCCAACTGCCTGACCCGCGCCGTTCTGACGACCGGGCAGATGCTCTACCTACCGCCCGCCTTCTTTGTCCCACCCACCCGCGTCCCCTGCGGGCCTCCTCCCGGATGGATTCGCTACATCGTTCGGGCCGGAGACACATTGTGGAACCTGTCGCTCCGCGTGGGTATTTCGGTAGAGGCCATCCGCTGGGCCAACTGCATGACAGGCTACACCCTGCGGGTGGGACAACCCCTCTACCTCCCCACCTATCCGTCGCCGCTCACCTCCACGCCCACGCGCGTTCCAACGGTTACCCGGACCGCCACGCCGACGCCCACCCGTACCGGGACCCCCACGCCGACGGGAAGCCCCACGCCCACGGGAACCTCCACTGCGACGTTCACGCCGACCAGCAGCCCGACACCCACGGGAACCCCCACCGGGACCCCGACATCCACAGCGAGCCCGACACCCACCGGGACCCCCACGCCAACGGAGAGCCCAACACCGACGGAGATGCCTCCCAGCCCGACCCTTCCTCCTCCATCGCCACCGCCCTCTCCCGAGCCATCGCCCACGGGGCCGCCTCCAGCCTCTCCGTCCCCGCCACCGTGATCAGGCGGGATGCCGCAGAGGCCACCCGGCCTATACCCGTACTCCTGTGAACACCCGGAGGCCGATATGCGTCATAGTGAAGGGACCTTTGCAGGATTCGGGGGCTTGCCACTGTACTACCAGTCCTGGCGGCCCGAAGGAGAACCCCGGGCGATCGTGATCCTCGTTCACGGCTTCGGCGAGCACAGTGGCCGCTACATGAACGTGGTCAGCCACCTGGTGCCCAGAGGACATGCTATCTACGCACTGGACCATCGGGGGCATGGTCGATCTCCTGGGCCGCGCGGCTACATCCATGATTGGGAGGAGTTCCGGGAAGACATACGGGCCTTTGTCCGGATGGTCGCCGAGCAGGAGCCCGGTCGCCCCCTCTTTCTGATGGGCCACAGCATGGGCGGTCTCATCGTCCTGGAGTATGCGCTGCGCTACCCGGAGGGTCTGAGTGGAGTCATCGCCTCCGGGCCGGTACTGGCCCAGGTCGGCCTCTCGCCAGTCCTGATGGTGCTGGCGCGCGTTCTTTCCCGCCTCTGGCCGCGATTCGCCATGAACACTGGCCTGGATGCGACGTCCATTTCGCGGGACCCGGAGGTAGTCGCCACCTATCGGGCAGACCCCCTGGTCCATAGCACCGGGACAGCCCGCCTGGGAACAGAAATGACCCGGGCCATACGCTGGACACACGAGCACGCGCGGGAGTGGCGGTTACCCCTACTGATTCTGCACGGCGGCGCTGACCGCCTGGTACCTCCGGAGGGAAGCCGTCGGTTCTTTGAGCATGTGCCCATCGCGGATAAAGAGCGTATAGAGTACGAAGGGGGCTACCACGAACCCCATAACGACACCCACCGGGCCCAGGTCCTGGCAGACCTGGAACGCTGGCTGGAGCGCCATCTGTAGTTCCTGGCCTTATGCTTGGTTCACAGTCTCCTCGCCCTTCCATCCCGCTATATATCTGGGTGCTGACCGCAGCGGTACTGCTGCTGGCTGCCACTGCCTGCGGGCTATGGGCGGTATACCTCTGGCCGTTGCCGGGGCCCCCGGGAGGGCCCTACCCCACTCCCATCATCTGGACCGCCACGCCCACGGCTACGTTTCCTCCTTCTCCTACGCCGACGGAAACCCCCGTTCCCACACCTACCCCCTCGGCGGAAATCGCTATTGGCCGATACGTGCGGGTGAGCGGGACCGCAGGAGCCGGGGTGAACCTGCGACTGGAGCCCGACGTGAACAGCCCGCGCCTGGATATTGGGCAGGAAGGAGAGATTTTCATCGTAGTTAACGGCCCCCGGACGGCTGGTGGTTACACCTGGTGGCAGGTGCGAGACCCGACAAACGAGACCCGGCAGGGATGGGCTGTTGCTAATTACCTTCTGCCTGTAGAACGACCATAGGAGGATTATGGCTATCGTCCTGTTCCTGGGAATCCTGGTCGGCGCAGTGGTCAACCGCCTGGGGAGCGACCTACCGGCCCGTCGGCCTCCCCGTCTCCCGGAGTGCCCGTACTGTGGGCGCCGCCGGCCCTGGTACCAGTGGGTTACATTGCCCGCGTTCCTGATTCACCGTCAGCACTGCCCGTCCTGTGGCGCGCTGATCTCCCTCCGCCACCCCCTGGTGGAACTGGGGTTGGCCTTTCTCTTCGGCTTCCTGTACTGGCGCTACGGGCTCACACTCCGGTTCGTCTTCTTTGCCCTTTACACCACCATCCTGATGCTCATCACTATCACCGATATAGAGCGGCGGCTCATCCTGAACGTGGTAACCGTTCCGGCCATGGCCCTGGCCATCATGGGGGCATTCCTCACCGGCCACCTGACCTGGAAAAGCGCCCTATTGGGCGGCGTAGCCGGTTACGTCATTCTGATGGCCATCGTTCTCCTGGGCAACTGGCTGGTAGGACCAGGCGCGATGGGCGGTGGAGACGTCAAACTGGCGGCTTTTATCGGCCTGGTAACTGGCTTCCCGATGGTCATCATCGCGCTCCTTCTGGCCATTCTGAGCGGTGGAGCGATCAGCCTCTTCCTACTTATGATGCGTCTGCGCTCGCTCCGAGACCCCATTCCCTACGGCCCGTTTCTCATCGTTGGCGGCTGGGCGACGATGGTCTGGGGAACCGAGATTACCCACTGGTTGTTCCGATAGAGGAAATCTCAGAAAGACCCGAGCACCCATCATGCGAGACCGTCGGTCAGTAGATGAACTTTCCATAGAGGAACTGGAAGAGATTCTGCGCATTCGTAAGGCACAGGCGCGTATGGAGCGCCTGCGGAAGACAAAAGGGCCACTGGTCCCCCGGGACCCACTGGCTCCGGAGCGACCGGAAGTAGAGGTGCCACGTCCCCCTCTCCCGGATGAACATCTCCGCTACGCCGACGAGGGGGCCAGCGCGGGGTTTCGGGCCCGTCCGGTGGACGAGGAGCCGCCCCGCCGGAGCCGCCCTCCCCGCCGCATCCGCTGGGCCAGGTTGCGGGACCAAGTCCTCCTAATAGTGGAAATCCTTGCCCTGATCGGCCTGGTGATTGTACTGATCAGCACCCTGGATACGCTCCAGGAGTTGAACCGCCAGGCTCGGGCGGTACAGGCCGGGCAGATCCCCACTCCCACGCCAACGCCTCTGATTCGGGTTGTGATGCTGCCCGGCGGCCACAGCCCTCCCGATGACCGGGGGCATTCCGAGCCAGTGCCAATCCCGGCCCATCTGCGCCATCTGGTAGACGCCATCACCCCGCTCCCTGTGCCGACCCCCGGGCCCGAGCAGGCGATCCGCATCCGCATCCCCTCTATCGGTGTGGACGCGCCGGTGGTAGAGGGAGATGACTGGGAAAGCCTGAAACGAGGCGCCGGCCACCATATCGGTTCGGCCAACCCCGGAGAGCGAGGCAATTGTATCATCTCTGCCCACAACGACATCTACGGAGAAATCTTCCGCGACCTGCCTAAGGTCCAGTTGGGAGACATCGTGGAAGTCTATACCGCCAGCCAGGTCTACCGGTATCGGGTGACTCAGACCCGCATCGTGGAACCGACCGACGTCAGCGTGATGTACCCAACTAGCAGTCCGGTGCTCACGCTCATCTCGTGCTATCCTTACGGGGTCAACACGCATCGGATTGTGGTGATCGCCGAGTTGGTGCCGTGAAATGTCAGTGGGGCCATTGCCCCCCAAGAGGAGGTGAACGTGAACCTGCGAACTCGCATTCTGCTCCTGGGAGGCATAGTCGGTGCGCTGTTAGGGGTAACAGTCGCTTATCTCTACCTGCGTTCCGCACCCATCCGGGTGGACGAATCGGGAAAGGAACATCTCCCGGCCATCTCCCCCAGTGAGGCCGTCCGGGTCGGCCTGGGCATCCTGACCGCGATCCGGCAAATTATTGGTCTGGGGCAACCGGCCGGTAAGTAGACCCAAAGGGCGCGGGCATCGGTGGCATGCATGTCCGTCCGCCGGACTCTGGCTATTCTCCGCAAGGAGTTCCGCCACATCTTCCGGGACCTCCGGCTATTTTTCCTGGTAACTGGCTCCCCGGCGTTCCTCCTGTTCCTGCTGGCCCATCTCTTCGTGCTGGACATCCAGCAAGTGGAGATGGCAGTATGGGATATGGACCGGAGCGTGCGCTCCCGCCAGATGGTCGCCACGCTCACCGCCGACGGGGAGTTCCGGGTACAGGCCTGGGTGCATTCGTATTCCGAACTGGAGCCCCTGCTGCGGACAGGGCGAGTGGACTGTGGGCTGGTGATCCCTGGCGGCTTCGCCCGCCAGCAGGAATCTGGACGCCCGGCGACAGTAGAAGCGATAGTGGATGGGAGCGACCCCATCGCCGCGATCCAGGCTGTCGCCTCCCTCAGCAAGCGGGTCTCAGCCCTGACCCCGGGCCCAACCCACTCCCCACCCCTCCTCATAGACGTTCGCTCCGAGGCCTGGTACAATCCAGCGCTGAAATCGTTGGTCAGCATGGTGCCGGGTCTGGCAGCGATCGTCCTCTGCATGCCCGCGCTGGCCCTGGCCCTGGCACTGACACGGGAGAAGGAGATCGGCTCCTTTGAAAGTCTCATCGCCACACCAGTCCGAGGAGCGGAGTACCTCCTGGGTAAACTGGGAGCATACCTGGCCTGCGGACTGCTGGGCGTCCTGCCGGTCTGGCTGGTCGCCGTTCTCTACTTCCAGGTGCCCTTCCGGGGGCATGTTCTCCTGTATCTGGCCCTGAGCGCGGTCTATTTCCTGGCCGAGATGGGCTTCAGCCTCATTGTCGCCAACTTCGTCCGAAACCAGCAGACGGCTATGCTGCTGGTGCTGACCGCCTTCTTTGTCCCCAGTTTCTTTATCGCCGGACTGATTCTGCCCGTAGATACCCACAACATCCTTTCCATGCTGGTCTCCTACGCGCTGCCCGCGACCCACTTCGTGGCCATCAGCCGGGGCGTGTTCCTGAAAGGCATAGGACCAGCCCCGTTGCAGATGCACATCCTACTCCTCCTGGGGATGGGCCTTGGAGGCCTGCTTCTCAGCCTGCTTCTGTTCCGCAAGCGGTTGGGGTAAAGCCACACATCCCAGCCACCCCTCGTGCCACGTGGCCGTTGGCTTATATGATCATCCGAATCAGCAATCTGGTCTGGAAAGAACTGCTGCAACTGGCCCGGGACTGGTTGCTGACGGCTTTCCTGTTCCTTCTCCCGATGCTTCAGTTGGTCTTGCTGGCACGGGCCACCGGACGGGGGATCAAAGAACAGCCGCTGGTGGTGCTGGATATGGACCGTTCGGCCGTTACCCGGGAACTGGTCCTCCGGATGGATCGCCGGGAAGAACTGGCACTGGTGCGCTTCGTGGCAGACGAGCGATCGCTGGCCGCGGAACTGGAGCGAGGGACGGCCCGGGTGGCCGTCATTTTCCCCTCGGGCTTCGCTGTCGACCTTTCCGACCCGACGCGGACGGCTTCGGTGCGGGTGGTGGTGGATGGCTCCAGCGATACCGTCGCGAGCATCGTACAGAGCGCGGTAGAGACCGTCTTTGCCGACTACATCCGGCAATATCTGAGGACCAAAGGTTTCCACACCGACCCGCCAGTAGACCTGCGCGTGGTTACGTACTATAATCCTGCCTACGATGTCCGGCAGTTCACCATCCCGGCTCAGGTCGGCTTCATCGTGTATCAGATTACTCTGGTGATTGCTTCGCTGGGCCTGGCGCGGGAGCGGGAACTGGGCACCCTGGAGGCCCTCATCGTTACCCCGCTGAGCCGGACGGAAATCGTCCTGGGGAAAGCCATCCCGGCGTTTCTGATCGGTGGGGTCAACTTCCTTTTCCTGGTCGCCATCGCGCGTTTTGGCTTCCACGTGCCAATGCGGGGCTCCTTTCTGCTCCTCCTGGCGCTGACGGTGCCCTTTCTGCTGGCAGAGATCGGCTGGGGAGTCATCATCTCTTCCATCTCTCGCACCCAGCAGCAGGCCATCCTATTCGTATTCATCATGGCGATGATAGACCTCACCTTTTCAGGTTACCTGATGCCGGTGAAGAAT
Source organism: Anaerolineae bacterium (assembly GCA_025060135.1). Lineage (GTDB taxonomy): Bacteria > Chloroflexota > Anaerolineae > B4-G1 > DUEL01 > SpSt-77. The sequence continues at coordinate 15,856 of JANXCY010000001.1, read as the reverse complement.
CTATCGCCGGTGCTGGGCCTGATTTCCCGAGCGGTGCCGATGTATCATTACCTGACGATTATCCGGGCAGTGATGCTAAAAGGCGCAGGTCCAGGCGATCTGGGACTCCACGGGATGGCTCTGGTTCTGCTGGCCGCGGTCATCCTGCTTGGAGCCGTCCATCGGGTCAGCCAGCGGCTGGACTGAACAGCCATTGTGGGGTATAATAAAAAACCACCAAGACACAAAGACGTGAAGGTATTATGATTGAAATGACGAATATTCACCCCAAACTTTGTGTCTGGGTGTATCTTTGTGGTAGGGCCTGACCGAGGGAGGTGGGAAATGGTCAGTCGATGGCTGGAACGGAGCCTGCTCTTTGGTCTGGGACTGCTCACCGTCACCCGTGAGAAGGTGGTTCAGTTGGTGGATAAACTGGTGGAGGAGGGCGAAGTCCGGGTGGAAGAGGCTCCAAAGGTGGTGGAGAAACTGATCGCCCGGGGGGAAGAGGAGCGGGAAGCCCTGCGGAAATTGATCCGGGACGAGGTGGCCCGCTGGGCCCCGCCCTCCCGTCAGGACATGGAAGCACTGAAACAGAAGGTAGATGAACTGACCGCGCGGGTGGAGGAACTGGCCCGGGCCCGGGGGCGGAAGGCGGCGCAGGAAGCCACCGAACAACCCGATTGACGGCCCCATCCCGATCCATTGGAGAACTGTTGCTCCAGAAACTCTCACCTCACTCCTGGTTCTGGCGACGAAGGCCGCGCCGGATTGGTCTGGCACTCAGCGGCGGCGGCGTGCGCGGGCTGGCCCACATCGGCGTGCTGAAGGTACTGACAGAGGCCGGCATTCCTATCCACGCCATCGCTGGGACCAGTGCCGGAGGCCTGATCGGGGCCCTCTACGCAGCCGGTATCCCTCCCCACCAAATAGAGGAGGAGGCCCTGCGGATCGCTTCCCCGCGCCGCCTGCTCTCGTTCCTCAACCCCGTTCACCCCTTTCGTGGCCTCCTCTCAGCCCAGAAGGTGGCCGAGTACCTGGAAACCTTCCTGGACGACCTCACGTTTGACCAGCTGCACATCCCCCTGGCCGTCGTCGCGGTGGACCTGAACAGGGGGCAGAAAGTGGTACTGAAGGAAGGCCGCGTGGTGGACGCAGTGCGGGCCACGACGGCTCTGCCTGGGCTGATCCGTCCGGTCCAGCGCGAGGAACAACTCCTGGTGGACGGGGGCCTCCTGGACAACCTCCCGGCCGACGTGGTGCGCCAGATGGGTGCGGAACGGGTGGTCGCGGTGGACATCTCCACCGATGAGACGTCCCTGGGCTGGCTCACAGAAGAACTGAAGCGCCGCCCCTTCGTCCCGGACAGTTTGGCCGAGATGGCGGATATTCTCTGGCGCTCCCTGGGAGTGATGATGCGGGACATGAATCGGCGCAACCTGGAGGAGGCCCGCCCTGACCTGCTGATTCGCCCTGCCATCCCTCCTGGGGTTACCGTTCTCACCGGTCTGGCTCGTGCAGCGGAGGTCATTGCGGCGGGAGAGGAAGCGGCCCGGGCGGCTCTCCCCCGGCTGAGGGAACTTATGTAGCGCATACCGGCCGGGCGGCCAGCGTTCCAGGTCGTGCGGGCGGTTAGCCTGTACCATACCGGTTGGTGGCCGACGCTTATACGACTCACCCCCCACGAGCACCATAGGGGCTGAGCGGCCGTACACCTATAAAGTAAAGATGTCCATCCTTCCAATTCGGGGCGCGCGTCACCTCCGGCGCTTCCAGCAGATTACCCGAGTTCTGATTCGGCACGGCTTTGGGGAACTGGTGGACTTGCTGGGAGCGACGCCGGCTTTCCCCCTGGTCCGCATTCTGCGCCGACGCCCCTTCCTCGGCCCTCCCCAGCGCCTGCGTATGGCGCTGGAGGAACTGGGCCCCACCTTCATCAAACTGGGCCAGATACTGAGCACCCGCCCCGACCTCCTTCCTCCTGCCTACATCGCCGAATTGTCCAAACTCCAGGATACGGTCCCTCCCGCGCCCTGGGAGTCGGTGCGCGCGCTCCTGGAGGCAGAACTGGGCACACCGGTGGAAGAGATATTCCCCACGCTGGCCCCCGAACCTCTGGCTGCCGCGTCCCTGGCCCAGGTTCACCCCGCCACGCTCCCCGACGGATCGAAGGTTGTCGTCAAAGTCCAGCGCCCCAACATAGAAGAAACCATCAGTGTGGACCTGGACATTCTGGCCGATGGGGCCCGTCTCCTGCAGACGCGGACCCCCCTGGGCGAAATCTATGACCTGCCGGGCATTGTGGAGGAATTCTCCGCTACCCTGCGGGCGGAACTGGATTTCTACCGCGAGGGCCACAACGCCGACCGGTTCCGGGCCAATTTCGCGGGCGAGCCCTATCTCTACATCCCGAAAGTCTACTGGGATTATACCACCCGTCGGGTACTGGTACTGGAGCGAATTTGCGGCATCAAGATAGACGACATCGCCGCGCTGGACGCGGCCGGTTATGACCGTTACCGTATTGGCCTCCACGCGGCCCGGATGGTCATCAAAGAGGTCTTGGAGGACGGGTTTTTCCACGCTGACCCCCATCCGGGCAATTTCTTCGTCCTGCCCGGTGAAGTGATCGGAGCGATGGATTTCGGGATGGTAGGGTACCTCAGCCGTCGCACCCGCACTGATCTGATCCGCCTCTATATCGCTGCTGTCCAACTGGACGAGGAAGCCGTGGTGGACCGGCTGATCCGGATGGGCGTGGTCAGGGGTTCCGTGGACCGGATGGGGCTTCAGCATGACATTGGGCGCCTTCTGCGCAAGTACGCTGGTTTGCCGCTGAAAGCCATTCGCGCGCGGGACGTGATGGAAGAGGCAATGCCCATCGCGTTCCGCCATCGCCTGCGTCTTCCATCCGAACTTTGGCTACTGGGCAAGACGCTGGTGATGATGGAGGGAGTAGGACTGAAACTGGTCCCGGATTTTGATATGTTCGCGGTCTCCCGGCCCTATGTACAGCGATTTCTGCGGGAGATGGCCGCTCCACGGACCTGGATGCCTTCCCTGATCCGGGGGGTGGAGGAATGGGCCCAGTTCCTGGAGGTCCTTCCCCGAACCGGTATGCAGTTGTTGACCCGGGCAGAGCGGGGGGAATTAGAACTCAGCCTGCGGCATCAGGAATTGGGGCGGGCACTGATCTATCTGGACCGGCTGGCAAACCGGCTGGCCCTCAGTATTCTGCTGGCAGCGCTGATCGTGGGGCTGGCGCTGCTGGTCCCGGCCTTCCATCTGGCCGAGCGGGGCGGCCTGGTAACCGTGCTGGTCGTCTCCGGCTTTGCCCTGGCCAGCCTGCTGGGGCTGTGGTTGGTGGTCTCCATCCTCCGCTCCGGGCGGAGATAAGAGGGTCCGATGGGCGGCGACCAGAGGCCGCCGCCCATCTTCCCGATTACAGCCGCTCTTCGGCGCCGATCGGCATCATGACCAGCCCACTGATCATCTTGGGGTAAAAATCGGTGGATTTCTGAGGCATCTTTTCTCCCGCCATGGTACAGGCGCGTACCTGCTCCATGCGCGTCGGGTTCATCAGGATGAGAAACTGAGCCCTTCCCTCATCCACAGCCCGATAGCCCGGGTTGGGGTCCCGGAGATAGTCCAGATACTCCTTCCGCTCCACGGCCCCCTTATCAATCTCCAGCACCCGCTCAATAAAGAGTTCATGCAGGACGCTCACATCTAACAGCCGCCAGTCGGGGGCGCGGTCGGGAAGAATGCGCTCCAGGATAGCCGGGTCCCGCAGGGTCAGCACCGCATACGTGCCATCGTAGAAGCCGAAACGGGGACGGCTCGGTTCTGCCTCCCGCAGCGCTCCCTCCATTATGGCCCGGTCGGCCACAGGCATCACCTCAAAGTACTCCTTCGCCCGCTCCAGCGCCTCCCGCCCGCTCATCCGCCCGTAGGAGTGAACCAGCCGGTGGGTGGGCAGGATGACCAGTCCCGGGTCGCTCATGCTGACCAGGGCAACCAGAGTGAAATGAAAGGCAGCGTTGGTCGGCGCGTCCGGGTGCTGGCGGCTCATTTCCTCCCGATAGGTCAACATCGTCTCGTAGCGGTGGTGGCCGTCCGCGATGATGAGATTCCGTTTTGGGGCCATCTCCTCCACCACCGCCCCGATAACGGCGGGGTCATCCACGGCCCAGAACCGATGTTCCACCGCCGTCTCAATGACCCTCTCCCAGGCTACTATTGGCGAACGGGCTTCCAGATACGGTTGCAGAAGACGGTGGACGCGATTCTCCGGGTCCGGATAGAGAATGAAGATGGGCTCCCAAGCAAAAGCGGTGGCGCGAGTCAGGTGGAGACGGTCCACTTTGGGAGCACTGAGAGTACGCTCATGGGGGAGGATGGTCCCTTCTTCAAAGGGAGTCAGTTGGAGGGCCGCTACCAGGCCCCGGCGAGTACGGCTCTGGCCGTCCGGCGTGGTAAAGGATTGTTCCAGAACGTAGAAGGATGGACGCTCGTCCCGGACCAGAATCCCTTCCGCCAGCCAGGTCTGACCGTAGCAACGGGCGCGGGAGTAGACGTTATCCGTATCGGTGTCCTGAGGCGTTCGCTTCCCCAGGATGATCCGGATGAAGTTGTAGGGGCTCAGTTCGTAGTACCGGGCCTGCTCCGGCTCGTGGATGCGGTCGTAGGGCTGGGTAACAACAGCGGAGAGGTCGCCAATACGCTCCAGATTATAGCGGATACCCCGAAATGGTCGGATGACAGCCATCGTGCCCTCCCGGAAGAACGGGGCGCAGGTTTCCCCAAAAGCCTTGAAATCCGTGGTTACCCCCACTCGGTGGGTACCAGTGCACAGCAGGAGACAATCTCTTTGGCCGCTTTGGGGTAGCGCATGATTTTCATCATGTTGCCCTGGAGTTTCAGTTTCCGGGTCATCATCCCTTGGATGGGGTCCAGTTTCCCTTCAATGACCTGCCGCCAAGTGCTGAAGGGTGCGCGGATGATGAACTCCGCCGGGCGCTCCGTCTCGCTGCCCACCATAGCGGCATCCGTGCTCTTGCCGTGATAAAGGCCCAGGAAGAGATAGGCGGTATGGGGGTACGCCTCATCCGGCTCCACCACGAAGACGAAATCCCCTTCCCAGTCCTTTGCCGATTTCTCGTAGGCCTCGCTGGCGTTCAGATGGCGGGCCAGTTCCTTGATCCACTCGTCCGAGGGGAATTTGAAAGCCATGGCTCCTCCTGTATGGTAGTGAGTAACCGATGTCATTATGCCATATGTCGGAGCGGGTGTCAAAGCCCGGTGCGGGGGATACGAAGTGGGTAATGTACGAGCGCGATTTGCAATTCCGGCCAAACGCGGTAGAATGGTTTTTTTGATAGGAGAGCCCATGAACTACCGGGAAGCGATAGAATACCTTCACAGCCTGACCGACTACGAAAAACGGCGGATTGAACGCTATTCGCCTCAAACGCTGGACCTTTCCCGGGTGGAACGGTTGCTGGACATGGTGGGGAACCCCCACCGCCTCTACCCGTCTGTCCACATCGCCGGAACGAAGGGGAAAGGTTCCACATCCGCGATGATCGAGTCGGTTCTGCGCGCCGCTGGATACCGGACGGGCCTTTATACCTCCCCCCATCTCCACACCTTCCGCGAGCGGATTCGTGTCGGCGCCGACCCGATTTCCCGCTCGGACATTGTCGCGCTGGTAGAGGAATTCCGTCCAATCATTGCTTGTATCCCTGGTATCACCACTTTTGAAGCCGTTACCGCCATTGCTTTCACCTACTTCGCCCGCCAGAAAATAGAGGTTCTGGTCGCCGAGGTCGGGCTGGGGGGACGGTTGGATGCCACCAACGTCCTCCGTCCGGAGGTCGCTGTCATTACTTCCCTGAGCCTGGACCATACCTATCTTTTGGGAAACACGCTGCCGGAAATCGCGGCGGAGAAGGCCGGAATCATCAAGGAGGCCACTCCCGTCGTTACTGCGCCGCAGCGCCCGGAGGCACTGGCCGTCATAGCGGAGAAGGCCCACGCCCGTCAGGCCCCCCTCACTGTGGTGGGACGGGACTGGGTCTGGGAGCCCGGCCCGTTTGACCTGAAGGGCCAGTACTTCGTCCTCCACCGCATCGGAGGGGGACAGGATAACCTGGCCGGAGAATACTGGATTCCCCTGCTGGGCCGCCACCAACTGGAGAACGCGGCAACCGCTCTGGCCGCGCTCCAGATTCTCTGGGACCGGGGCTTCCGGCTCTCCCGCGTGGCGGCGCAGGAGGGCCTGCGAAAAGTTCAATGGCCAGGACGGATGGAAATCCTCAGCACCGACCCCCTGGTAGTGGTGGATTGCGCCCACAACCCGTACTCGGCTGAGGTTCTGCGGGAAGCGCTGCAGGCATGGTTTCCGGGCCGCCGCTGGGTCCTCATCTTTGGCGCGTCGGCGGATAAGGACATCCCCGGAATGCTGCGGGCACTCTTGCCCCTGGCTGACCACCTCATCGTAACTCGCTCCGAGCACCCTCGCTCCGCCACTCCGGTGGAACTGGCGGACATCGCGGCGTCGCTCGGCAGCGGGGCCGAAATCGCCATCAACGTCCGGCGCGCGCTCCAGCGGGCCCTGACACTTCTTGGACCAGACACCGGCATCTTGGTTACCGGCTCGATTTTCCTGGTCGCTGATGCCCGGGAGGAGTGGGCCGAGCACAACGGCCAGCCTACTCCCGATAACGACCAGACAGACCACGAGCATGTCTGAAAAATACCGAAGGTCGCGCAGCGTAGGCTGTTAGCCTGGAATGATGGCCCGAAACAGCCCCCCGACGCATGGGCCAGGCCGGGCAGCCTGCGCTCCAGCGCCACAAGTCCTGAGAGGACCCGAATTTTTAGATAGGCTCTAAACGGCACAGAGCACGCGAAGCACACAGGAGTTATGAAGATGAACCGCGATTGGGCTGAATGGTGGACCCAAATGGGCTGGTCGCAACCTGGATTTTTCCCGTATTTTGGTCAGTACGAAGAGGAGGAGTACCCCGAGGGACAGACGGAGGAAATCATCGAGGGACCACTGCTGCCCCTCCGGGATATGGTCTTCTTCCCGCGCATGGTCGCTCCGCTGGTGGTGGCACGGCCGTCGTCCATTGAGGCCGTGGAAGTCGCCCTGGACCTGGATGAACCACTCATCGCTGTTGCTCAGCGGGACCCCCAGGTGGAGGAAGCAGGACCGGAAGACCTCTACACCTTCGGCACCGATATCATCATCGGACGCATGCTTCGCATGCCCGATGGCACCCTTAGCATCCTGGCCCAGGGCCATCAGCGGGTGCAGATTCTGGAATACGTTCACCTAGAACCCTACATCCGTGTCCGGGCCATGCCGGTCGTGGAGTCCACCGATCGCTCCCGGATGACGGAGGCGCTCATGCGGGCCGTCCTCAACCTCTTTGAGCGGGTCGTTCAATTGAGCCATCACCTCCCTGAAGACCTCTACATCTTTGCGCTGAACATTCGGGAGCCAGGGTGGCTGGCAGACCTGATTGCCCAGAGCCTCAACCTGGATACAGCCCAGCGGCAGGAAGTTCTGGAAACGCTGGACCCCACCGCCCGCCTGCAACGGGTCAACATCCTGCTGGCCAAGGAACTGGATGTCCTGGAACTGGAAGACAAAATCCATTCCCAGGTCCAGCAGGAGATGGACCGCTCTCAGCGGGAGTACTTCCTGCGAGAGCAGATGAAGGCTATCCAGACAGAATTGGGAGAGACGGATACCTTCATCCAGGAGATCAACGAGCTGCGGGCACGGATTGAGCAGGCCCCATTTCCGCCAGAAGTACGGGCACAGGCGGAGCGGGAACTGGCTCGCCTTTCCGCGATGCCGCCCATGTCCCCCGACGTCGGCATCATTCGCACTTACCTGGACTGGTTGCTGGAACTGCCCTGGACCGAGGAGACGGAGGATAACCTGGACCTGGACCACGTTGCGAAGGTCCTGGAATCTTCCCACTACGGCCTGCCGAAGGCTAAAGAGCGCATTCTGGAATACATCGCGGTCAAAAAACTGGCCCCAGACAAGATGCGTAGCCCCATCCTTTGCTTCGTAGGCCCTCCGGGGACAGGTAAAACCAGCCTGGGCCAGGCCATTGCCAAAGCACTGGGACGGAACTTCGTCCGGGTGAGCCTGGGTGGAGTGCGGGACGAAGCGGAGATTCGCGGCCATCGTCGGACCTATATTGGCGCGCTGCCCGGCCGCATCATCCAGACTATGCGGCGCGCCAAAACGATCAACCCCGTCTTCATGCTGGACGAGGTGGACAAACTGGGGCTGGATTTCCGGGGCGATCCGGCGGCAGCACTCCTGGAAGTGCTGGATCCGGAGCAGAACCACGCCTTTTCCGACCATTATCTGGAAGTGCCATACAACCTCTCCCGGGTCTTTTTCATTACCACGGCGAACACGCTGGATCCTATCCCTCCGGCGCTGCGGGACCGGATGGAAGTGATTGAGTTCCCGTCCTACGTGGAGGAGGAGAAACTGGAGATTGCCCGCCGATTCCTGATCCCCCGGCAGATGGAAGAGAACGGATTGAACGGACATCCGATTACGTTCACCGATATGGCGCTGCGGCGTATCATCCGGGAGTACACCTATGAGGGAGGGGTGCGCAACCTGGAAAGGGAGATCGCCAATATCTGCCGCAAGGCGGCCCGGCGGTTAGCAGAGGGGAAAAAGCCGCTGACCCGCGTGACCCCCGCCGACCTGCCCCGCTACCTGGGCCCGCCCCGCTACCCGCGCGACGAAGCGGAAGAAAAAGACGAAATCGGGCTGGCCATGGGACTGGCCTGGACCGAAGCGGGCGGCGATCTGATGCCAGTGGAAGTGGCCCTGATGCCTGGCAAGGGCAACTTAACTCTCACCGGTCAACTGGGAGAGGTGATGCAGGAATCGGCCCAGGCAGCGCTCAGTTATGCTCGCTCCCGCTCCAGAGATTTGGGGCTGGCGCCGGATCTTTTTGAGAAGACCGACATTCACATCCACCTGCCGGAAGGGGCCATTCCGAAGGACGGCCCGTCAGCGGGCATCACGATGGCCACAGCACTCATCTCCGCCCTTACCCATCGCCCCGTGCGGCGGAAAGTAGCGATGACCGGCGAAATCACCTTGCGGGGACGGATCCTGCCAGTCGGTGGCATCAAAGAGAAACTACTGGCCGCTCACCGGGCCGGAATGAAAGAAGTCATCATCCCCAAACGGAATCAACCCGACCTGATGGAAATCCCCCGCAAGGTAACGCGCGAGTTGAAAGTACGTCCGGTGGAGCGAATGGATGAAGTGCTGGACCTGGCCCTCCTCCCCCCTCACCCGCCGGGCGAGCAGACTCAGCCTCAGCCGAAGACCCACCGGCCCCGTCGGACCCGCCGGAGCGAGCGCTCTGCGTCAGAAACCCGGCCCTCTCCGCACCAGGTTACCCGGCTCCAGCCCCCACCGCCCGGACAACTGGAGCCGAAACTTGACTTGGACCCCAGAGTCAAACGGGCCCTGTCCTTTTCGCCCGGATAACTTTACAAGTATGCGCATCCTGGCCCTGGACCTGGGAGAGCGGCGGATCGGCGTAGCGGTGAGCGACCCCACGGGTACGGTGGCCCGACCGGTGGGTGTGTTGGAGCGAAAGTCCCGCGCCGAGGATTTTGCCGCTATTGCCCGCTTGGTGGCCGAACACGGCGTGGAGCGGGTCATCGTCGGGCGACCGCTGACTCTGCGCGGCGAAGTGGGCCCGCAGGCCCGCTGGGTGGAGGCGTACGCCCAGGCCCTGGCGGAGGCACTGCCGGTGCCGGTGGAATTATGGGATGAGCGCTACACCACTGTCGCCGCCCAGGAGATCCTGGAAACCCTCCGCCGCCCCGGCAAACGCCGCCAGCGCGGCGACATAGATGCCGTCGCCGCCGCCGTCCTTCTCCAGGGATTCCTGGAAGCCCGTTCTACCACAGAGGGTACAGAGACCGCAGGGGATCGATAAACCGTTCATCGTAAAACGAGGTGAAAATGAAGCAAACAACTCGCGTGGTGGCCTTTCTGCTGGCACTGGCTTCCATCGGCATCATCGTCGGTGGGGGCGTCTGGACGTTCCGCCAGACCGGTGGGCTGGGACTCTCCTTCTGTAGCCTCAGCGCAGCAGGCTCCCCAAAAGAGGTCGCCTTGGAAACCTACATCCAGATGCACGCCGACGAACTCCGGCGCCCCGCCGGCACCGACAACACACCGGTTACCTTTGTCGTCCAGCCTGGGGAGACGGCGGCATCGGTCGCCCAACGCCTTCAGGAAGCCGGCCTCATCTCCAACGCCGAACTCTTCCGTCGCTACCTGCAATACAAGGGCATGGATGCCGGACTGGAGGCCGGTACCTACACCCTGCGCCAGACGATGACCATTCCCGAAATCGCCGAGGCCCTGCAGACCGGCCTGCGCCCGGAGCGGGTGGTAACTGTTCGCGAGGGACTCCGTCTGGAAGAGGTCGCCGCTACCGTCGCCGCCCAGACCGGCATCGCCGAGGCGGATTTCATCGCCCTGGTGACCACCGGCTGGCGGGAGACCGACCTGAAGGACTACCCCTTCCTGGCTGACCTGCCACCCGGGACCAACCTGGAAGGGTACCTGTTCCCGGAGACTTACCGTCTGCCGGAGAAGGTAACAGCCTACGACGTGGTGGCCCGCATGCTGGCCACCTTTGACGCGCGGGTAACCGAGGAGATACGACTGGGTGCCGCCAATCAGGGCTTGACCGTCCATCAACTGGTTACCCTGGCCTCGCTGGTAGAGCGGGAAGCGGTCATCCCGGAAGAGCGACCCGTCATTGCCAGCGTCTTCCTCAACCGGCTGCGGAACGGCTGGCCCCTGAGCGCCGACCCCACCGTCCAGTACGCCCTGGGCTACGACGAGCGGACCGGAACCTGGTGGCGGCGGCTATACTTTGATGAACTGGGGATCAGCCGCCTGGCTGACATAGACCATCCGTACAACACCTACCGCTACCCTGGCCTGCCCCCGGGCCCTATCTGCAGTCCGGGCCTGGCATCCATTCAGGCATCGGCCTTCCCCGCCCAGACCGACTATTTCTTTTTCATCGCCGATTGCCACAAGAACGATGGGAGCCACCTCTTTGCCCGCACGGAGGAGGAGCACAACGCCCACTACGCCTCCTGTGGCGGTACGGTGCCGTAGCCAACGGCAGAAAAAAGCAGAGGACTTCCTTCCTGAGACAACCATTCAGGTTCTTGGGTTCGGCCTTTTTTCCCACGTTTGGATCCTTGCTGGGGAGAACGATGGGCAACAGTATGGAAGGGACTTTGTTGAACAACCGCTACCGGGTGCTGGAACTTCTGGGCTCCGGCGGGATGGCCGTGGTGTACAAAGGAGCAGACACTGTGCTCCATCGCCCCGTCGCCATTAAAATCCTGCGCGAGGCCTATGCAAGCGATCCTGCTTTCCTGGCCCGTTTCCAGCGGGAAGCGCGCGCGGCTGCTCGCCTGGACCACCCCAACGTGGTGACCGTCTACGATGTGGGGCAGGACGGGAATGTGCATTACATCGTGATGGAGTACGTAGAGGGGGAAGACCTGAAGTCCCTCATCCGGCGCACCGGTCGGCTGAGCGTTGAGCAGGCGGTGAACATCGCCATCCAGATTGCCGCCGGGGTGGGGCATGCTCACAAGATGGGCATCATCCACTGCGACATCAAGCCCCAGAACATCCTGATCACGCGGGAGGGAGGAGTCAAGGTCACCGATTTCGGCATCGCGCGCGCCCTTTCCGAATCCGGCCTCACTGACCCGGAGGTGGTGTGGGGAAGTCCCACCTACTTCTCCCCTGAACAGGCGGCTGGAGAGCGTCCTGTGCCCGCCTCTGATGTTTACAGTATCGGCGTTGTCCTCTACGAGATGCTGGCAGGTGTCCCCCCCTTCCAGGCGGAAAAACCCACCGCCCTGGCTCTGATGCATCTGCGGGAGGAACCCCAACCTCTCTCCATCCATAACCCCCAGGTACCCCCGCAACTGGAATGGATTATCCGCAAACTGCTGGCGAAGGAGCCAGCCGCCCGCTATCGGACGGCGGAACAACTGGCAATGGTCCTACAGGAGTATTGGAATCGGATGACGATGGCGACCGGCGCCCATCCGGGTGTTGTCCCATCGCCCCCTCCTCCCGTTCCAGGCCAGGTGGAGGCTCCTCCACCTCTGCTCTCCCGGCCCGCCCCCCCTCCCCGACCGAAGGTTCCTCCTCCGCACGTCTCTCAACCACACGTCTCTCAACCGGTGGAAACAGTGGAGCCGCCCGAAGCCCGGGACTGGCTGACCTGGTTCCTGGGCGCGGTCGCCGTTATTGCCGTCATCGGGCTGATTCCTCTCTGGGCCCTGGTTTATCGGGCCTGGATCCGCTCCGAACGGGCCACTCCGCCCACGCTGGAAACCCCCACTGCGACAGTGATGCTGGTCTCCGTCCCCAACGTCCAGGGACTGAAATGGGAAGAGGCACGTTCCATCCTGGAAGCCGCAAGCCTGCGGTTCACGCTGGAGGAGCAGAAAGGCGCAGCCGCGCCGGAGGGAACCATCATTCGCCAGGAGCCAGTTGCGGGCCAGCGGGTGCCCGCCGGGTCGGAGGTGCGACTGTTTATTGCTGGCAAACCGGGAACAGTGAAAGTCCCGGTGCTGACCGGAGTCCGCGCCGAAGATGCTCGCACAGCGCTGGAGCGGGCTGGCCTGCAGGTAACAGAACGGGTGGTCTGGAGCACGCAGCCCATCAGCACCGTCCTGGCCCAGGAGCCCCCCGGAGATACGGAGGTCTCCGTAGGCGGGATGGTAACCCTCACCATCAGCGGTGGGACGTCCGTCCCCATCCCCCTCGGGACCAACCTGGGCAACCTGGTCATCCTGGAGCAGGCGGAAGTTCTCCAGCCCCGCGTCCGGCCCGGGGAGGTCTTCGCCGTCTCCCTGCGCTGGCGCCCGCTAACGACGATCGCCACCCGCTACGTCGTCTTCGTCCACCTTATTGGCCCGGACGGGCGGCTGATTGCCCAGGAAGACGTGGAGCCCCTGCGGGGCACCCGTCCCACCGACACCTGGGTGCCCCAGATGCCCCTCTGGGACCCCCATCAGGTTACCCTGCCATCGGACGCGCCGCCCGGCACGTACCAGGTGCGAACGGGGATGTACCCTGTGGGCCAGCCGGAGACCCGGCTTCCGGTGCTGGACCCGGGCCAGGCCAGCGTGGAGGCGAATAGCATTCTCATCGTCCGGATAGAGGTGGGGCCGTAAAGAACCACGAAGGCACGAAGACACAAAGATCTGAAAACGATGTTACTGTCTTCGTGTCTTTGCGTCTTGGTGGTGCTCAGAAGCCTGGAGGTGAAAAAGTGGACAACCGCCAGATTGCCGCCATTTTCGCCCGCATGGCCGACATTCTGGACATCCAGGGGGAAAACCCCCACCGGATTATGGCCTACCGGCGCGCGGCGGAGAACATCGCCGCACTGAGCCGCCCGCTGGAGGAAATCTGGCGCGCGGGCGAACTGGAGACCATCCCCGGCATTGGCAAGACCCTGGCGGAGAAGATAGACGAACTGATGCGGACAGGCCGCCTGGAGGCCTACGAGAAATTGCGCGTGCAGGTCCCGGAAGGCGTGGTGGAGATGCTTCAGATTCCCGACGTCGGCCCCCGTAAGGCAGCCCTCTTCTGGAAGGAACTGGGCATCACCTCCATTGAGGAACTGGAGACGGCGGCCCGGGCCGGGAAACTGCGCACGCTCCCCGGCATGGGGGTCCGGTCTGAAGAAAAAGTCCTGGCTGGCATTGAAGCCCTCAAACGGCGCGGCGGGCGGATTCCGTTGGGGACGGCCTGGGAACTGGCCCGCGCGCTCCTGGACCCCCTGCGGGAACTCCCCGGCGTCGTCCAGGTGGCCCCGGCGGGGAGCCTCCGCCGCATGCGGGAGACGGTGGGCGACCTGGACCTGCTGGTAGCGGCGGAGGACCCGGAGCCCGTGATGGCCCGCTTCCGCTCCCTCCCCCAGGTAGCGGAGGTCCTCCTCAGCGGCCCCACCAAGACCTCCATCCGCACCCACGACGGCTATCAGGCCGACCTGCGGGTGCTTCCCCCGGCCCGCTGGGGGACGGCGCTGCAGTACTTCACCGGCAGCCAGGCCCACAACATCCGGCTGCGGGGATTGGCCCAGGACCGGGGTCTCTCCCTCAGCGAATACGCCATCAAGCGGGAGGACGGGACGGAGATCCTCTGCGCGACGGAGGAGGAAGTGTACGCGGCGCTGGGGCTTCCCCTGATTCCGCCGGAGTTGCGGGAGGACCGGGGGGAGATAGAGGCGGCGCTGGCAGGCCATCTTCCCAACCTGGTGGAACTCTCCGACCTCCAGGGGGATTTTCAGTTTCACACGACGCTCTCCGATGGGCGGGCGTCGCTCTGGGAGATGGCCCAGGCCGCGCGCGCTGTGGGGCTAAAGTACGCCCTGGTCTCCGACCATTCCCGGGGGCTGGGAGTAGCCCACGGGGCCGGGCCGGAGGAACTGCGCCGCCAGCGCGCGGAGATAGAAGAGGTCAACCGCCGCATGGGCGGCGCGTTTCGCGTCCTGGCGGGGGTGGAGGTGGAGGTCCGCGCCGACGGCTCCCTGGACCTGCCCGACGAGGTCCTGGTGGAGTTGGACCTGGTAGTGGCGGCGCTCCACAGCGGCCTAAGGCAGCCCCGGGAGCAGTTCACGGCCCGGGCGATCGCTGCGCTTCGTCATCCCCATGTGGACATCCTGGCTCATCCCACCGGGCGGCTCTTGGGCCAGCGGGAGGGCGCCGATATAGACCTGGAGGCGGTCCTGCGGGTCGCGGCGGAGACCGGCAAGGCGGTGGAGATCAACGCCCATCCCTGGCGGCTGGACCTGAACGACATGGGCATCCGGCGGGCGATAGAGTTGGGCGTCCTTCTGGTCATCAGTTCCGACTCTCACGACCCGGAGGACTTCGGCCTTCTGCATTTTGGCGTCGCCATGGCCCGTCGGGGCTGGGCCACCCCGGCCCACATCCTCAACACCCGGAGGGTGGAGGAAGTGCTGGCGTGGGCCAGAAGCCGGTAACACAGGCCGCCCGGCCCAATGGCACTAACTTTTGCCGTTGCGCTGATTGGAAATCAGCCTTCCGGGGCGCGGGGGCGCCAAGCGTCAACCTTCGTTGACGCCTTCTCACAGGACGGCGCAGGCCGTCCTTGTTGCGAACGAAGTGAAGCAACCTGGCCGAAGGCCCAAAAAGGACGACGCCTCGGGCGAGCCTTCGGCGTGGCCCTTCAGTCGGCGAAATGTCCCACGAAGCCATTGCCCAAACCGTAGATGCGCTCCTGGACATCCTGGGCGACCTGGGCCTGCCCTTCACCGGCCCCGCCCGCCTCGCCGTCCGGGGCGTGGAGAGCATCCGCCGCTCCCAGGAGGCCCAGCGCCACCTGGCCGAACTCCTCCGGCAGGCCGAAGAGGACTTCCAGCGGGAGGCCGCCCGGCAGGGATTGCGCTCCTCTGCCCATTGGGTCGCCTCCTTCCCCCTCCACAACCTTGACACCTTCCGGGAGGCGGTAAAGTGCCTCTGGGACCTCTGGAGCGAACAGGCCCTGGAGGAACGCCTGGCTCAGGAGTTCACCCGCATCCCCGGCATCCGAGAGAGGGACCGCGCCCGCGCCCTGGCCCTCTACCTGACCTGCCTGCGCGCCCGCCTGGTGGCCGACGAGCGATTCCGCCCCGTGGTGACCGCCCTGAGCGCCCTCCGCACCGAGCGGGAGGTGGAGCGGGTTCGGGAGAGGGTGGATGACCTCCAGCGGGCCGTCAACGCCCTCCTGGGCCTGCCGGAG
>JANXCY010000019.1:29540-38094 GCA_025060135.1 Anaerolineae bacterium | reverse complement strand
CGCAGGTGGATGCCGAAAAGTGCGTGGCCTGTCTGACCTGCGTGCGGATTTGCCCGTACCGGGTGCCGCGCATCCGGGCAGACCTGGTCGGCGTGGGGGGCATTATTGGCGCAGCCTACATTGAGCCGGCCCAGTGCCACGGCTGTGGCGTCTGCGTGGGCGAGTGTCCGGCGAAGGCTATCCAGTTGCTCCACTACCGGGATGTGCAGATGGCGGCGAAGATAGAGGCGCTGGGGAGGGTTGGGGTAGAAGTATGATTGTTGGCACGCCGAGACCGTTCACAGAAAACAGGAGGAATTCAAAGGGAATCGCTCTTGTAGCCGGGGTCCTCCTGGCGTTTCTGGCATCCCTGCTCCGGTTGAATGGCTTTGAGGAAACATTTCTGGCCTGGGATCAGTCCTACCTGATTAGTAACGCCATAGAAACGGCCCGGCTGCACCCGCCTCTGGCAGGGATCAAATCCTCTGTGGGCGTCTATCAGACAGCAGTCATTTCCTACCTGGCGGCCATTCCCTGGTTGCTGGTCCCTCGGGTGATCGCCATCAAATGGTTTTTCTCGGTGCTGGATGTGATCGCGGTTGCGGTCTTGTACCGGGCGGTGAGAATAGTCTTTGGATATCACCCTGCGGTGCTTTCTGCCCTTCTGTATGCGACCAATCCCTGGGTGGTGGAGTTTATCCGCTGGATATGGTACCAGGCTCTGACGACCGCGTGGGCGACGTTGGCATTCTCTTTTCTGCTACTGGCGATTACGCGAAACCAGCGGCGGGGGCTCTATCTTGCCCTGGGACTGATCAGCGCGATGTTGATGGGAACCGTCCATATCGCGGCCCTGCCGTGGGCGGGCGTGCTCTACCTGGTGGGGCTGATGGTGGCCTGGCGGACTCGGTCATGGAGGGGCCTGGTGAGCGGGGTGGTGGGGGGAGGCCTGGTCCTGCTTCCCTACTTTCTGTTTACACTCCGGGCAGTACCCAGCAACGGGTGGCATGCAGTAAAGATGGGCATGCAGGGCTCCAACTGGAACCTGGCCGTCTTCCCGCTGACGCTGGAACTGGTCAGCGGTCGTGGGGCCCGTTGGATGCTGGAGAATCCTCAATGGGAGGATGCGCTGGTGCGGCTTCCCTGGGGGATGAATTGGACCGACGGGCTACTGGGGATCGCCCTGCTGGTGGGAATTCTGGGCCTGGTCGGGTGGAAGGAGCGGCGCTCGGCTTTGCTCTGGGTACTGGGGTGGACGTTGGGAGCGCCTCTGTTATACCTGCGGTCCGACGTCTATCTGATCGGCTTCTATCTGCTCTATGTGCTTCCGGCTCCCTTTGTGCTCATAGGACTCCTGGCTTCTCTTGTAGAGGGTTTCCCACGCCCGATGCCCCGGATGGTGGGCAGGATGATCGGCGGACTCCTGACTGTGGCCATACTCCTGATCTCCCTCGTTTGGGCCCATACCTGGAGCGTGCGCATTCGGCTGGAGCAGGAAGGACGGATGGGGCCCCCCACCCGTGCCTGGCTGCTGGATATGACCGCCGAAAAGCTCAGAAAGTTCCTGGAACAGCGCCCGGATTGTACGGTCATCATCCTATCTTCGTTTGTCGGAGATGGCTCCGCCTTTGACTGGATCCGCACAGCGCTGCGGACCGACCGGATCCGGGTGGTTCAGACCGGCCATGGGCTCATTATCGCCCCCCGTTGCACCTGCTATCTGATGGCGCCGGACTCCTCGGAGGCCGATCTCTCGCCGATATGGGACCGGTTGATAGAAGAACCGGGGATGCGTATTCCGGCCAGCCCGCCCTGGCGGTTTTACTGCCTGGCGGATCGGGGGAATCTGCCCAACCCGCTGGCTGAATGGGAGAACGGATTGAGCCTGATCGGAGTTCACCTGGATGGAGAGCCCCGGCCCGACGGGCGGGTCATCGTGGCGTACACCTGGCATTACCGGGAAGTGGCCCCCCATTCTTACCATTTCTTCAATCACCTGTTCCAGGGAGAGGCCACCCTGGTCGCACAGATGGACGGCCCCGGAGTCCCTCCTCAATACTGGCGGGACGACGATGTACTGGTAACCCGTTTTGAGTTGGGACTTCCCCACTCCGTGGGGCCGGGAACCTACCGCCTGCTCATGGGGGTCTACCGGTGGCCCGATCTCCAGCGGGTGTTGATGAAAGACGGGACGGATATCTACGAAGTGCACCGGTGGACCGTTGGTCAGTAAGGAGGATGGTATGACGGAGGCGTTTGAGCCTAGAATCCTGGCTTTCTGCTGCCACTACTGCGCCTATGCGGCGGCGGACCTGGCGGGGGTGATGCGCCTGAATTACCCCACGGGCATCCGCATTGTGGAGGTGCCCTGCTCGGGGCGGGTGGAGGTCTCGGAGATCCTGCACGCCTTTGAGCACGGCGCCGATGGCGTGATGGTGGCGGGTTGACTGGAGGGCGAGTGCCATTACCTGGAAGGTAATGTCAACGCCCAGCGAAGGGTGAAGTACGCCGCCGAGTGGCTGGATAAAATCGGCCTGGGCGGCGAGCGGGTGCGTATGGTCAATCTCTCCTCGGCAATGGCTGTCCAATTCGCGGAGGCTGTCCGGGAGATGACAGAGAAAATCCGCCAACTGGGGCCCAACCCCCTACGGCATACGTAACACGAAACACGGAGGCATCCATGATCGTCGGCGAACAGAAACCACTGGAAGAAATCATGAACTTGCTGGGAGACGCCCGCCGGGTGCTGGTCGTCGGGTGCGGGACGTGTGTAACCGTCTGCTTCGCCGGAGGCGAGAAGGAGGCGGCGATCCTCGCCTCGGCCCTCCGGATGAAGAGCCAACTGGAGGGCCACCCGATGGAGGTGGACGAGGTTACCGTCCAGCGACAGTGCGAGTGGGAGTACATCGACCCCCTGGCAGACCGGCTGAAGGACTACGACGCTATCCTTAGCCTGGCCTGCGGCATTGGCGTCCAGGCGATGAACGAGCGCTTCCCGGAGTCCATCACCCTCCCCGGCCTGAACACCACCTTCCTGGGATTGCCGGAGGAGCACGGCGTCTGGGTGGAGCGCTGCCAGGCCTGTGGCGACTGCATTCTGGGGCTGACCTTTGGCATCTGCCCCATCGCGCGCTGTTCCAAGCAACTGCTGAATGGCCCCTGCGGCGGTTCCCAGAACGGTGTCTGCGAAGTGAGTTCAGACGTTCCCTGTGCCTGGCACCTGATCTGGGAGCGGGCGATCCAGTTCGGACAGGTGGAGCGGCTCCTGGAGGTCCAGCCGCCCAAGAACTGGTCCCGTAGCCGCGATGGCGGCCCCCGCAAAATCGTACGAGAGGACCTGAGGCTTCCCGAGAAAGCGTAGTGAGGTGAACCGATGAGCAACCCGGCTAATGGCTACAAATCCGGCAGCAACCTGGAGAAACTCCTGCGCGCGGGCCACTTCGTGGTAACTGCGGAGATCGGCCCCCCCCAGAGCGCCGACCCGGAGGTTATCCGGCGCAAGGCCCGCCTGCTGCGAGGAGTGGTGGACGCGACTAACATCACCGATAACCAGACCGCTATTGTCCGCATGTCCAGCATCGCCTCGGCGGTTCTGGCAATGCAGGAGGGAGTGGAGCCCATCGTCCAGATGACCTGTCGGGACCGGAATCGGCTGGCGATGCAATCGGACCTGCTGGGCGCCTACGCGCTGGGGGTCCGGAACCTGCTCTGCCTCACCGGCGACCATCAGGGTTTCGGCAACCACCCCACGGCGAAGAATGTCCATGACCTGGACTCTATCCAGTTCATCCAGATGGTCAAGGAGATGCGGGACGAGGGCCGCTTCCAGTGCGGCGACCCCATCAAAGGTCTCCGGCCCTGCTTCTTCATCGGCGCCGCGGAGAATCCCTTTGCGGACCCGCTGGACTTCCGGCCGTACCGCCTGATGAAGAAAATCGCCGCCGGGGTGGACTTCATCCAGACCCAGATTATCCTGGACATCCCCCGTTTCCGGGATTTCATGAAACGGGTGGTGGATATGGGCCTGCATGAGCAGGTCTACATCCTGGCAGGGATCGGTCCGTTGAAGTCCACCGGCGCGGCCCGGTACATGCGGGATAAAGTTCCGGGAATGCGGGTGCGGGAGGAGTACGTGGAGCGGATGGAGGCGGCGGTTGCCGGAATCCCCAAGGAAGATAAGCAGGCCCGCAAAGAGGCCTGGGAGCGGGAGGGTATCCGCATCGCCATTGAGCAAATTCAAGAAATCCGCGAAATTCCCGGCGTGGCGGGCGTCCACATCATGGCCATTGAGTGGGAGGAGGCGGTGCGGCCTATTGTGGAGGGCGCCGGCCTTCTCCCCCGCCCGGTGGTGGAATAAAAAAACCACGAAGACACCAAGACACAAAGAAACACGCTGTTATTTTCTTCGTGTCTTTGGGTCTTAGGGGTGAAAGAACAGGAGTGAGTATGGCGACCAGAGTACGAGTCCGAGCGCAGACACTGGCGGAGATTGTGGAGGAGCACACCGGCTCCAACCCGTATCTTTGCTATCAGTGCGTCCGCTGCTCCAGTGGGTGCCCGGTGGCGGAGCACATGGACCTGCTTCCCAATCAGGTGATGCGGGCTATCCAGTTAGGCGATGAGCGGGTGCTGGACGCCAAGACACCCTGGATTTGCGCCGCCTGCGTTACCTGCTCCACCCGCTGCCCCCAGGGCATAGACGTCGCCGGGGTGATGGACGTACTCCGCATAGAGGCCCGGAAGCGGGGGATCAAGCCGCCGGTACGGGAGGTGGAACTCTTCACCCAGGTCTTCCTGAAGACCATCGGCGTGGCGGGACGGCTCTACGAGGCCGGTTTGATGGGGATGATGAACGTCCTCACCGGCCAACCCCTCAAAGATATGGACCTGGGCCTGCCGATGATTCTCAAGCGGAAGATTCGGCTGCTTCCGGAGTTCGTCCGTCCGCCGAAGAAGGTAAAGCGGGCAGAGGCCAGGGACAACATCATCGCC
Organism: Anaerolineae bacterium; assembly: GCA_025060135.1. Classification (GTDB taxonomy): domain Bacteria; phylum Chloroflexota; class Anaerolineae; order B4-G1; family DUEL01; genus SpSt-77. Next base: position 33,123 of record JANXCY010000019.1, on the reverse strand, counting down.
TATTACCCTGGCTGCTCCCTGGAGTCCACCGCCACCGAGTACGACCACACCTTCCGGGCTGTCTGCGAAGCATTGGGGATTCAACTGGTGGAGCCGCCGGGGTGGGTTTGCTGCGGGTCTACCCCTGCCCATACCACCGATCCGGTCCTGGCAGGATACTATGCGGCGGTCAACCTCTCCCTGGTGGAACGGATGGGGCTCCAGCAGGTTGTTGCTCCGTGTCTGGGGTGCTACCAGCGTTTCCGGGCCGCGCAGTACGAACTGGCTCATCGTCCCGAACTGGCGGACGCCGTCGCCGAGCGGGTCGGCTACCGGTATCAGGGGACGGTGGAGACCCTGCACGCGGTGGAGTCGCTGCTGGAACGGGCCGGGCTGGAGGCGATCCGGGCGCGGGTCCAGAAACCCCTCCAGGGCATGCGGGTCGCCTCGTACTACGGCTGCGCGACCACCCGCCCGCCCAAGTACACCGGCGCAGAGGACCCGGAGAACCCCACCTGTATGGATGACATCATCCGGGCCCTGGGCGGCGAACCCGTAGAGTGGTCGTACAAGACCGACTGCTGTGGGGGTAGCCTGGGCATTACCCAGACCAATATCGCGCTGGAACTCTCGGAGAAGGTCCTGCGGAACGCCTACGAAAGTGGAGCGGAATTAATGGTGACGGCCTGTCCCCTCTGCCAGGTGAACGTGGAGGCCCGGCAGGTGCAGATGAAACTGGACTTCCAGTTGCCGGTCCTCTACATCACCCAGTTAATGGTTTTGGCCTTCGGGATGGAAGAAAAGAAGGCAGAACTGGCTAAGAATATGGTGGACCCCCAGCCGGTGCTACAAAGGTACGGGCTGGTAACCTGAGCGAGAGGGCTGGGGATTGGCAATATTAGAGATTCGCACGCTTTGCGAATTCGGTCCCTGCTTCTATCTCATATCGTTCCGCATTTCGACGGTTATCCACCACATCGCGATGGCTGTACACGACCTGGAAGCGGCCATCGCCATAAGGTTTCCTCCGCATTAAGTCGGCGGGCGTGAACGCCCATTGTGCGGTATGGGACCGGAGGGGGTAAAGTCAGGGGGTGTGTCCCATTTCTGTCGGAATCGTCCTGGTCCTGGCTGGAGGCGCGGATGGGAAATCCGCCTTCCCTGGGCACGGAGTATCCCGCGTCAGCCTTTGCGGACGCCCAATAGAGGGTCGGCGAAGGCCGACCGGGTGGCGAACGAAGGGAAGCCCCCTGGCCGAAGGCCCCGGCAAGTACGACGTTCATCGGCGCCCAGCAGCGGCGGACCGACGCCCGGCAAAACTGGGACACACGTCAGGGCAGAACCTTGACAACTCTCCAATCTCTGTTATAATTTGCTCACCGACACCTTCGGGGCAGGGTGAAATTCCCGACCGGCGGTAAAGCCCGCGAACCGTTTCCCTCGGGATCTTCAAGTATTCGGTAACCCGCGATAAAGGGGGAAACGGCCGATCCGGTGAAGGCGACCTCGTCGCCCACTCCGGAGCCGACGGTGAAAGTCCGGATGGGAGAAGGTGCGCGGATGCCCCCTGCATCCTGCGGGCCGGACACGTCCCGTTGGGTCTGGGGGTGGAGGGAATCCGTACGCGCTGGCCCCGAAGGCTCCTCTTCGGGGCCTTCTTTTTCGGCGCGCTATGCCCCGCGGGTGTCTGACTCGCGGGGCTTTTTGTTGAGGCGAACGATGAGAGCGAGACGAATTTCCCGGACGCTGCTGGTTGGGGTCAGCCTGCTGGCTTTCTTCGGCCTGTGGGAGGGCGTAGTCCGGCTGGCCGAGTATCCCCCCTTTATCCTCCCCGCTCCCGGCGATGTTTTCCGGCGGCTGGGGACCCTGCTGGCCGACGGCTCTCTCTGGCGCCACACGGGCGTGACCCTGGGGGAAATCCTGGCGGGATTGAGCCTGGGCACCCTCGTCGCCACGGCTCTGGGGTACCTCCTGGCCCATTTTCCCGTCGCCGAGCGGCTTCTCTCCCCCTATATCATCGCATCCCAGGCAGTCCCGGTCGTCGCCGTGGCTCCCCTGCTGGTCATCTGGTTTGGCCCGGGGCTCCTCTCCAAAATCCTGGTCTGCGCGCTGGTCGTCTTCTTCCCCATCCTGGTCAACACGGTAGTCGGCGTCCGGTCCGTGGAGCCGGAACTCCGGGACCTGATGCGGACGCTGGAGGCCGGTCGCTGGAAGACGTTCCTTTTCCTGGAAGTTCCCGCCGCGCTACCCGTGTTGCTCAGTGGGTTGAAAATCGGAGCGACGCTTTCGGTCATTGGGGCTGTGGTCGGCGAATTTGTCGCCTCCAACCGGGGACTGGGATACCTCATCAAGCAGGGACAACAACTCTACGATACTCCCCTGGTCTTCGTCGGCATCGGTATGCTGGTCGTGCTGGCCCAGACCCTCTACGGAACGGTGGCCCTGGCGGAGCGATTTCTGCTCCGGGGCAATTCCATTCCCAGTGAGGAGGTACGATGAAACGATGCACCATTGTCCTGCTTTCCGTCTTTCTGCTCCTGCTGCTGGCGTGTTCCCGTCCTAATGAGAATATCCGGCTGCCGATGGGATACATCGCCAACGTCCAGTTCGCTCCCTGGTATGTGGCGGTGGAACGGGGGTACTTCGCCGCCGAGGGAATGCAACTGGCCTTTGACTACAGTTGGGAGACCGACGGGGTCCGGCTGGTGGGCGCAGGGGAACTTCCCTTCGCCATCGCCAGCGGCGACCAGGTGATCCTGGCCCGCTCCCAGGGAATTCCGGTTGTTACCGTCGCCAGTTGGTGGCAGCGCTTCCCGGTCGCCGTCGTCGCGCTGGAGGAGAGCGGCATCCGGACCCCCGCCGACCTGAAGGGCCGAAAGGTCGGCATCCCGGAGACCTTCGGGGCCAGTTACATCGGCTGGCGAGCGCTCCTGGCCGCGACCGGGCTGAAGGAAGAGGATGTTACCCTGGAAGTCATCGGGTACACCCAGGTCGCCAGCCTGGTGGAGAAACGGGTGGATGCGGCGGTCGTCTACGCGAACAACGAACCGGTCCAGTTGACTCAGGCGGGCTACCGGGTCGTGCTCATCCCGGTGGCGGACTACGCCCCGCTGGTCTCCAACGGTATCATCACAAATGAAAAAATGATTCAGGAACGCCCCGAGCAGGTCCGTCGATTTGTGCGCGCGTTCCTGCGGGGGCTCCGGGACACACTGAAAGACCCCGATGGGGCCTTTGAGGCCTGTCGGAAGTACGTGGAGGGGCTGGACCAGAACGAGGCCGTCCAGCGGGCCGTGCTGGAGGCAACGCTCCCCCTCTGGCAGCGGGAGCCTCTGGGCTGGTCCGACCCTGCGGCCTGGCAGGCGACGGTGCAGGCCATGCAGGACGCGGGCCTGCTGACCGGTCCGGTGGATGGGGAGAAGGCCTTCACCAACGAGTTTCTCCCCTGAAACACCGGGTTGCGGCGGTGGGGGGGGGGGGGGGGGGGGCCCCCCCCCCCCCCCCCCCCCCCCGCCCCCCCCCACCCCCGATGTTTGGAGATAGCGGGCGGAAGCTAGTGATCTGGCAAACCGAAAGAAACACGGGAGGGGCCGTAGTAGCGCAA
>JANXCY010000019.1:0-29530 GCA_025060135.1 Anaerolineae bacterium | reverse complement strand
GGGGGCCCCCCCCCCCCCCCCGCGCCCCCCCCCCCCCCCCGGGGGGGGGGGGGGGGGGGGGGGCCCCCCCCCCCCCCCCCCACGCCCCCCTTGATTCGGAGACCTCTGATGCTGAGTTCTGTTCTGCGGGTGGAACATCTTCATATGGCCTATCCCCGTCCGGAGGGATGGCTGGAGGTCCTGCGGGACCTCTCGTTCCAGGTGGCGGAGGGGGAGTTCCTGACCATCATTGGCCCCTCCGGGTGCGGCAAGACGACGCTCCTGCGGCTGATCGCCGGTCTGGCCCGCCCTGTCTCCGGACAGATTCTGCTGAGGGGCCAGCCCATTAGCCGACCGAGCCGCCAGGTCGGCTTCGTCTTTCAGAAACCCGCTCTCCTTCCCTGGCGGACCACACTGGAGAACGTCGCGCTGCCCCTGGAGGTGGACGGGTATTCCCGAAAAGAGGCGTTGCAGAAGGCCCGGGCCCTCCTGCGCTGGGTAGGACTGGAGGGGTTTGAGAACGCCAGCCCGGCTCACCTCTCCGGCGGGATGGCCCAGCGGGTCGCGCTGGCCCGTGCGCTGATCCACGATCCCTCCGTCCTGTTGCTGGACGAGCCGTTCGGGTCCCTGGACGCGCTCACCCGGGAAACCCTGGCCCGGGAACTGGCCCGCCTCTGGGAGGAACGCCGGGGGACCGTTGTAATGGTAACCCATTCCGTCTCCGAAGCCGTCTTCCTGGCCGACCGGGTCCTGGTGCTCACCCCGCGCCCGGCAACGCTGGCGGTTGAGATCCCTATCCCCTTTCCTCGTCCGCGAGACCCAAGCATTATGGAAACACCGTCCTTCACCGCGCTGGTCCGAAAAGTCCGGGAAGGCCTGACACAGGCCCGGCTCTCAACCGATGCGCCTCCCGGGCCATCGGGAGGTCATCTCGCAGTTCCCCGAACGGCGCCAACGGGATGATGACGCTATCGCACGGGGACGCGGATTTCCACCCCGGCGGGATTCCCGGCCTCGTCCAGCACGGAAAGATACTCCCCGGTCTGAGGATTCCAGAGGCCGAAGACGATCTCATCCCGGCCTGGCTGGGGGGAGCCAACGCCGGGGACGATGTGGTCGTCGTTCAGGATGTCGCCGGGCTGCCAGAGGGTGGTGGGGTAGCGGCCCATGGCCGGGGGGCCATCTCCCTGGGCAATGGTCTGCCCGTCCCGCCGGTAGTGCAGGAAGACGGCGTATTCGCGGGTCAGCGGGGCGGTGGCCCGCCAGCGCAATCGCACCCGCACCGCGCCGCCTTCCAGAGGATGGACCGTTGCCCCCAGCCACTCCACGCCGCTGGAAAGCCGGACCTGCGGCGGAGGGATCGGGCCAGGACGGACCGCCAGAAAGGCCAGGTAGGTCACATAAGGTTCGGGGTCCCGGTCGTGCTGGGATAGAGGCCCTTCCATAACCGTCACTTCGGCAGGATGGGGGAGGAGGGCCCAGGCGCGGGCCCACTCCCCATAGGGCCAGAGGAAGACAGCGACATAGGATCCCTGATCCCCACTCTGTGCCCCGGCGATCCGCTTCGCCTCGCAGCAGGATTCATCTCCGGCCTCCAGCCCCACCCTTACCCGCTCCGGCGCGGCGACCAGGAAGCGGACCTGAGGCCAATCCTCCCAGAGCACCGGCTCTATGTAGACTCGCCCTTCCGGTCCGGCCGTAGGGGTGAGGGGCGACGCCTCGCCCATCCAGCCCACGCCCAGGAAGCGGTTGATGTCTGCCCCCAGCGCCACCGCTCCCCGCTCAAACCAGTAGCCGGTCATCGGGTCGCGGGCATAGGGGCCAAAGTACAGGCGTGCCCCGCTGGCCAGTTCCAGCCCGATGGCGACCACGCTGACCCACACACCTATGATTTTTGAATCACCAAGACACGAAGGGTAACACCGCTTTGCGCCAGGAAAAGGGCATTTTGCGGCGATAAAGAGCCACTCCGCTGCGCTTCGGCGCGTGGCGCTTCGTGGCTCACTACGAACGACTCCACGATTTTCTGCAGTGCTACCACACGAAGACACAAGGGGTAAAAATCTCCTCTTTGTGTCTTCGTGTCTTTGGGGTTTTACCTTTATGATCTGCTCCAGCCCCAGGGCGGGGAGGAAGGCCAGGACCGGGAGCATCCCCACCGCGCGCAGGAAGTGAGGAGCGTCTTCGGCCAGGATGGTGGGGAGGGCCATGACCCCTGTCCAGAGGAGAGAGAAGACCCTTTCCCTTCTCCATCGTACGGGAGAGGAGGTGAAAGTCGCGATCACCCCCAGCAGAAAGGCCGCTCCCAGCAGGGGGCTAAAGACGGGCCGCCAGGGGACATTGTGTCGCCAGATGCGGTCGCCGCGGACGAAGAACATGCCCAGCGTGCGCAGGGTGTGGCGGCCCAGCGTGCCCCAGGGGTCGCCGCCGCTGATGGCGGGGTTCCAGATGGAGACCTGGTCCGGGCGACCCAGCACCACGTCCGGGTAGCGGGCAGTATAGACAGCCAGAGGGAGAAGGACAACCATCGCTGCGAGAACCGCCAGGCCAATTCCTCGCGCATGGCGCCGGAGAGCGCGAGGACCAGCGACCACCAGTACGTAGAGGCCAAAGGCTCCCAGCGCGAGCGGGGTGAACCGAACGGCGATGTAGGTGTAGAAGGAGAGGCCGTAGAGGGCACCGGCGGCCAGCCAGAGGCGGGACTGGCCCGTCCGCACGGCCCGGGCGCCTGCCCAGAGCATCAGCGCGATGAGCAGGGGCAAAGTGATCGCCCGGAAGCCGACCCGGCTGAGGTGGAAATGCCAGAGGGTAACCGCCAGAATCGCGGCCGCCAACAGGCCGATACGGCGGGAGAAGAGGGCCTGTCCTGCCGCTGCCGTCGCTGCGACGGTGAGCATACCGATGAAAGCGGAGGTCAGCCGCAGGGCGAAAGGGCTCCGTCCCAGCAGGCCGACCATCCCCGCGACCAGATAGATAAAGAGCGGCTCACGGCCATAGTTGGCGGGAAAGTAGACCGGCAGGTGGCCCCGGAGGACCTCCACCGCATCCAGACCGTAGTAGGCTTCGTCGTGATAAAGGCCGGGAGGTATCCGGCCAATGGCCGGAAGCCGTAGCGCAGCGGCCACCATCAGGATCAGGAGACCGACGAAGAGGGACCTTCGGTTCATCCTCCGGCCACTTCCGTTATCCGAAGCCGCCGCAGGGGGCCCGGCAGAAGCGCTCCCAGTGTCTCCCGCTCGCGCGGGGTAAAAGCCCCCAGTCCGGCCACCAGCAGCGGGTAGGCCACCAGCGCGGCCAGCAGGGCCAGCGGACGGCTATAGAAGGCCACCGCTGCTGTCAGCACCACCGTCCCCAGGCCTGCCAGCGTCAGCCGCCCCAGCGTCTGCCACCAGCCCACCGCTCCTACCTGCCGGGTCAGGTCCACAGCGAAAAGAACCGCCAGCAGCAACTCCCCACCGATGAGAATCCAGGCCGATGCGACGTAACTATACCGTCCCGTCAGCCACAGGTTCGCCACGATGGTGAAAACCACCCGCGCGCCGGAGGCCAGGAAGACGTACCGCTGCCGGTTCAGCGCGATGAGCACATAGTTGGTCAGGCTGTTAAACCAACCGAAAAGGACTGACCAGACCAGGAGCCGCAGGGCCACCGCGCCGTGGGGCAGAAAGGCCGAACCGCTCAGGAGCCCCACCAGCGGTGTCGCCAGAAGCGTTACCAGCATCGCTGTGGGGAAAGCCATGGCCAGGAGCACCTTGACGGAGAGCCGGTACGCCGCCCGCAGGGCCTCCCGGTCCTCCATCGCCAGCCGCGCCACCACCGGGAACACCGCGATGGTGAAGAACGAGGGGATAATATTCAGCGCGTCTACCCACTTGCGGGCCGCGTCGTACCAGCCGACGGCGGCGTCCCCCTGCAGCCGCTGGAGGAGCAGGACGTTGACACCGGGGAAGAGGGCCTGCAGGAGCAAGGAGAGCATCAGCGGCCAGGACTCGGCGAGCATTTTCCTCACCTCTCTCCCACCGTCGGCAGCGGCACCCCCTCGGGTGGGGTGAGGAAGCACCCGGCGGGCCAGCACGGCCAGGATGCCCAGGGTGCAGAAGTTGGTTACGATGGAGGCTCCCGCCAGGCCGACGATGCCCAGCCCGCCCACCAGCACCAGCACCCCCAGCGTTACCTTAATAAGAGTGGTAACGCTCTGGATGGCAGCGGGATACTCGTGCCTTTCGTGGCCCCGGAAGAGCGCAGCCAGCCCGTAGGCCAGGCTCCCCGGCAGGAGCCCCAGGTAGAGAAGCACCGTCGCCCAGACCGTCTCCGACGCCAGGGGAGCCTCCAGGAATTGCCAGGCCGCCAGGAAGCCGCCCAGCAGCGGGAACGCGCCCAGGAAGAGCAGAAGCCGCAGCGCGCTGGTGGTCAGGAAGAGTTCCCAAGCCCGCTCCCGCTGCCGGGCCACCTCCCGCATCAGGTACATATCCAGCCCGAAGTTGGCAATGATGTCAAACCAGAGGTAGATGTTGACAGCCGTGGCGTAGCGCCCGTTCCCCACCGGCCCCAGGATACGGGCCATCAGCGCGGCGAAGGCCATTTCTATCGCCCGGTTGAAGAGGTTCAGGACGATGGGAGCCAGGGAGTTCTTCGCCACCCGCCGGACCGTATCGGCCTCGTCCGCCTCCCGGTAGAAGAAGCGCCAGAGATAGAGGCCCACCAGAAAAAGGAGGACCATCCCGGCGATAAAGGTGATGAACGCGCCCACTTTGACGCTGTCGGGGCTGTACCGGAAGCGCACCGTCCAGGCCCCCGGCTCCAGGTAGACGGCCCGGAAGTTGCCATTGGCCCGGCAGATGGCGATCTCCCGCTCCGCGTCCTTGCTGGCCCCCTGGGGGCGGACGAAGGCCCGCCAGCCGGGAAAGTGGCTATCGCCGAGAACCAGCCACGAAGGCTCCGCGACCGCCGCGTCCACAACAACCTCGTTCAGCGTGTAGCGGGTAACCACCTGGGGGACGAGGCGGGCGGGTTGAGGGGACAACGGGGCCGGTTCACACCCCGCGTCTAAAACAACATAGCGGTGAACGTCATAAGTGCGGAGGGCTTCCGCCACATCCTGGGCGAGAACGGCGGCGGAGGCGGGAAGGGTGAACGCGCGGGGCAGTGCCCCCAGATTCTCGTAGACCCGTACCGCCTGGTCCTGGTAGACGAGCCGATATTTGGCCGGGTTGGGAATCTCCACTTCGGTGAGGATGTACTTGACGTTGAGCATGTCCAGCAGAGGACTATCCAGGGCCGACCAAGTGCGTAGGGAGGCGATACGGTTATAGGGGAGTTCGTCCTGAGGTTCAATCAGCGCCATATAGTCGGCATACTGGGCGGGGAAGATAGAGTCGTACCCGGCGACCGTCTGGAGGTCATAGAGCATGCCGGAGTTGGCGTTCATCGTCTTGGTGGTGCCGGGCGGAGTGAAGGTGGCGTACCGCCAGAGGGAAGGGTCCTGCCGGAGGAACTCCACCACCGGCGGGGTATACTCCAGGAGTTTCGGGTCCACAGCAGGATTGAAGCCCGCGCCGAAGGCAACGAAGTCCACCAGCAGCACCAGCACACCCAGGATCTCCCAGAGGGGGACCCGTAGCGCAAGATTCATCTGGCGCCGCGCAGCGCCAGATGAGTCTGGCGCCACGGGGACAGCGGCTCCAATATAGATGGGGCACTGGCTAACCCGAAGGACAACGCCTGTCGCGGTCAGAAGCAGGCCAAAGAGCGCGATCCAGCGGAACTCATAGGAATAGAAGGCCCGGTGGTCGGGGAAGCCGGAGGGGGCCAGGGCCAGGCTCCAGAAGACCTGCTCCACCAGGGGCTCTATGCGGGCAAAGAAAATCCGGCTCAGGGCCAGCCCAACCAGGGTAAAGAGCCCTCCCCAGAAGGCCAGCGCGGCCAGGACCGTCGCGGCGGAAGGGGAAGCGTCCAGGAGGAGCAGGCGGAGGAGGCCGTTGCGCCGATTGGAAATCGGCCTTTCCGGGTGCCCTGCCTGCTTCGCTGCGCTCGCAGCGGGCGCCGGGCGTCGGCCTTCGCCGACGCGCTCTCTCACCTCTTGCTGCAGGATGTCGGCCCCGAAGGCGGCCAGGATCGCCACCGAGAGCGTCAGCGGGAAGACCCAACGGAAGGGGGAATGGGACTGGTGGAGGTATGGGAGTATATAGACCAGCGCGTAGACCGGCGTGCCGAAGATGCAGGCGAGGGAGAAGAGGGCCAGGAGAGTGAAGAACACGCAGGGGAGCAGAGGAGCAGGGGAGCGGCGTCGACGGACTATGGAATACGTAACACGCCATACAGTGAGCGCGGCCAGGAAGAGCGGCAGCAGCCCCAGATATGCCCCGCCCTCCACGTAGTTCTTCACGTCCCAATCCGGGCTGAGGATGGGCTGGCCCTCGGCGTTGAGGGTGAAAGGGACAGTGCGCCACTGGAAGAGATCAAAGTAGGTATGGTGGGCCGGGTTGCCGAAGAAATTGGGGATGAAGAAAGCGATGAGCCGTCGGGGTGGGTAGGCCCAGCCCAGGACCTGCTCCAGGGTGGGCGCGGCCTGAGCCCCCCGAAAGCCCAGGGAGGCCACCTCGTAGAGGGGGACGAACTGGACCGCGCCCAGCGCCAGTCCCAGGGCCAGGGTCAGGGCCAGCCAGAGGAGAGCCTCACCCCGATCCCCGGCTCTGCGGGCCACCCCGGGAAGGGGGGCAGGGGAGAAGAGGTGAAGGTACACCAGCCGCCCCACGATATACGCCCCCGTCACCAGCAGAACGAAGGCGGTATTCTCCCCGTGCCCGGCCAGCATCTGGCAGCCCAGGCCGACCGCGCCCAGGACGGCCCAGGGGAGACGGGCAGGCCGACCCCCCAGCGCGGGCCACTGCCGGACCCCTCGCTCTATCATCGCCAAGATGAAGGGGAGCCACGACGCCCCGGCAACAATCATCGGATGAACCACGGAGACAATCATAAATCCGCTGAACTGGAAGGTGATCCCGGCGATGAGGCTTCCCAGCCGGCCTGCGCCCAGAGTGCGGGCAAAGAGATAAGTCCAGACCCCGGCCAGCCCCAGTTGCAGCCAGATAAAGACCCCGTAGGCGCGCCAGAGGGGAAGGATGTAGAAGAGGACGCTCAGCGGGTAGAGACCAGAGTGCTGACCGTTGGCCAGAAAGGGATGCCCGGCGAAGACGTACGGGTTCCAGAGGGGGAGTTCCCGACTCCGGAGTGCCTGGAGGAGAAACCGCTTCCAGACGTAGTTCTCCAGAATCAGGTCGGCCAGGAGGGGGTTTTGTGGGACGCTCACGCCCAATTCAGCGGCGGCGGAGCGAAAAGGCTCAAAGAGAAAAAGCGCGTCGGCCGGGATGAGGGTTTTGGGGCCAAAGACCACCGGCGCAAAGAGCGCCAGGGGCAGGAGCATCAGCAGCAAAAGAATCAGGCCGCCGGAAAAGCGCGAAAATCCGCGTGGTTCCGCATTCATCCGTGTCCTCTGTTCTCATACCGGTAACGCCAGCGGACCTGCCAGACCCGCAGGGCAGCCTCTATCTGCACCCGCAGGCTCATCTTGGAGCGTCCCTTACGTCGCTCTTCAAAGTGGATGGGAACTTCCAGAATCCGGTATCCCATTCGTTCACAGAGATAGGCGGTTTCCACCTGGAAGATGTACCCCTGGGAGCGGACCCGGTTCAGTCTCAATCCTTCCACCGTTTCCCGGCGCCAGGCGCGGAAGCCGCCGGTGAGGTCATGGATGCGGGAACCCAGGATCGTGCGGGCATAGAAGTTGCCCCACCGGGACAGCAACCGGCGCTCCCAACCCCAATCCGCTGCAACTCCGCCGCCGGGGACGTAGCGGGAACCGATCACCAGGTCATACTCCGGGATGGGGGCCAGGAGACGGGGGACATCAGCGGGATTGTGGGAAAAATCGCAGTCCATCTGAACGATGACCTCCGCTCCCTCCCTCAGGGCCCTCTGGAAGCCTGCGATATAAGCCCGTCCCAGCCCGCGCGGACCGGTGCGATGGAGGACATCGACCCGACCCGGGTATTCGGCAGCCAGGCGGTCCGCCACCGCACCCGTTCCATCCGGGGAGGCATCATCCACCACCAGAATCCTCAGGTCGGGAATGCCCAGTCCCAGCAATGCTGCAACCATCGGGCCAATGTTTTCTGCCTCGTTATAAGTGGGGAGCACGACGATCGTATTCATCCATCACCCACGCAAAAGAAAAGGGCGCGACCAGCGGAGGGGCCTGGTCGCGACCCTCTGGAATGGGCCCGGATCACATCAAGGGTTGCAGGGAACTGTAAATCGCTTCCCGAAGTTTCCCCACACTGGAGTAGGAGCCACTGGCCGGAAGGGTGCCCATCCGGATGGACAGACGGGGGATCGCGGTGCGAGTGCCCTGCCGGATGGCATCCCAATCCTCTCTCGGATAGAAAAGAGCCAGCGCCTCCTGTAAACGGGCCGTCAACCGCTCCCGGATGCGCCGGGCCGGCTCCGGCCCGGTAACGATAAAGAAGGTGCTGTCGTCCAGTTGGCCCACGAACGTTTCTTTTCCCCCCTCCTCGTCGGCGACGTGGCGGACCATCAGGGCGACGGCTCGCAGGACATCGTCGCGCGCCACAAAGCCGTAGGCGTCCGCGAAGCCCTCCAGTCCATCCAGGGCCAGGGCCGTGATGACCCATCCTCTGGCCCCCAGCAGGCCGTGAAGATGGTCCTCCACCAGGCTGGCGAACGGGAGTTCGGTAACCGGATGAGCGACCGATTGCATCTGGGCCCGGCGGAGGATATTCCGTACCCGCAGGCGCAGTTCCTGGATGTCAAAGGGTTTGGTGACGTAGTCCACCGCTCCCAGTTCCAGGCCGGCCAGGCGGTCAATCCGTTCCCGCTTTTCGGTCAGGAAAAGGATGGGGATGTGGGCCGTGCGGCGATGACTGCGCAATTGACGGCAGACCTCGTAGCCGTCCACGTCCGGCAGACGGATGTCCAGGATGATGAGGTCGGGCAGGGTGTGCTGGACAAAGTTCAGGGCTTCCTTGCCCCAACCGCACACGCTGACCTCATATCCCTGAATCTGGAAATACGAGGCCAGCATTTCGGCGGTGTTCGGCTCGTCTTCTACGATGAGGATCTGCTGCGGCATACCTGCCCCCATATTTTCAGATTAACCAATGGGCTCTTTATAAATGGCGTACGTACAGATTTTTCCTCCTGCGGCCACGCAGTCAATTTCGTCGATGCGGAATTTCTTGCCCCCGCTGACCCAGTGCAGACCCTCTTCAATGACACCCATACCGGCAAAGCAGATGGGACGGTCGGAGTGACGGCCCCAGCAGACGGGGCAAGGGGCCATCGTATACGTGTAATACTCTCCTTTATCTTCCACCTTGCTGACCTGATCGCTGAACTGAGTGAAAATCTGGGCCAGGGCGGGGAGTCCGACCTTGAGTTTGGCACTCAAGGGAAGCGCCCGGAAGGCCAGGTCGCCCATACCGACCAAGGGGCCAAAGCCCGGGAGCCCCAGGGTAAAGGCGGCCCGGCCAGCCCGCAGTTCCAGCCCCCGGCTGCCGCGCGGGCCGTACATCTCCTCCAGCGCCATATTCAGGGCCGAAAAGTCAGCAAAATCAAATTCCTTGTCAAAATTGTCGGGGGGGTAGTTATCAATCAGGTGGGACAGACCGGCCAGGTTCAGGATGGCATTCAGGCCGTTCTTGCCCATCACTTCCTCAATGGCCATAATATAGATACGGGCCAGTTTGTTGGGGTAGTAATAGCCACTGGGTGGGATCCGTCTCACGGTGGGCCTCCTTCCCCGGCCTACAAAATATCGGCCAGTTCTTCGGCCGCGCGCCGCATCTCCAGGAACACCAGGCCGAGTTTGGCGCCTGCGCGGGCCATCACAGTTAAAACGGCATCTTCGCCGACAGCGGTCAGGATAACGTACCCCCGCTCGCCCTTCACATAGACCTCGTCCAGAGCCCCCCGTCCCAGTTCGCTGGCAATGCGCTCGCCCAGGGAGAGCATAGCGGCCGACATCGCGGCGACCCGGTCCTCCTCCACACCGGCAGGCAGAGCAGAAGCAATGGCCAGACCGTCCACGCTGACCAGGGCGGATGCCTCAATATCGGGGGTGCTCATCTGGAGATTGCGCAGACGTTCCACAATGCGGTCGGTACGGGTTCTTTCGGCCATCCTTTTTGCTCCTTGATGGGGGTAACTGGAAAATGTATCGCCAAATTACCACAAAATGTGTCCGTTGTCAAGCCGGTGAAGACCCACGCCCTCCGAGGCTCCCCCGTACTCTTCAGAGACTCCGCTTGGAGGGTCTATTGCTGGGCCTGGTGATAATTATAGTCCAACCCCTCAATTTCGCAATCGGCGCGCGTTCTTAAAATGCTACCAGGCGCTCGGCTCTCCAGAGCCTCTCGGCAAAATACCGAAGGTCGCGTAGCGCAGGCTGCAAGCCTGTATGCTTCAGGCCTGGCGGCCCGCGCTAAGCGTCGCAAGTACGAGGACATGAGTTTTCAGATAGGCTCTCAGGAAGTGATGACCAGGCCGGAGATACTCTTACGCCCGGTCTTCTCCGTCCTTGGCGCTGGAGCAGCGGGCCAGCAGCGCCAGAAGCAGGGTAACGGCCCCCCCCAGGGCCAGCAGGGCCAGCAATTTATAGAGGCGGGACGACACGGTGAGTGCCAGCAACCCGAAGACCCCGCAGAAGGCCCAGTAGGCCAGGACGACAACCGGCTGAGGCAACCCCAGGTCCAGCAGCCGGAAATGGAGATGCCCCCGGTCGCCCTGGGTGGGGGAGCGACGACGCCGCACCCGGTCCACAATCTGCCAGGCGACGTCGGCAATGGGGATACCCATGACCAGTAGGACGGTGGCGACCCGCGCGCCCGCCATAATCCCCAGACAACCCAGAGCATAGCCCAGGAAGAAAGCACCATTACTTCCCATAAAGACCCGCGCCGGGTGGAAATTGTAGGGGAGAAAGCCCAGGGTGGCGCCCAGCAAGGCGATGGGGAGCAGGGCCACGCTGGGTTGCCCCACCCGATGCATATGAACCGCCAGGACGGTGCACAGAATGGCCGCCACCCCTGCTGCCAGGCCATCCAGGCCGTCCAGCCAGTTGACAGTGTTGATCATCCCCACGATCCAGAAAAGGGTCAGCACCACCACCACCGGCATCGGGAACACCACCACCTGGTCCGTCAGCGGGTTGTTCACCCGTTCAATGAAGATCAGGGTGGCGATGGCGATCCCTCCGGCAACCAGTTGAGCCAGGAATTGGAGCCGGGGAGAGAGGTCCCGGCGGTCATCCACCAGGCCAACCCCGAACATCCAGATACTCCCAAGGACCAGCCCTAACAACCGCAGAGGCTCTTTGGGGTCGGCGGTGGGAATCTGGAAGGCCAGCCCAACCGCCAGCGCCAGCAGGAAGGGGAAAAAGATGCCCATCCCGCCGGTTCGGGAGACCACTCCTCGATGCATCCGGCGTCCCCCCGGAGCAGAGGTCATCCCCCAGCGGAGCCCCAGGCGGACCGTCAGAGGAGTGATGATCAGCGCCGAGAAGGCAGCGGTGATAAAAACCAGCAGGTAGGCCAGAGGCAATGAGTAACCCATTGGGATGAAAGATGTAACGCCGGCCGCTCGGCCCAGGATGCGGGCTAACAGCCCAATGGTGCTAACTTTTGCGACCCCGCCGCTGCGCTGATTGGAAATCAGCCTTCCTCAGGGCACTTTGTGCCCAGCGTCCGCCTTCGCTGACGCTTTCTCATCGGATGGGGCAGGCCGCCCTTATGACCGAAGGCCCAGGAAGGACGATGCCTCGGGCAAGCCCCACGGCCACGCCGCGAGCAGCGCCTTGGGCGAGCCTCTGGCGTGGCCCTCGCCGCGTGGCGGGGCGAGGCCCCTCGGGCTGTGGCATGCGGTAGCCTGTCCCGAGCGCCAGCGAGGGATGGCCCTTCCGTCGGCGCCAATGGCAGCCACAAGCCTTTTGCATGCCAAAATGTTAGCGCTATCTATTGGGCTTCCAGCCCGCGCGATATGACCATCTACTCCAATCCCGGGATTTCCAGGCGGACCACCTCACCGTGGTAGTTGACGATGATGCGAAAGCCCGACAT
This sequence comes from Anaerolineae bacterium, assembly GCA_025060135.1. Taxonomy (GTDB): domain Bacteria; phylum Chloroflexota; class Anaerolineae; order B4-G1; family DUEL01; genus SpSt-77. Next base: position 17,420 of record JANXCY010000019.1, on the reverse strand, counting down.
CCACAGTGCCAGGCGGAAATCTTCTGGGTTGACTGCTCCCGGTTCCAGCATCCGGTCCATGTTCTCCAGTCCCATCTCCAGCGCGGCGCGGGTGAAGGGATCATCGGTCCCCATCATCCGCATGGCACCTTCTATCAGCACATCCCTCATCGGAAGAAAGCGCTCCTTCAGTTGGGCCAGCACTTGCCGATCTACCTCTATCGCATCCACATGCCGCAGGAAATCTCCATCGGGGATGGCGTAGCAGAAATCCGCGCCCACCCGGACCACCCGGACCGGCTGGCCTTCCTCGTTGTAGATGAGACCGGCGAAAAGGGGTTCCCGGGTCACCGTTCTCCTCCCCGAAAATCGTATAGGCCGTCCCGAAACGGGAATACCGAGCCGCAGTCGGTACAGAGCAGTCGGTCTCCTTCGTCCACCAGTAGGAGGGAGCCACAGGCCGTACACCGGAAGAAACTGCCCGGCGGGGCCGGAGGCCAGTCCCCCGGAGCGAGCGCGCGTACGAAGACGCTGGGGCTCAGTTGCCAGAGCGCGCCCGTGGGCTGCAACAACCGGTCCAGCGCGACCAGCCATCTCGTTGGCACCGTCCGCTTGAGAAAGCCGACCCGGAAGTGGGAGACAGTCCGGATTTGTGCCACCCGTAGCCCACACGCTTCCAGGTGCCGGCGAATCCAGGCGGGGTGGAAATCATAGTTCAACGGGGCAAACTCCACCGGCTGCGGGTCAAAGGGAGACCAGGACTGGCGCCGAAGGAAATAACGGAAAATGGCCTTGAGATGCCGTTTGCTGGCAAATTCCAGAATAAACGTGCCGCCTGGCGCCAGAATGCTGGTCGCGTTGCACAGGACGGCGGGGGCATCAGCGGCATGATGAAGAGTACGCACCATCACCACGGCGTTAAAGAGGCCTGGGGCGAACGGAAGGCGGTAGAAATCGCCCAGGACGTAGGTATAGCGGGGCCGCCCCCCAGGCCCGGCGTCCCCCAGCCGCTCCCGCGCGTCCTGGAGTTGGGAGCGAGCATAATCCAGGAGGATGACCCGCTCGTACCCGCCATAGAGGTCCACCAGGCGACCGAATCCGGCGCCGATTTCGGCCAGGAGGCAACCGGTGGGGGGCAGGAGGGCCCGCAGCGCCGCCCGTTCCGCCCCGTCTTCATACGCCCGCTCCGGCACCCAGAACTCGGTTCGGTAGCGGGAGCCCTCGTAGTCGCAAATCGGGGGAAAAGTCATCGGCGCTTGCGCTTTTTCTCCTCCAGCGGACGGAGGGTTACGTGAAGGTAGGCGAAATCCCCCTGCGGGGGGATCAGGTCGGTTACCTCTACCACTTCAAACTGGTCTGCTCCCAGGGCCACCACCTCGCCCAGACGGGGAGGGGTATCCCGACTCACAATGGCTCCCGGGTGGCGTCCGCCCAACACGACGTAACTGACTTTGTAGATCATAGCGACCTCCCTACCATCCGGCCACTACCCGCAGGTTGCGGTGGCGCAGTTTGAACGAGAGGTCGCGGGCGATGTTGCGCATCACGGTGTAGCCGATGGTGTGGTTCTGGTCGCAGAGGTCGTAGAAGGCATCGCGCGGGAGGATGAAGACCATCGTCCCGTCCACCACCGCGCGCACGGTAGCCGAGCGCCCTCCCCGGTCCACCAGCCCCATCTCGCCGAAAATCTGTCCCTCTCCCAGGCGGACCACCGGTGTCGCCTGGGGCGGACCGGGGATGTCGGGGACGGCGCCGTGGGGGACGATGACTTCCACCATGCCCTTCTGGATGATGTAGAGTTCGTCGGAGGGGTCGCCCTCGCAGATGATAATGTCATCGGCGTTGTAAGTAGCCCAGCGACCGATGGCGATGAGCCGCCGAATGTCCTCTTCCGCCAATCCGCAGAAGAGATCGCTACGCCTGAGCAGTTCGGTCAGTTCTTCCATTTTTCCCTCCCGGCCCACTTCGCGTCCCGGACCTGTCCATTCCCTCATTCGACCGTTCCGTCCATTCTGTCATTCGGTCATTCCGCCCATTCGGTCATTCTCCTATACTGCTGTGCCTTCTCCACGTAGTAGGCCGCGTCCCGGCGCAGGCGCAGGACCTCTTCCTCCCGCAGTTCCCGCACCACTTTTGCCGGGATGCCCAGGGCCAGGGTGCGGGGCGGGATCACGGTGCCCTCCGTTACCACCGCGCCGGCCCCCACAATAGCCTCCGCTCCTACGACGGCTCCGTTCAGGAGGATCGCGCCGATGCCGATGAGGGCGCCATCTTCCACAATGGCCCCGTGCAGGACGGCCCGGTGGCCCACGGTTACCCCGGCGCCGACCCGGCAGGGCCGGTCCACGTCGGTGTGAATGACTGTCAGGTCCTGGATATTGGACCGGGGGCCGATGTGGATGGGGGCCTCCTCGGCCCGCAGGACGCACCCGAACCAGACGCTGGCCTCTTCTTCTACCCTTACGTCGCCGAGGACGATAGCGCCTGGGGCAATGAAGGCGGTGGGATGAATCATCGGACGCTTCATTTTTCCTGTGTCCGAAGCGGTTTCACGCCCCCCTTTCGCCCCAACCCATAGCCGACCCGGAAGACTTCGGGGACGTTCACCCGGCCGTCCAGCATCCTCAGAAAGACGCCCAGGTCCTCCAGGTCCTGGCGCAGCCCGGGATAGCCCTCCTTCAGATGGACGGGCAGGAGTTTCACCTCTCCGGAGAGGTCCTGGAGTTTTTCCAGCACTCTCTCCTGCTCCCACCGCTCCCGGATGGCCTCAAACCTGGAGTTCCCGGTCTTTTTCGTCCAGCCAGTGGGCGATCTCCTGGGGATGGCCCTCCACCCAGGCGACCCGTTCCTCCCAGTCCTCCACCGGGGGAAGTTTTTCCCGAAACAGCGCGTAGGCGACCACCGTCCGCCAGATCCGGCGGGGTTCGTGGTTCTTCAGCAACTGCCTCAGGGTGTCTTTGTCCGGATACTGGCCCGGGCTCAGGGGCTCTCCGAACCCGATTCCAATCTCCGTCCGCTCTTCTATCCGGGCGAAACGGTCCACCTGAGCGATCAGCCTCCGGATAGAGGCATCCTGCAGGGCGGCCCACCAGAAACTCTTGCCCGCCCCCCGCATTCCCACGACGATCAGGACCTCGGGATACAGGGATTTGATGTGCGAAGGGGGAAAATACACGTATTGATGAGGAGGGATCTCGGCGCGGTAGAGGGACTCGGTGGCTGGCAGAGCCCGGATCAGTGCCTCTCGGACCCTCTGTGGTTCCAGCATCAGACGACCTCCTCCAATCCCATACGTTTGCCAAATTGTTCCAGGAACTTCCTGTAGGCACTCTGGACGGCGTCGCTATCCAGGGAGCGGAGGTTGGCCCAGGCGAGGAGGCCTCGCTCCCAGTAAACGGGGAAGGGCGTGTGAGGCGCCGTCTCGTCGGTCTGGTCAAAGGAGAACCATTCCCCCTCTTCGGGAGGAGTCTCGTCGTAGAGATATTCCGCGAACAGGTCGTACGAATGTTCCTGGAACCGCCTCAGGTATTCCTCCTGGCCCACTGGCGGCACCAGGGCAGCCACCAGATACAGCCGTTCCCGTATCTGGCGGATGAGCCCGTACGTTGCCCAGTGCTGGAACAGGATGCGGTATCCGTTCCAGGTGGGCTCTGAGTCCACGGCGAACATCAGGACGTTGGCGGGAAGGCCTGCCACCAGGGCTGCTGCAATGTCGTGGATCCCGTTCCGGCTGTCCAAGATCACCACGGAAGGCTCCGTCTTTTGTTCCAGACGCCGAATCAGGCGCCGGATTCGCTCCACCCATTTCTCTGCGGGCTCGCCCAGTTGCCGCGGAAACTTATCCAGATAGGCCCGCCCCAGTTGGGGGATATGCTCCCGGCAGGTGCGCCCGTAGGCAGGCACGACCATTAGCCTGCCAGTGAAGTCCACACTCCAGTTGGGGTACCCGATCATCATCTCCATCAGGGCATCCCCCTGATCCACCAGGTCCTCCACCAGCCATTCTACAATGCCGAAGGAGGGGTGGTCTTCAGGCTCTAACAAGGAAGAAAGCGCGGGAGATTCCAGGTCAAAGTCCATCAGCAGAACCCGATGTCCCTTTTGAGCCAGGGACGTTGCCAGCACGGCGGCGGTGGTGCTCCGTCCTAATCCCCCCTTCAGCCCGAAAAGCACGAAACGGGGAGGTCCGGGCAATTCGGAGGTCATGGCCCAACGGCGACCGGTGATTTCCGGGTCAACCAAGTATAGTGTAACACCGCTTTCTTCAAGGCGAATGGCGTCAGATCTCATTTCCTGTCGTTCTTCCTGCTCCAAGACCAGCAGGGTCTGGTCAGGTGGATAGGCGTGAGCCCCCAACCGCCTTGAGAGAATATGCGCAAGATACCAAAAAGGGCCCTGATTCTCCTCGGGAGTGACAGCCAGAGAGATACGGCCCATAAGATCCCGCAGAACCCAGACCTCGGAGACGTTTTCCAGGGCAGGGCGAGCCTCTTGAACGGCTTCACGCACTTGATTCCAAGTTTCGTCAAACGTGACAATAGTCATCGGATCCCTCCACGCAGCGCGCGATTCACCAGCCTCCGTACCCTCATTGCTCCCCGCCGATGGTCTTCTACTATACTCTGGTTTTGGTCAAAGTGTCTACGGTGAGCGTATCGCTGATCAATGCGCCAGTTGAAAAAGGGATTTCCCCCAAGTCCCACTATTGGAAGGCGACGGATGTTGCACAATCTCCGCAAATGATCCCACAGAACATTAATGTGGACTCGCTCCTGGGGGGTCAGCGGAACCCCGGCACGAATCAGTAAGTATTTCAGACCGCACTCAGCGCTGATACCGTAGAGGTGATCGGCATTCGCCAGCCTTCCTATCTGAAACAGCGACTCGGCGTCCTCCCAGTGCCTCTCATGGGCGTCCAGGAAATCCTCAGGCCAGAGGTAGGGATCGGCAACGGACATAGGCTCTCTCCTTCAGAACATGTCGGAAAAACGCCGAAAGTTGCGTAGCGCAGGCTGTTCGCCTCCCTGTAATGGGTGGCCCGAAACGGCCTTCCGATGGATATTACAGGCCTGGCGGCCTACGTTACAGTGCCACAGGTCCCTGGAGAGCCTGAATTTCAGACATGCTCTCAGGTACGGGAGTCCGAAAGCACGTTCATCAGCGCCCGTAGCAGGATGGATTCCTCCTCCGGCAGGACGGTGCGCGGGTCCAGCACCAGCCGGTCGTCCTCTATGCGCGCGATGACCGGGGGGTCGTGGCGGCGCAGGGCTGCAGCGATCCGGTCGGGGTTGGGAAGGGAGAGGGCCAGCAGACGGGTGGGCAGCGTCTCCCCAGGGAGGCTCCCACCGCCGACGGTGGACCATCCGTCCACCACCTCGGCCCGGATGCCCGCCCGCGCGAGGGCCCGCCGCCACCGGCGCGCGCGCCGCTCCAGTTCCTCCACCGGCGTCGCGATCATCCGCCAGACGGGAATCTGCTCCGTTGCCTCCTCCCGCAGGTAGTGCATCAGCGTGGCCTGAAGCGCGGCCAGGCAGAGTTTGTCGGCCCGGAGCGCGCGGGCCAGGGGGTGGCGCTTCATTGGCTCCACATACTCCGCCCGGCCCACGATGATGCCCGCCTGGGGTCCGCCCAGGAGTTTATCCCCGCTAAAGCAGACAACGGCCGCTCCTGCTGCCACGCTCTCCTGGACGGTGGGCTCGTGAGTCAGGCCAAAGGCCGCCGTATCCAGCAGGGCTCCACTCCCCAGATCGGCTATCACCGGAATTCCGTGCGCCTGCCCAATCTCCACCAGTTCCGGCAGCGACACCTCGGCGGTGAAACCGATGATGCGGAAGTTGGAGGAGTGGGCGTACAGGATAAGGGCGATGTCCAGTTCCTGCGCCAGAGCCTGCTCGTAGTCCCTCCGGTGGGTGCGGTTGGTGGTGCCGACCTCCACCAGCCGCGCGCCGGACTGGGCCATCACCTCGGGAATGCGAAAGCCACCCCCGATTTCTATCAGTTGCCCCCGGGAGATGAGCACCCCCTTTCCTCGGGCCATCACCGTCAGGGCCAGCAGGACCGCCCCGGCGTTGTTGTTGACGACCAGCGCGGCCTCCGCGCCGGTCAGTTCGCAGAGGAGCCGCTCCGCGTGGACCGTCCGATGGCCCCGACGTCCGGCGGCCAGGTCGTATTCCAAGTTGGAATAGCCCCGGGCGACCCCGTCCATTGCTGCGCGGGCGGCAGCGGAGAGGGGGGCCCGCCCCAGGTTGGTGTGGATGACCACGCCCGTGGCGTTGATGACCGGTTTCAGGGTAGGGGCCAGGTGCTCCTGGAGATACGCGGCTGCGCGGGCCAGGATCGCTTCCGGAGGTGGCGGCTCACCTCCGGCCCGGACTTCCTCCCGGATGTCGTCCAGCGTCCGGCGAATCGCCGTAACGACCAGCCGATGACCGTAGAAGGGGAGCAGGGCCTGAACGGTTGGCTCATTCAGGATACGGTCCACGCTGGGGAGTTGACGAAGGGCAGAGGGGGTCATACCGTTTTTCCCGTCTCCAATCGCCCCAGGTAGATGAGGGCTTCCAGGTCGTCGGCCCCCTCGGAGGCGTAACGGGCCGTAACCTCCCGCACCCGGACCAGTTCCTCATCGGAGGCCATGCCCGGCATGCGAGTGATGTCGGCGATGTCCTGGACTCGGGAGGAGGCCAGTTTCATCAGCACCAGGTACGGCAGGTCCAGCACCGGGTATCCGGCGGCGTCCCGATGGGGATGAGCCAGGGCTTCCTCCAGCCAGGGGAAATCACCCAGCATCACGTCCACTTCTCCCCCCTCCGGCGACCGGAACATGAAGCCGGGAACAGCCAGGGGGAAACCCAGCGGTAACCCGCCGCTTCCAGACGCTCCCGAACCCGCTCGCTGTCCTCCCGGCGGATCAGGATATCCAGGTCGTGAGTAGCCCGCTCCGGCATATAGGCGTGGGTAGCCATCGCGCCGGCAATGGTCCAGGGAATTCCCTCCAGCAAGGAGCGTAGGTCTGGCCAGAGGTCAAGGGCGGTGCGCTCTTGCAGGAACGCGGCGCCGCTACCGGTACCGGGCCGAGCCCGCCGTCGACACCTCTCTATCAGCACCCGCCGCCGCTGCGCCGGGGTCAGGTCTTCATGGGGAGCAATGGCCGCGCCTACTGCTGGTGCCCGCATAACCTTCTTCCCTGCCCGAATTGTACTGGCTTATGGGAGAGATGTCAAATCCTGCGCCAAGGTATCTCCTGGCCTGTGCGATCGGTGGGTGCGTGTCAAGCCCGGAGAGGATGTTAGATGTTGACAATAGTTGCGGAAATCAGACGCGTGTGCTATAATATTTCTGCCAGGGAGTAGCAGAGGAAGTACCGCCTCTGCGAATTTCTGGCTCTCCAATCCGGATAATAACATGAAGGAAAGTGGGCATCAACCCACTTTCTTTCACATATGGGGCCTGCACCTGGGAGGAAGGGTGGGGAATGAAAAGCGAACTGTTGCTGGCCTTCAATCAGATTTGCGCCGAGCGGAACCTTTCGCGCGAAGTGGTGATGGAAGCTATCCGCGCGGCCATCGTCTCCGCCTATCGGCGGGATGTGGGCGCGCCTCCCCAACAGAACATCACAGCCCAGATTGATCTGGAGACGGGGCGGACCCGCATTTTTGCCGAACGGCGCGTGGTGGCCCAGGTTACCGACCCGCAGACGGAAATCTCACTGGAAGAGGCGCGCCGGCTCCACCCGAATGTCCAATTGGGGGAGACGCTGATGGTGGACAGCACCCCGCACGGCTTCGGGCGGATTGCCGCTCAGGCCGCGCGCCAGCGGATTATGCAGTGTATTCGGGAAGCCGAGCGCGAGGCCCGTTACAATCGTCTGGTAGAACAGGAGGGAGAACTGGCGCACGGCATCGTCCAGAGCGTTACCCCTCAGGGGGTCATCCTGCACCTGGATCGCACCGAGGCCATTCTACCGCGCAAAGAGATGGTGCCTGGAGAGCATTACGCGCTCCACGACCGGATTCGAGTCTACGTCCTGGAGGTCAACAAAACCCCGCGCGGGCCTCAGATTATCGTCTCCCGCAGCCACAAGAAGATGCTTCAGCGGCTGCTGGAACTGGAAGTGCCCGAAATTCAAAGCGGTGCCATAGAAATCAAGGCGATTGCCCGGGAGGCTGGCTCCCGCTCCAAAGTTGCCGTTGCGTCTCGGCAGCCCGGACTGGACCCGGTAGGCTCCTGCATTGGCGTGCGGGGGACCCGTATCCAGTCCATCCTGCGGGAACTGGGCAACGAGAAGGTCGACATCATCGAATGGAGCCCCGACCCGGTAACCTTTATCGCGAAGGCCCTGGGCCCGGCGCGGGTACTCAGCGTGGTGCTGGATGAGGATTCCACCGAGCCCATTGCCTACGTCGTCGTTCCCGACGACCAGTTATCCCTGGCCATCGGCAAGAACGGGCAGAACGCCCGGCTGGCGGCCAAACTGACCGGGTGGCGGATTGACATCCAGAGCGCCACGGAAGCGGTCCAGTGGGCCCTGCGGCAGATCAAAGCCGACCCGGACATCCTCGCTGCGCTGGGACCGGCGGCGGAATCGCTTCCGCAGGTAGAGGCCGCGCTGGCACGGCGAAACCAGGAAAAGATGTCCTACACGGCCGAGGAACTGCTGGCTATGCGGCAGGTTATTGAAAAAGTGCGGGGCTACGTCCTGGAACTGAAAGCGTCCCGGCGGGGCCGCCGGAAGTCCGCCCGGGCCCGCCTGACCGCTGCCGAAGAGGAGCGGCGGGCCCGGGAAGCAGCCATCCAGGAAGCCCGCGCCCGTATCCCAGCCCACACGTACCAGATCCCCATCTCCCAACTGGGTCTGAGCGAGCGCACCCGCAAACATCTGGAGCGGCATCAATTGACCACAGTGGGCCTGCTGCTGGAGCGGCTGGCAGAGGGAGAAGAGGGGTTGCTGCGACTGGAAGGGATCGGCGCCCGGGTGCTGGCAGAGATCTGCGAAGCGGTCGAACCATTCCGGGCCCCAGCTCCGCCCGCAGAAGCGCCGACACCGGAAGCCGTCCCGGAACCCGAAGCCAGGGAAGAAGCGGTTCCTGCCGAAATCGCACCACCAGCGGCTGGAGAGCCTGCAGTGCCCGTGGCCGCCGCCACGACCGAAGCGGTACCCACTGAGCCCTCGTTCATTCCCGAAGAAACGGCTCCAACCGGGCCCGAGTTCCTGCCTGAAGAGACGATACGGACGGAATCAGCACTCCCGTACGAGTCCGAGGAACCGTCCCCGGTACAGGAAGCCATCCCAGGTGCAGAACCTGTGGCAGAACTCCCTGGGCTGGAGGCGACACCGGCCACCCGGATGGCTCCTCTTCTCCAACCGGTGGTTCCCGTCGAAGAGACGGAGTTTGAAGAGGAAACCGAGGAATGGGAAGAGCCCATCGGGGAGCGGAAACGAGGACGGAAGCCCCCCAAACGGCATAAACGGCCTCCTCGGGAATACATTTACGACGAAGAACTGGGCCGCACCGTGGCCATCCGCCGCCACCGGCGACGCGGGGAGGATTGGGAAGAGTTTTAGCCCATCATGACGAGAACCGGAGGCCGACGCAAACACATCCCCCAGCGCACCTGTGTGGCCTGCCGCACGGTGCGCCCCAAGCGGGCCCTGATCCGCATTGTCCGCGCCCCCACCGGGGAGGTCCGGGTAGACCCTACCGGCAAACAGAGCGGACGGGGCGCCTACCTCTGTGCCCAGCGGGTCTGCTGGGAGGAAGCCCTGAAGCGGCGTCGGCTGGATACGGCCCTGCGGACAACACTGGATGAGGCCACTATGGAGGCCCTGCGGGCCTACGCCCAATCGCTGCCGGAGCGCCTGGAAGAAGCCGCTACACCGCAGATCAGTGCCAGGCCTGCTCCCTGAATCCGGCCCTGGGGCGGGGAAGGAGGGGAAATGCCCAATTCAAACGACCGAATCATTGAATTACCGGCCCGCCTGACAGTTCGCGAACTGGCCCAGCGAATGGGCGTCAGCCCCATTGACGTCATCAAGCGGTTGATGTACGATGGCATCATTGCCACCATCAACCAGACTATTGACTACGAGACCGCTGCGATTGTGGCCTCGGAAATGGGGTTTGAGCCCCGGGAAGAGACCATCGCCGTCCCCGAAGCCGAAATCCTCCCCACCGGTCCCACTCCCCTCTGGGAACGGCTTTACGCCCATGAAGATCCGGCCAGCCTTCGTCCCCGTCCCCCGGTCGTAACAGTTCTGGGCCATGTGGACCATGGGAAGACCTCCCTCCTGGACGCGATCCGTCAGACCAACGTGGCTGCCGGAGAAGTCGGAGGGATTACTCAGCACATCGGCGCCTACCAGGTGGAGCATAACGGACGCCTCATCACCTTCCTGGACACCCCCGGCCACGAAGCGTTTACCGCCATGCGGGCGCGCGGCGCGCAGACCACCGACATCGCCATCCTGGTTGTCGCTGCCGACGACGGCGTGATGCCCCAGACCATCGAGGCCATCAACCACGCCCGGGCCGCTCGGGTGCCCATCATCGTTGCCTTGAACAAAATAGATAAACCCACCGCTCAGCCCGAACGGGTCAAGCGCCAGCTGAGCGACCTGGGCCTGACGCCGGACGAATGGGGCGGTAACACCTTCGTCATTCCGGTCTCGGCCAAGAAACGAATTGGTCTGGAGGACCTGCTGGAGACCATCCTGCTGGTCGCCGAAGAACAGAACATCCGGGCCAACCCCCATCGTCCCGCCGTCGGCACAGTTCTGGAGGCCCAACTGGACCGCAGCATGGGCCCGACAGCCACTGTCCTGGTCCAGAACGGCACCCTGCGCGTGGGCGACGCGGTGGTCGCTGGGACCGTGTATGGACGGGTGCGCCGGATGCTGGATAGCCACGGCAAACCCATCCGGGAAGCCCCTCCCTCCACCCCCGCTGTCATCCTGGGCCTTTCGGATGTCCCTACTGCCGGGGACATTTTTGAGGTGGTGGAAAGCGAAAAAGTCGCCCGCGCGATCGCCGCCCAGCGACGACAGGAACAGGAAACCCGGGCAGCCCGCCCCACCCGATTCACCCTGGACGACCTCTCCCGGAGCATCCGTCAGGGACAGGTCAGAGAACTGAATCTCATCATCAAGGCCGATGTCCAGGGCTCTATTGAGCCCATTGTCTCCTCCCTCTCCAAACTGGGCAGCGAAGACCTGAAAGTCAACATCATCCACGCCGCAGCGGGCGACATCACCGAGTCCGACATCAACCTGGCAATTGCCTCGCGGGCCATCGTCATCGGCTTCCAGGTAACGATGGACCCCGCGGCCCGTCGGCTGGCCGAGAACGAGGGGGTAGACGTCCGCGTCTACGATGTGATTTACCAGTTGATTGACGAAGTGGAACTGGCCCTGAAGGGGCTTCTGGAACCCACGTATGTGGAAAGGACCATCGGCAAAGCGGAGGTACGGGCGACCTTTGAGATCCCCAAAGTCGGACGAGTGGCTGGTTGCTACGTCCTGGAAGGAGAAGTGCGTCGCAATGCCCGTGCCCGCCTCTTCCGCCAGGGAGAGCAAAAGTTTGACGGTCCCGTTGCCTCGCTGAAGCGGTTCGCCAAAGACGTGCGCGAGGTGAAAGCTGGCTACGAATGCGGTGTCGGCCTGGAAGGATTCCACGACATCCTGGTTGGGGACATCCTGGAATTCTACGTCAAGGAACGGGCCCAGAGTTAAGCCCAATAGCGCAGGCCGCTGGCCTGGAGTGCCCAGGCTAACAGCCTGCCCCACAGGTAACGCAGGCCGCTGGCCTGTCCTGCGCAGGCTGCTGGCCGCGAACCGATGATGAACCGATGGGCAAAAAATACCAGAAGCGGGCAGCTGATCTGATTCAAACCCACCTGACCGACCTGTTGCAAAAGCAGGTCAACGACCCACGCCTGCAGATGCTGACCATCACCGGTGTGGAGGTTACCCCGGATGCCACCCGGGCCCATGTCTACTTCACCGCGCTGGGGGGCTCCGAGCGGCAGACCGAAGCCCTGGCGGCCATTCAGAGTGCGGCCGGTTTTCTCCGCCGGGAACTGGGGCGGCGGCTACGGTTACGCAACACCCCCGAATTGGTTTTCCACTGGGATGCGTCCATAGAGCGGGGCGAGCGAATTGCCAGCCTGATTGACCGGCTGCGGGCGGAGGAACTCCCGGGAGATCCCTTATGAATCCCGCTTCCTCCCCATCCACTGTTCTGGATCAGATAACCGGGTACATCCGGCAGGCCCACCGGATTGCCATCGTTACCCATGAGCGACCCGATGCCGATGCGCTGGGTTCCAGCCTGGGGCTGGCCCACATCCTGCGGCAAATGGGCAAGGAGGCTATCGTCTATCTGCTGGATTCCATCCCCTTTGGTCTGAACTTCCTGCCGGGGCTGGATCAGATTGTCGCCGCTCTGCCCGACCCGGAAACGGACCTGGTCATCGCTGTCGATGCTGGAGAACCCAGCCAAATTGGCCTCCCACTGTACGATGCCGTCCGCCACCTGCGCGTCCCGCTCCTGGTGGTGGACCACCATGAAAGCAACACCGGATACGGCCATCTCAACATCGTTTTCCCCCAGAAGGCTTCCACCGCAGAGGTGGTGTTGACGCTAGCCCAGGCCCTAGATGTCCCAATAGACCCCTCTGCCGCGACCTGCTTGCTGGCAGGCATCGTGTTTGATACCCGTGCCTTTGCCACTCCGGATACCCGTCCGGAGACCCTTCGGGCCGCCGCATGCCTGATGGAGCGCGGCGGTTCCCTCTACGAAGTGATGACAGCCTACCGGGGCCAGCATCCCCTGAAAGCCCTCCGACTATGGGGTGAGGCATTGACCCGCATGGAGGTCCGAGACGGCATTGCCTGGACCTCCATCTCCCGGGAAATGTACCGCGCGACCGGTACGACCATGGAGGATACCGAAGGACTGGCCAACTTCATCTTGGACGCGGCGGATGTGCGCATCTCTCTGGTCTTCCGGGAGCGGCCGGAAGGAGGGATGATACGGATCAGCGCCCGCGCTAAGCCCGGGATCAACCTGGTGCCGCTGGCCCGTTCATTCCCTACCGGCGGCGGGCACAAGATGGCTGTCGGTTTTGAGGCCAACCCGCCTCTGGAAGAGGCGGTCCGGACCACCATCGCGTGCCTGGAAGAACTGCGCCGCTCTGGACAACTGGACGATGGTCAGCCGGAATGGACGGCATCCTAAACCTGAATAAGCCGCGCGGTCTAACTTCCCATGATGTGGTCGCGCGGGTGCGCGCCGTGGCCCGGCAACGGGAAGTGGGCCATGCGGGGACACTGGACCCGATGGCCACCGGTGTCCTCCTCCTGTGCCTGGGCCGGGCCACTCGTCTGGCCGAATATCTGATGCATTCCCCCAAACTCTACCGCGCCCGCATCCGCCTGGGCATCACCACCGACACCGACGATGCGGAGGGCACCATCATCGCCGAGCGGCCTGTCCAGGCCGACCGGGCCGCCGTGGAAGCCGCGCTGGAACAGTTCCGGGGGCGCATCCTTCAGGTCCCGCCGGTATACTCGGCCCTGAAGCGGGGTGGTCAGCCCCTATATCGGCTGGCCCGGCAGGGCCGGATGGTGGAACGCCCGCCCCGCCCGGTGGAGATTTACCGCCTGGACCTGACCCTCTGGGAGCCACCGGAACTAACCCTGGAGGTGCTCTGCTCGCCTGGCACCTACATCCGGGCTCTGGCTCGCGACTTGGGGGAAGCGTTGGGGTGTGGCGCCCACCTGACGGGCCTTATTCGGCTGGCCAGCGGCGATTTCCGGCTGGAAGACGCCGTTGAACTGGAAACGGTTACACCGGAGACGCTTCCGGCGCTATTGCTGCCACCTGATACGGCGCTGGCGCGGTACCCCGCGCTGTACCTGGATGAAGCCAGAGCCCGGGCCATTCGCCACGGTGGGGACATCGCTATTCCGTCATCCGTTGCTCCCGAGGAGTTGCAGACTCCTGCCATTGCCCGTGCCTATGGCCCTGATGGCCGTCTGCTGGCGGTCATGGAGTACCGCCCGGACCGGGGCACCTGGCATCCGCGCAAGGTTCTGCTCTGAAAATTGGCCCTTACCGCCGGGTGATGAAGATATGCCACCCGCGACCCCATTCCGCCCGATTATTGCCGTGATTGGAGGCACGGCGCCGACACCGGAGGAGGAAGCCGCCGCCGAAGCAGTGGGTCGCGCACTGGCAGAAGGAGGTGCCATCCTTCTCTGTGGTGGACGGGGAGGTGTGATGGAGGCCGCGTGTCGGGGCGCCAAATCCGCTGGTGGCCTGACGGTCGGTATCCTCCCCGGCCCCGACCGCCGCGAAGCCAATCCCTACGTGGATATTCCGATCGTCACCGGGCTGGGGGAGGCGCGTAACGTCATCATCGCCCGCACGGCCCATGCGGTGGTCGCAGTGGGGGGAAGTTACGGCACGCTCAGTGAGATCGCCTTTGCCCTGCTGTTCGGAGTCCCGGTGGTCACACTGGGAAGTTGGGAAATCCGGCGCGAGGGGCATCCCCCTGCGCCCGTGATCTACGTGGATACCCCACAGGAAGCCGCCGCTCGCGCGCTGGCCCTGGCCCGATGCTGACGTCCAGGCAAGATATGCCTCCCTGCAACCCGCGATGGAACTTACCCACGACCTGGAATCCCTGAATCTCTCCATTCCCTCTCACGTTACCATCGGGGCCTTTGATGGAGTGCACCGGGGCCATCAACACCTCATCGGCTCTATGGTCCGGGCCGCCCATGAGGCCGCACGAATCGCAGTCGTCCTGACGTTTGACCCCCACCCCGGTGCCCTTCTGGGCCGCAGACCCACGGCCGCGCTGACCACGCTGGAGGAAAGGGCTGCCCTGATCGCCGACCTGGAAGTGGACGTGTTGGTAGTCTTGCGCTTTACCCCGACGGTGGCCGGTACTCCGGCGACCCGTTTTATCCACCTTATGCGCCACCACCTGCACATGGTGGAACTGTGGGTGGGGCCGGATTTTGCCCTCGGTCATCGCCGGGAGGGCAACGTCCCTTTTCTCCAACAGTTGGGAGCCCAGGAAGGGTTTGCTGTTCGGGTCGTGGAGCCGCTGCGATGGCGAGGAGCAGTGGTCAGCAGCACCCGTATTCGGGCTGCGCTGACCGCTGGAGACATAGAGGAAGCCAACGGCTGCCTGGGTCGCCCGTACCGCCTGACCGGGCAAGTGGTGCGAGGACGGGGATTGGGCCGACAGATAGGCATCCCCACGGCCAACCTGATCCCTCCCCCAGACCGACTCCTTCCCGCCAACGGTGTCTATGCCGGATATGCCCACACCTGGGAAGCCGGCTCATGGCCAACGGTGATCAACGTGGGAGTCCGCCCCACCATTGCCCCTGACCACCTCACCGTGGAAGCCCACCTGCTGGATTTTGAGGGCGACCTCTACGACCAGACCTTGGCACTGGACTTCATAGCCCGCCTGCGGGACGAACAGGCCTTCCCCAGCCTGAACGCGCTGGTGGACCAGATTCAGCAGGACATCGCACGGGCACGAGAGATTCTCTGATACCCGAACTACCCCCGCGGGGAAACGACAGCAATGAACCGGAGACCCGCTCTGAGGGTGTGTCCCATTGCTGTCGGAATCGTCCTGCCAGAGGCGCGGATAGGGAATCCGCCTTCCTGGACATGGAGTGCCCCGCATCAGCCTTTGCGGATGCCCGATAGAGGGTCGACAAAGGCCGACCGGGTGGTGAACGACGGGAAGCCACCTGGCCGAAGGCCCAAGAAGGGCAACTGTATCGGCGATCAGTGGCGGCGGACCGACGCCCGACAAAATTGGGACACCCCGGCTCTACACGTTTTTGACTTTTGAGAAGCAATATGGTATATATACTCTGAAATAGTTTCCCACCCGTCCGGATGAACATGCCCCAGAACGGAGGATTCATTCCGGGAGCGGGGACGTATCCGGCCACCAACACCGGACAGAATTGCACGCGAGGGCCGCGAGGATTTTCCCCCCGGCCCTCCCCTTTTTCTCCGCCCTAAACCTGCGAAAGAAAGGGGGTGATATCCGAACGGCATACGGAACACGCACCACGTACCGCGTATTACTCTCACATATCCCGTTTCACGGATCACGGGAAACATGAATCTCCACTGCAAACCCTCAAGGAGGTAACCATGAGTAGGAGCGCTCCCTGGCGCTGGTCCAGCCTGCTGGTCGTGCTGGCAATGGTGCTCAGTATGGCCGCAGCGACCGTGGGCGCGCAGCCGACAGCAAAGCCCTCCGCCGCTCCGGCCCAGCAGCCCCCGAAACCAGAGATCAACCGCGCTCCCCGTGTCCCCCCTCTCGGACTGGAGGAGGTTCCCCCCGAAATCGTCGCCCTGTTTGAAGACGGGATGACAGTGGAGGAGTTCATCCTCCTCAACAACGGGTGGGTGCCACGCGCTCTGGAGCCCTTCGTGGACCGTGAGGTCGCCGTTATTGTAGAACTGGAGGCGCCGCCGCTGGCGGCCAAACTGGCCGAGAGAGGCGGCATTGGCGCGATGTCGGCAGCGGCCCAGAAGGGATATGTGGAGACCCTTCGCCAGGCCCAGGACAAACTGGAGCCCCAACTGAAGGCAAGGGGGGCCCGTGTCATCTCCCGCTACCAGAAGGTCTACAATGGCTTCCTGGTTCGGGTCCCGCTGCGCCAACTGGCCCAGATTCGGAACCTCCCCGGCGTCAAGGCCATCCATCGGGCTCCCGAACATCGTCTGGACCTCTCCGTCAGTGTCCCCCTAATCGGCGCCCCCCAGGTGTGGCAGAACCTGGGCTATGACGGCGAGGGGGTCACCATCGCCATCATTGATTCCGGCATTGACTACTACCACGCCGCGCTGGGTGGTAGTGGGGATCCGGACGACTATGCCAACGATGACCACGAGGTCATAGAGCCGGGAACCTTCCCCACGGCCAAAGTCATCGGCGGGTACGACTTCGCGGGCCCCAACTACGATGCCAGGTCTACGGACCCGGCCCGTAACACCCCGGTTCCCGACCCTGACCCCATAGACGGTGACGGCCACGGCACCCATGTGGCCTCCACGGCGGCCGGTATCGGCGTGGAGGGCGTCTTTGGCCCCGGTGTGGCCCCGAAGGCCCTGCTCTACGCCCTGAAGGTCTTCGGCGAACCCGCCGGGTCCACCAACCTGGTCCTTGACGCCATTGAGTGGGCGATGGACCCGAACGGGGACGGCGACGTTTCCGACTGCGTGGACGTCATCAACATGTCGCTGGGCTCAACCTACGGCCCCAACGACCCCACGGATCCGGAAATCATCGCCGTCAACAACGCCTCGGCACTGGGGGTGATCGTGGTGGCGAGCGCCGGGAACGCGGGGAACTACTCCTACATCCACGGCTCCCCGGCCGCGGCCGACTCGGCCATC